>JAKEFC010000067.1 GCA_022616235.1 Planctomycetota bacterium
TCCGCGCGCGAAAGCTGCGCCGTCAGCTCCGCGGTGTCGCCATAGGCGTAGTAGCCCGGAAAGGTCTCCCCGAGCGTCCCGACGAGTCCCGGGATCTTCGAAGCCACGACCGGCACGCCCGCGGCGAGCGCTTCGCTGAGCACGTTCGAGCTGCCTTCCACCTGCGACGTGATCGCGATCAGGTCGCAGCCGGCGATGAAGCGGAGCGTCTCGTCGTACGAGAGCGGCCCGCGCCACGCGAATCGCGGGTTCGCCAGCTCCTCTTCGCGCGCCTCTGCGGCGAGGCCACGCTCCAGCTCCTTCCCCACGAGCGTCACGCGCACGCGCGAGTCGGCCGGGAGGTTCCGCGCGGCGCGCGCGGCGCGGAGCGGATCCTTGATCGCGCGCAGATTCGCGACCACGCCCACGCGGAACTCGCCCGCCGAGCGCTCCGCCCCCTCCTCCGGCGGCAAGGACTTCGCGGATTGGTAGATCACGCGCGCTTTCGAGCGAAACCGCACCGGGAGCTGCGCCATCGCGAGCCGCTGGAGGAGTACGAGGCGCGTCGCCCAATCGAGGGAAGCGGTGACCGCTTGGTCGTGGACGAGATCTACGTACAGATCCGTGCCCGTGAGCGCGACGATCACGGGCCGCCCGGGAAGCTGGCGGCGGAAAGCCCCGATCGATGAGTGGCTGCGGCCGGCATGGAGCGCGACCAAGAGGTCCGTGCGGGCGCCCGCGTACTCGGCGCGCACCTTCGCGCGATGCCCCAGCTCATCGAAGATCTCGCGCCAGCGCTCCGCAGTGCGGTTGTTGCCGCCGACCTTGCCCGTCTGCTCGGGAGTCACGATGAGGATCTGCATGAGGAGGCTCGGCTAAGCTTACTTGTCCCGCGCGCAGGTGCGGAAGCCGGCCCACACGTCGCGGCGCTCCGGCGTGTAGAAGTTGCGCCAGGTGTTGCGGATCAGCCGCGAGCGCGTGACCCAACAGCCGCCGCGGAGCACCTTGTGATCCCCGAACCAGGGCTCGGAATACTCTTTGTACGGATCCGCGACGAAGCCGGGATACGGATGGAAATCCGTCGCCGTCCACTCCCACACGTTGCCGATCATCTGCTGGACGCCTTGCGGGCTAGCACCTTTCGGATGCGCCGTCACGTCCACGCAGTCGCCGCTCCGTCCGTCGAGCGCGGCGAGGATTCCGTTCGGGCTCGCTTCTCCCCACGGAAAGCTCCTCCGATCGCCGGGACCGCCAGGGACCGCCGCGGAAGCCGCGACCTCCCACTCCGCTTCATCCGGCAAGCGCCTCCCGGCCCAACGACCATAGGCCTCCGCTTCGTGCCAGTTCACGTGCATGACCGGCAGGTCGCGCTCGAGCGGCACCCACTGCTCGAAACGGCGGCGAAGCCAGTTGCCCCCCGGCTCGCGCCGCCAATACACTGGATGTTCCGCCGCCACCCCCGCGCGCCACCTCCAGCCTGCATCGCTCCAGAAGCGCCGCGCCGTGTAGCCCCCCGCTTCGACGAAAGCCAGGAACTCGCCGTTCGTGACCGCCGTGCGCGAGATCGCGAATTCGCGAAGCGTAACGGGGTGCGCCCACTTCTCGTTGTCGAAGATGAAGCTCGCCGCCGACGAAGGAGCCCCGACGTAGTAAGTCCCCGCGGAGAACGCAACGTCTCCCGATGCGGCCGCCGCATTCGCTGCGCCCGGTGCGCCTGCCGCCCCCGCCGCTCCCGCCCGCTGCCGTGCCGAGCGCCCGGCTCGTCCAATACGTGCGGTCCCCTTGGAATGCCCATTGGAGGCGGAGTTCGGAAACGATGGCGCGCCGTAGCCGTGGGTTTGCCTCGTGTAGGCGAATGCTTCGCCGTGCATGTCCTCGTGGAAGCTCGCGAGGAGATGGAAGTACGCATCGCGCGGATCGGGACCGTTGCCGCGGGAGAGGAGGTCGCACACGGCCTCGAGCACCGTCTGCATGTAGCGCATGGTGTCCTCGCGCTTCGGAAACCTCAGGCTCCAGCGCTTGTCGTGCGCCACCTTCGCCGAGTTGTAGAGGCGATCGAAGCGCTGGTCGATCGGCGTGCGTCCATGGAGATGGCGCAGGATCCAGCACTCTTGGAACCACGCGATGTGGCCGAGTTCCCAGATCGGCGGATTCACGATAGACAGGCGCGGTCCGAGCATCTCCTCGTCGCTCAGGTCCTCGACCATGGCGAGCGTAAACGCACGCGCATCGGTCAAGGTTTCGATGAGCCGATTCGAGTCGATCTTTTCGAGCGAATCGTTCATTACGGATCCTCCATGCAGCCGCCGGCCGCGCGCACGCGGGCGAGGCGAAAGGGGGATTGTAATCGATTTTCGCGCGATTTTCCTCGTGCCGTTCCTCTCGCGCGGCCGCCGCTACCGCGTTTCGCGCGGCGAAACGGCGAAAAAGTAGCGTGCCATCCGCATTGCGCTCGCTACGATGCCGCCATGAAAGCGCCCCCCGCTTGGCTTCCCTTCGCGCTCGGCGGCGCGATGATGCTCGCCGGGCTCTCGCTAGCGGCCTTCATCATCGCCACGCGCGACGAGCGCACCGAGCCTCGCGGGCAGCCGCTTTCGAACGGTGCCCGCGTCGAGGGCAGCGCTTCCGCGCCGGCCGGCGTCGACCTGGCGCCGCTTCCCGCGCCGTGCCCCGGCGACCTGACGATCTCGGTGCATCTCGCACATTCCCGCGGCCTCGAGCGCGGCGACCCGGTTCGCTATCGCGGCGTCGAAGTCGGCTTGGTTACCCGCGTGGGGCTCTCGGAGGAGAACGATTGCGTGATCGCCGAGGCTTACATCCGCCGCGACGTGCGGAAGACCGTCACGCTCCACACCCACTTCTGGGTCGAGCCCGCCACGCATGCGGGCGTCTCGCTCTCCTTTCGCACTCCGAGCGACAACCCGTCGGTGCCCGCCCACGATGGCGAAGTCTTCATCGCGGCGGTGGCCCCGCCCCTGGAAGAAGACGAATCGTATGCGGGCGGCTCGGGAGCGCTCGCCGGCCGCGCGCGCGACCCGCGCCTCGGCCAGTCGCTGGTGCTCGTGCACTCGCTCTTGGGTAGAGCTGCCGACCAGCCCGAGGATCCGACGATGCCGCTTGGCATCACACAGGTCTCTCCCGGGATCTTCTACCGGACGCGCGACGGCGCGGGGGTCGTCGTCGCAGCCCGCTCCGGCATCGACCTCGGTTGGGCGCGCGAGCGCGAAGCTGGCGTTCTCGCCGGCTACGAGGAGTTCGTCCGCGTCGAGTTCGAGGATGGCTCCGTGCGCCCGGCGCGCGAAGTGTGGCACGCGGACGCCCGGCGGGACCTCGCACTCGTAGCGGTGGACTCGCCGCCGCGCATCGCGGCTGCGCCGCCGCTCGATTTCCGCGTCGACGTGCCCGCAGAGAGCGGCGGCATCGACGTCGAATTACTCGCCTACACACAGGCGCACAGGCTCGAGACCAAGAGCGCCCGCTTCCTGGAGGACGGGAGGCTCGACGTCGCCGCCGATGGCTGGGCGCGCGGCATCATCATCCGCGAGGGCACGGCGATCGGATTCGCGGGGAAGAGCCGCGAGGATCTGAGAACGCCTTGCGCGTTCCTCCTGAACGCCGTGCCGGAGCATCTCCGCCCGGAAGCTCCGTGACCGCAGACGCGGGGGCAGATCTCGCCGCGCCCGCGGCGGTACGGCTTCGCCGCCGCGCCTCGCTCGGGCGCGCCGGCCTCGTCGGCGGCGCGACACTCGCATCGAGGGTGCTCGGCCTCCTTCGCGAACACATCTTCGCCAAGCTATTCGGCGCGGGCTTCTATTCCGATGCGTTCATCATCGCGTACCGCATCCCGAACCTGCTCCGCGACCTCTTCGCCGAAGGCGCGCTCTCATCGGCGCTCGTCCCTGCGTTCGCCGCCGTGCGCGCGAAGGAGGGGGAAGCGGCCGCCTTCCATCTCGCGCGGCTGGTCGCGACGGCGCTCCTCGTCGCGGTCGGAGCGCTCACGCTCCTCGGCATCTACTTCGCGCCCGCGCTCGTCGATGGGATCGCGGGCGGTTTCGCCGCGGAGCCTGCGAAGCGCGACCTCGCAATTCGCCTCACGCGCTGGTTGATGCCATTCCTCCTCCTCGTCTCCTGGGCCGCGGTCTGCCGCAGCGTCCTGAACAGCTACCACCGCTACTTGGTCCCCGCCCTCGCGCCCGCGCTCTTCAACTTGATCGCAGTGGCGACCGGCTACGCGCTCTGGTTCGCCGGTCTCACCGCGGAGAGCGCGATGTACGGCTGGACGATCGCGACCATCGCGGGCGGCGCAGCGACGGTGCTCGTGCAAACCCCCTCCCTCCACCGCCTCGGGCTCCGTGCCCGCCTCGCGTTCGACTTCGCGAACGCCGCGCTCCGGCGCATCGTGCGCCAGATGGGGCCCGCGACGCTCGGGCTCGCGGCGCTGCAATTGAACATCCTCATCAACAGCACGCTGGCGTCCCGGGAGGACGGCGCCGTGTCCTGGTTGAACTACGCGTTTCGCCTCGTCTATCTGCCCATCGGCGTCGTCGGCGTGGCGGTCGCGACGGTGAGCACCGTGAACCTGAGCCACGCCGCCGCCGACGCGAATCGCGATGAGTTCCGCGACCACCTCGAAGAGGCGCTCCGCTCCATCGCCTTCTTTACGCTCCCCGCGATGGCCGGCCTCATGCTGCTCGCGGAGCCGATCGTGCAGTTCGCGTTCGAGTACGGGCGCTTCGCCACGCACGACACTGCGCAGACGGCGGCCGCGCTCTTTTGGTACGCGACTTCGCTCCTCTTCTACTCCGCGGTGAAGGTGCTCGCCCCCGCGTTCTACGCGCTCGACCGCCTGCGCATCCCCGCGATCGCGTCGATCGCCGCCGTCGCGGCGAATCTCATCTGGTCCCTCGCCACCTATCGCCATTTCGGCTTTCGCACGCTCGCGTTCGGGACCGCGCTCTCGGCGCTCGTGAACTGCGCGATCCTCGCCGCCGCGCTTCGCATCGAGATCGGCGGGATCGCGCCACGCCGCGCACTCGCCGCGCTCTTCCCGATGGCGCTCCTCGCCGCGCTGAGCGGGCTCGCTGCGCTCGCGACCCATCGCTTGCTCGTTTCCTGGATCGGCGCCGAGACCGCCGCCGCCCGCGCCCTCGCGCTCCTGCCGCCACTCGCCACCGCCGGCGCCGTGCTCCTCGCCGGCGGCCGCTGGCTCCGCCTGCCAGAGGCAGCGGATGTCCTCGGCATGCTCGGCATCGCGCGGAATCGACGAGGCAA
>JAKEFC010000068.1 GCA_022616235.1 Planctomycetota bacterium
CATCTCTCCAGGTGTCAGCGAGGAAGCGCAGGTCTTCCAGCCAGAATCGGCGCAGAAACGTCTCTCCCGCCCGCTCCTTGAGCGCGCGCCACTCCGCCTCGCGGCCGCGGTCCCCGCGCGCGCGCTCCAGCTCCTCGAGATAGGCAAGCAGGAAGTACCAGAGCGCGTTCGTCTCGACGGCGGCGCCGCCGCGCGGCGTCACGGGGCCGCGCGCGGAACACGCATCCATCCACGTGAGCGCGCCATCGCCGGGTACCGTCACGAGGAGCCCGCCGTCGTCGACGCCGATGCCGTGTACGGAGCCCGCGCGGAAGGCGGTGGCGATCTCGGCGAGCGCGCCGTGGAAGCGCTTGCGCACGCGCGCGCGCGCCGGCTCGCCGCCGGCAAGCTCGTAGAGGCGGACGGCGCGGGCGAACCAGAGCGCGGGATCCGGCGCCGCGTAAATGCTCAGCTCCGGCGTGGCGCCGACGACGCTCGGCAGGATCCCGCGCCGGAGAAACGGCAGCACCCCCTCGAGCGCTTCGCCGCACTCCTCCGCCGCGCCGCGCGCGATCGTGAGTCCCGGCAGCGACACGAACGTGTCGCGGCCGTGCTCCGTCGCCCACGGGAAACCCGCCATGACGCCGATGCGTCCCGCGGGAGAACGATAGAGGAAGTGCTCCGCGGCGAGTTGGAGCCGCCCGCGCAGCCCCGGCTCGCCGGCCGCGAGCGCGCCGCGGCGGCGCGCGCTCTCCGCCTCCCAAAGCTCGAGCGGATCCTCGATCGGCGCATCGATGGTGGCCGCCACGACGACATCGCGCTCCAGTTCCACGGGGATCGTGAACCAACCCGGGCTGAATTGATCCTCGTGCCCGTCGTAGCCGCGGGTGAGGTCGGCGCGGTACTCGAGGCGCCGGTACCAGACGGGATCCGCGTCGAAGCGCCCCTCCGCGCTCGACAGCGTGATTGAGACGGCGGGGAGGCCGGGATAGGGAGCGAAGCGGATGCCGCCGCCGCGGATCCTCTCCACGCGCGAGTTCAAGCCCATGTTCTCGAAGGTGAGCGCATCCGCGCGGCGGCACGCGAAGAGCGGGCGTAGCTTCAGCTCGAGCCCGCTCCGCTCGCCGAGCAGCCGATAGCGGCACAGCACCGTCGGAGCGCCGCGCACCATGAGCACTTGCCGGAGGATCCCCGTCGGCCCGATCCGGTAGACCGCGGATGGGTACGGCACCAACTCGAAGGACTCGATCGCCTGGTGTCCGGGCGGATTCCAGACGCCGGGATAGCGCGCCATCGAGAACGGAAACGACTTCTCGCCGCCGTGGAGGCTCTCTTCGAAGCGCGAAAGGAAGAGGTGCCGGTGCGTCTCGCCACGGAGCGGCGTCACGAGCAGTCCGTGAAAACGCCGCGTCGGACACATGAGGATCGACATCGACGCGTAGCCGCCGAGCCCGTTCGTCTCGAGCCACTCGCGCCTGAGCGCGCGCTCCAGCCAGAGGCAGTCCGCGCGCTCGATGCGAAGGAGCCGCTTCGGAATCGCAGCTTGAGCGTCCATCGCCACTTTCAGCGCTAGCGCGCGCGCGCGAGGTCCTCGATGCAGCGGAGCACGAGCGCGGTCCAGCCGGTCTGGTGGCTCGCGCCGAGCCCCTTCCCCGTGTCGCCGTGGAAATACTCGTGGAACAGCACCAGATCCTGCCACGAAGGATCGTGCGCGAAGCGAGCCTCGCCGCCGTGGCAGGGGCGATGCCCTTCCGCGCCGGGGAGGAAGATCGACACCAAGCGGCGTTTGATCTCTTGCGCGACTTCGGAGAGGTTCATGCGAACGCCGCTCCCCGTCGGGCACTCCACGCGCAACTCATCGCCGTAGAAGTGGTGGAAGCGCTCCAGCATCTCGACGAGGAGGTAGTTCACGGGAAACCAGATCGGCCCGCGCCAATTCGAATTGCCGCCGAAGAGCGCCGTCGTGGATTCCCCCGGCGTGTAGCGCACCGGCAGCTCCGTGCCATCGACGCGGAACACGTAGGGCTGTTCGCCGTGGACGCGCGATAGTGACCGAATGCCGTAGGGCGACAGGAATTCCTTTTCGTCGAGCATGTAGCGGAGCACGCGCTCCAGCCGCTCGCGCGATGGCACCGCGAGCAAGAAGTGCTGCTCCTCCGAGTCTCCGTGCGGAACGATCTCGCCGGAGACGTGGCGCGCAAGCTCGCGGTTGTTCTCCAAGAACCAGAGCATGCGCTTCTTGAAGCCCGGCAGCTTGTCGACCACGCTCTGCTCGAGCACCTCGATCGTGAAGAGCGGGATCAACCCCACCATCGACCGTACCTTGAGCGGGAGACTCTTCCCATCGACGTGAAGGTGATCGTAGTAGAAGCCATCTTCTTCGTTCCAGAGCCCGCGCCCCTCGAATGCGTTCATCGCATCGATGATCGCGACGAAGTGCTCGAAGAACTTCGAAGCGACGTCTTCGTAGACGGGGTCGTTGGAGGCCAGCTCGAGCGCCATGGAGAGCATCGTCCCGCAGAAGAACGCCATCCAAGCGGTGCCATCCGCCTGCTCGAGGTAGCCGCCGGTGGGGAGAGGGCGCGAGCGGTCGAAGACCCCGATGTTGTCGAGCCCGAGGAATCCGCCGGAGAAGATGTGGCGGCCAGTGAAGTCCTTGCGGTTCACCCACCACGTGAAATTCAGCATCAACTTCTGAAACACGCGGGCGAGGAAGGCGACGTCGCGTGTTCCGCGCGGCGCGGTCATCTTGTAGACGCGCCAAGCGGCCCATGCGTGCACCGGCGGGTTCACGTCGGAGAAAGCCCACTCGTACGCCGGGATCTGTCCGTTCGGATGCATGTACCACTCGCGCAGGAAGAGTAGGAGCTGCTCCTTCGCGAAGTCGGGATCGATGCGCGCGTAGGGGATCATGTGGAACGCGAGGTCCCACGCCGCGTACCACGGATACTCCCACTTGTCCGGGAGCGAGATGACATCGCGGTTATAGAGATGCAGCCAATCGTAGTTGCGCCCCTTCGCGCGGCCCTCGGGCGGCGGCGGCTGCGACGGGTCCCCCTCGATCCAGTCCTTCACGCTGTAGTGGTAGAACTGCTTCGTCCAGAGGAGCCCCGCGTAGCCTTGCCGCAGCACCTGCTTCTCTTCGGCGGACATGCCGGCGGCGACGCGGGCCGCGTAGAATTCGTCGGCTTCCTCGATCCTCTGCGCGAACGTGCGGTCGAAGGGGGTTCCGAAGCTCGGCTTCACCCCCGCGCTGTCGGCGAAGAGGTGCAACCGCAGCTCGGCGCTTGCACGCGGCGGAAGGTGGAGGCGATAGTGCGCCGCGGCCTTGGTCCCGGAGCGCTCGGTAGCGAGGGCTTCCTTGCGCCCGTGGACGATGTAGTCGTCGAAAGCATCCTTGCAGTGCGCCGCGACGTTGCGCGTGCCGTAGAGCTTCTGCAAGTTGCTCTCGTTCTCCGTGAAGAGGAATTCCGGGGGCTGGCCCCCGGGGCCGGCATCCGCGGCGAGGCGGTAGGCGCCGAGGGATGAATGCTCGGCGAGGAGGAGCTTGTAGGGAGTGAGGCGGATGCTGGGCTTGTGCCAGTAGCCCTCCCCCGTGCGCCCCCACGACCACGTGTTGCGAAACCACAAGGTTGGCAGGACGTCGATCCGCGCCGGGTCCGGGCCCCGGTTCGAGATCGTGATGCGGATGAGAATGCTGTCCGAAGCGACCTTCGCGTATTCGGCGAGCACGTCGAAGTAGCGGTCGTCATCGAAGATCCCCGTATCGTGCAGCTCGAATTCGGGCTCGCGGCGCCCGCGCGCTCGGTTCTGTTGGACGAGCTGCTCGTAGGGGAAAGCCCGCTGCGGATACTTGTAGAGCGCCTTCATGTAGGAGTGCGTCGGCGTCGAGTCGAGGTAGAAGTAGGACTCCTTCACGTCCTCGCCGTGGTTGCCTTCGTTGCCGCCGAGGCCGAAGAGGCGCTCCTTCAAGATCGCGTCGGTGCCGTTCCAGAGCGCGAGCGCGAAGCAGAGCCGACCTTGGCGATCCGTGATACCGAGCAGTCCGTCCTCGCCCCAGCGATAGACGCGGCTGCGCGCATGGTCGTGCGGGAAGTAGTCCCACGCCCGCCCGTCCTCCGAATAGTCTTCCCGCACCGTGCCCCATTGGCGCTCGGCGAGGTACGGACCCCAGCGCTTCCAATTCGCGGTGCGGCCGGAATCCTCCTGGAGGCGCACCTCCTCCGCGAGTCGCAGCTTCTTCACTGTCATGGATGCCCTCCACCAAGGACCCGGGAATCTACCGGGTCTCCGATGGCGAGGCCAGAGCGGAGCCCGGCCGCGTTGTCGAGATCCGTTGATTCGCCCTCGGATTGCTGCTCAAAGGAAGCGCGCGGCGGTCGCGGAAAGGGAGTCGGAGCGCGGTGGTTCCCCTCAAGGCTTATGTCGCGGTCACCGATGCAAAGTGGTTTCGATTCCTGAGCGCACTGCAGAGGCCCGAAGAGGTGAACTTCTGGCGCCCCTCCACCAAGCGGTTCCGAGCGCTAGCACCGGGCGAGCCGCTGTTGTTCAAGCTGCACCATCCCGAGAGCTTCATCGTCGGCGGCGGGTTTTTCGCCCATTCGACGACCATTCCCGCCACCCTCGCGTGGCATGCATTCGGAGAGCGAAATGGTGCCGGCTCCTTCGATGAAATGTGCGCGATCATCGAATCGTACTCGTCTCGGATATCGAAAGACCGTCGCGATTACTCCATCGGGTGCATCTTGCTCCAGCGTCCATTCTTCTTTCCGCGGTCGGATTGGCTGCCCGTGCCTGCGGACTTCGCGTCGAACATCGTGAGCGGAAAGTCCTACGACCTCACTCGCGCACCGGGCCGCGAGCTGTGGGCCCAAGTCGCGAGCCTGCTCGCTGCCTCGGGATCGCGATCCGGCGAAGAGGTCGATCCACGCACGCGCGGCGACCCGCGCGTCGTCATTCCGCGCGTCGGGCAGGGCACCTTTCGCCTGTGCATTACGGATGCCTATGAGCGGACTTGCGCCATGACCGGCGAGCGAGCGCTGCCGGTGCTCGAAGCGGCTCACATACTGCCCGTGAGCGAAGGGGGCCAGCACCGCATGGAGAACGGCTTGCTGCTTCGCTCGGACCTCCACGCGCTTTTCGACCATGGATACATCACCGTAACACGCGATTTCCGCATCCGCGTCAGCTCCCGGCTGAAGACCGACTTCGACGATGGGGAACCCTACTACCCGCTCCACGACCAGAAAATCAAGATCCCGAAGACGCCCGAGTGGCGACCCTCCGAGGTATTGCTCGCCTGGCACGCGAAGGAGCGGTTCCGCAGCGCGTGAGCGTTCCCGCCGAAATCATCGCCCGAGGACGCTCGCCCTCGAGACGCCGGCATGGCGTCGCCTGCGGCAGTCTGAGTTACAGTCCGTTCCTGGACGGCGTTCAGATCCTCCGGGAGCCGAATTCGAAAGCGACATTGCTACGAATCGCAGAGCGGCGTTACGGGGAATTGGTCAAATGCGTCGTCGATTGTGCAAGGCGCAGAATCGCCGCCGAAAGCGCGTTGTAATCCGATGAAGGTTGAAGAGCGGATCCCATTGGACGACGGTTCGCTCCAGGAACACCATCGTGGGTCTCATGCGCCGCGCCCACGAGTACGGGGGAATTCTCAGTCCCGGCCAGGACGGTCTCATGAGCAGGACGGCAGCGAGCAGACCGCGCACCGGATTGACCTGGAGGTCAAGCAGGTGTTGGAACCGTGCTTCGCCAGGGCGATGGAGATCCTGCGCCAGCACCGCTTCCAGTAGGACCTGGTGGCGCGAACTTTGTTGCAGCGGGGGACGCTCCATCGAATGGCCTGCGAGGAGCTGCAATCTCGGCCGGAGACCGCCAGCATGCCGGAACATGCAAGTGAAAAACCAGCTTCATGAAGTCGCGTCGTCCTTCGACTCGACCTCACTATCCCGGCGCTTGCGGAATTCCTTGAGGCGGCGGTATCCGACCAGCTTCTTGCTCGACTCGTCCCACAACCGCAGTGTTAGAGATTTCAGGCTCGAGGCCAACGTCACCGGTTTCACGTCCCGGAAC
>JAKEFC010000069.1 GCA_022616235.1 Planctomycetota bacterium
AGGCGATCGCGCGCTCTCTCGCCGAGCGCCGGCGCATCTGCATCTTCGGCGACTACGACGTCGACGGACTCGCCGCCACCGCGATGCTCGTGCACGTGCTCCGGCACGCCGGCGGGGACGTCATCGCCTACGTGCCGGACCGGCTCCGCGAAGGATACGGACTGAATGCGGATGCGCTGCGGCAGATCGCGGCGCAGGGAGTGAAGCTCCTCATCACCGTGGATGGCGGCGTCAACAATCCGGATGAGATCGCGCTCGCGCAGGGGCTCGGTTTAGAAGTCGTGATCACCGACCACCATCCGATCCATTCGCCGCTCCCGGACTGCCCGGTTCTCCACCCCGCGCGGCCCGATCGCCCGAGCCCGTTCCCCGAGTTGTGCGGCGCGGGGGTGGCGTACAAGCTGCTCTGGGGCCTCGGAACTGCGATCGCGCGGGGTCCGCGCGTGACGGAGGAATACCGCACCTATCTGCTCGAAGCGCTGGCGTTCGTCGCGCTCGCGACGATCGCTGATGTCGCGCCGATCGTCGGTGAGAATCGCGTCCTCGTTCATCACGGCCTCGCGGCGCTCGCGCGCACGCAGCACGCCGGGCTGCGCGCGCTGCTCTCCGCCTGCGGCTTCGCGCGCGCCGCCGCCACCGCGGAGGACGTGGCGTTCCGCGTCGCGCCGGCAATCAACGCCGCAGGGCGGCTCGGGAGGGCGGAGCTGGCGCTCGAGCTTTTGCTCTGCGAGGAGCCCGGGCGCGCGGAAGTTCTCGCGGCGCAGCTCGTCGCGGCGAATCGCGAACGGAAAACGATCGAGCAAGGGATGCTCGCGGCGTGCGAAGAGGCGCTGGCGGCGCGCGGCGGCGCCGGCCCGGCAGGGGCGCTCGTGCTCGCGGGGGAGGGTTGGCATTCGGGGGTCGCGGGGATCGTGGCCGCGCGCCTCGTGGATCGCTATCGGCGGCCGGTGTTCGTGCTCGCGATCCAGAACGGGATCGCGCGCGGGTCCGCGCGCAGCATTCCGGAGCTTCCTCTCGAGCCCTACTTCGCCGTCGCGCGCGCCTGCGCCCGGAGTGCCGGCGGGCACAGCGTCGCGGGGGGCCTCGTAGTGGAAGCCGCGCGCGTCGAGGAGCTTCGCGCGGCAATCGAAAGCGTTTCGGGCGCGGGCGGCGCGCTCGCCGCGCCGGCGCTCGCGCTGGACCTCGCGCTCGGGATCGACGCGATCGACCTCGCGGCCGCGCTCGAGGTGGAACGACTCGCTCCCTTCGGTCGCGGCAACGAGATCCCGCGGCTCCGCATCGACGGCGTCACGCTCGCGGGCGCGCCGCGCGTGATCGGGCGCACCGAGGAGCACCTCCAGTTCCACGCGCGCGCCACGGGGCGCGCGGTACGCGGGATCTTCTTCGGCGGGGCGTCGTGGGCGCGGCACATCGCGGGAGCGCGGAGGCCGTTCGCGGTCGCGGGCGAATTGACAGTCAATCGCCACGGTTCCGCGCCTGCGGCCGAGATCAAAGTGATCGATATTCGCATCGATTAGGCGCCATCTCATGGAAGGCTCTAAACCGCGCGTGCGGCGCACGGCGCGTTATCGGAGCGTCGCGAATTGTCGTTTCGACAGGGTTTGGCGACACTTCCTGTAGCGACGCAGCGATTCGCTGCGGACGATCCAAGCTCCAACCACTCCGAAACTCCGCTCCCATCGCGACTTTGCGACTTGGCGCTCGAATTCTGGTAGTTGGCACTTCGCTTGCCGTGTAGCACGCCGCCTCTCGAGGGCAAGAAACATCGGCTGCGCAAGCGTTCGCGCATGCCTCGGCGGTGTGCCGGATGAGCGCGCGCATCCTATTCTTGTGTGTAATTGAAGATTCCAGGCATTGTGTGTTTGGGATGAAGTGGAAGATGCAGTTCATAGGGAGGAACAGACATGATGCATCGCAAGCAGGGTTTCACGTTGATCGAACTCATGATCGTGGTCGCGATCATCGCGATCATCGCGGCTATCGCGATCCCGAGCCTCTTGGCGGCTCGTATTTCCGGTAACGAAGCTTCCGCGATTTCGAGCTTGCGGACGCTCTCGACGGTGAGCGAACAATACCGCAGCCGTTTCGGTACGTACGGCGCCGACCTGCCGACGATCGAAGCTGCGGGCTACATTGACAACGTGCTCGGTGCCGGCCAGAAGTCGGGCTACGACTTCGTGCTCACCGGCACGGCGACCGCTTGGGACTGCACGGCGGACCCGGTTACGCCGGGCCGTACGGGCGAGCGGTACTTCTTCTGCGACGAGTCGGGCGTGATCCGCTTCTCGACGAGCGGTACGGCCGGCACCGGCGACCCCGCGATCGACTAATAAAGTCGTAAACGCGAGTCGAAGGGAGAGAGCCGCGGGCTTTGGCCCGCGGCTCTTTTTTTTGCTTCCGACCCGCCGATCCGCGGGCGCCGCGCGCGGGCACCGCGCGCGATTCGGCATTGACTCGCGCGAACGCCGGGCAGATTCTGTCGGCTGCGACAGGGGTCGAACGGTGTCATGTGCCGCGCCGCGTGCGCGGCGCCGCTCGCGATCGGGAAGGAACGACATCTTGGCTAGCCCGCGGCCGCCGATCCTCGCGCCGAGCCTGCTGGCTGCGGACTTCTCGCGGCTCGCCGAGGACTGCGCGATCGTGGAGGCCGCCGGCGCGGAGTGGCTGCACCTCGACGTCATGGATGGCCATTTCGTCCCGAATCTGAGCTTCGGCGCTCCGGTGATCCGGTCGCTGAGGTCGCGCTGCCGATTGCCGTTCGACGTGCACCTCATGATCGACGAGCCGGCGCGCTACCTCGACGACTTCATCGGCGCGGGCGCCGATCGGATCACGTTCCACATCGAAGCCGTCCCCGATCCCCGCGAGCTGCTCGCGCGCATCCGCGCCGCCGGCAAGGGTGCCGGCATGGCGCTCAAGCCGGGCACGGCGGTAGAAGCGGTCCTCGACCACGTTCCCTACCTCGATCTCGTGCTCGTCATGACGGTGGAGCCGGGGTTCGGCGGCCAAGCGTTCATGCCGCGGCCGCTCGAGAAGATCCCGGCGATCCAGCGGGCGGCGGAGCGCGCGCAGCGCGCCGTCGACATCCAGGTAGACGGAGGCATCGACCTCGAGACGACCCCGGTGGCGCGCGCCGCCGGCGCCAACGTGTTCGTCGCGGGATCCGCGATCTTTCGGCAGCCCGACATCGCGGGCGCGGTGCGCCGCTTTCGCGAGTTACTGCGCGGCAACAAGGTTCCCAAGAACGGAGCGGCAGCGCGATGAATTTGCCGGGGCAGGATGGCGCGCGGGAGTCCAAGTCCTTTCGCCGCAAGCGCGAGATGCCGAGCGGACTTTGGATGCGCTGCCCAGGATGCAGCAAGATGATTTATCGGAGCCTCGTCCTGGAGCGGGGCAACATCTGCCCGGAGTGCAACTACCACTTCGAGATCACGAGCGCGGAGCGGATTCGCCTGCTCTGCGACCCCGGCAGCTTTCGCGAGGAATTCGCCGGGATCGCGCCGCTCGATCCCCTCGACTTCGTCGCCCTGCGCCCCTATCGGGAGCGCCTCCAGGAGACGCAGAAGAAGACCGGCTTGAACGATGCCGTCGTGATCGGGCGCGCCGCCATTGGCGACAATTCCGTCATCTTCGGAGTGAGCGATTCCCGCTTCTTGCGCGGCAGCATGGGGTCGGTGGTGGGAGAGAAGATCAGCCGCGGCATCGATCTCGCTCGCGACTCCCGCGTGTCGTTCGTGTTCGTGTCCGGCTCGGGAGGCGGCGCGCGGATGGACGAAGGGATGTTCTCCCTCATGCAGATGGCGAAGACCAGCGCTGCTCTCGCCCGCCTGCACGAAGCGGGGCTCCTCTTCATCTCGGTCCTCACGAATCCCACGATGGGCGGAGCGATGGCGAGCTTCGCCGCCCTCGGCGACGTGATCTTCGCGGAACCGAAAGCGCTGATCGGGTTTGCAGGACCGAACGTCATCAAGCAGACGATCAAGACCGAGCTGCCGGAAGGGTTCCAGTCTTCGGAATTCAACCTGGAGCACGGGTTCATCGACCGCATCGTGGAGCGCAAAGACCTCCGCGAAGTGGTGATCCGAGTCTTGAACTACGTGCAAGCGGAGGAGACCGCGTAGCGAGGTTAGGAGCACGTTTCAAGATGCCGCCTGCCTTCGGTCGACTGCGACGCCGCCTTTCTTCGTCGAGCCGCCTCTACGTATTTCTCCATCAATACGCCTCGGCGGCTCACCTTGCCATCCGGCGCCTCGTTCGACCTCGGGGCAACGGCTGCATCATGAAACGTGCTCCAAGGACCCGCTGCGGAACGCCGCCGCGAACGGCGGCGCCGCGCGTGCGGATTATCGGCCGCGCCTGCATCGGTTCGCGACTCGAAGCGGCGCGCGAGCGAGCGCGGTTCCGAATGAACGCTGCGCCGCGCGCGGCAGCCGGCAGTCTCGATTATTTTGCGCGGCCGCCCCAGTCTCCGGAGAAGAATCGAGCCGTCCTTCCCGATATAGGAAATACGCTGCGCCGCGCGCACATCCGGTCGTAGCTCGATGCGCGGCGACCGCTCTTGCGTGAAGCGGCCGCCGCGCGCCGTCGGTTCGAGGCGGAAGCCGTGAGAGATAGGCGCCCATGAGATTCCAAGAAGACACTCCCCCCATCAGCGAAGAGCACGTTTCGACCTGGAAGATCGGCGCCGACTTGGGCGCCAAGAACAAAGTCATCGAAGAGGTTCTGCACTTTCTCAACGAGCGGATTCCGATCACGCCCTCCGCGATGTTCAAGTACCGGTTGTGCCTCGATGAAGCGATCACGAACGCGATCACGCACGGGTGCAAGGGGCGCACCGATGCGTCCGTGCAAGTCGACTTGTACTGGTCGCGCGAATCGTGGGTCTTGAAAGTGCTCGACGACGGGCCGGGTTTCGACCCGGGCGGCGTCGTGGATCCCACGGCGCCCGGCCGGCAGTTCGAGGAGCATGGCCGGGGAATCATGATCCTCAAGCGCTACAGCGACAGCGTCACCTACTCCAAGGGAGGCCGCGAGTTGACGGTGCGCGTGAAGTGCGCGGAGCCGGTCGTTTGATCGCGACATTGCTCGGTACGGGTACGGCGATCCCTTCGGCGCGGCGGGGCAGCCCGGGCGCGTTCGTCGCGGGGGATCGATTCGGGATCTTGATCGATCCCGGCTCGGGAAGCGGCGGCCGCATGGCCCGCGCGGGGATCTCGCCGCTCGCCATTACGACGATCCTCGTCTCGCACTTCCATCTCGATCACGTGGGCGACCTGGCGCCGATTCTTTTTGCGCTGCGGAACCCGCGCTTCGACGCCGAAAGAAGGTGGCCGCGCATCGTGGGCCCGCGCGGCATGGGCACGTTCTACGCCCAGCTCCGCGCTCTCTTTCGCGGCTGGCTCCCGGAGCCGGGGCGAGACTTCGAATTGTGCGAGTCGACGGGGGAAGCGGTGCGCTGCGCGGGATTTCGGCTGCGGGCGTTTCCCGTGGTACACACCGAGAACAGCGTGGCGTATCGCATCGAGGACGACTCGAGTGCGACCATTTGCTGGTCGGGGGACACGGAAACTTGCGATGGGATCGTGGAGGCGGCGCGCGACGCCGACCTCCTCCTGCTCGAGTGCAGCTTTCCGCGCGGCAAGGGAGTGAAGGGACATCTCGATCCCGATGGCGTCCTGGAGATCGTGCGCGCGGCGCGGCCGCGCCGAACGGTGCTCATGCATTTCTATCCGGAGTGCGACGAGGTGAATCTCAGGGAGCAGCTCGAGGGGGAAACCGCCGCGTCGATCTCGATCGGCGCGGACTTGGAGGAGTACAGGGTGTCTCGTCCGCTCTGAGAGGGTGGAACCGGGACGTCTACCGCATATGGAAAAAGGCCGTATCTTGATCCTTGGTCAAGACAAGGATTCCGCCTACGCCATTCGCAACGTGTTCGACATGGAGCGCTTCGAGCTGGAATTGGCGCTGCAATTGGATGTCGCCAAGACCGTCCTCCAAGAGCGCTTCATCGATCTCATCATCCTCGATCCCGCCATCGCGCTGGAAGAGAGCTTCGACCTGATCGATTTTCAATTGGACCATGGCTTGGAAGTCCCGATCTTGATGGTCGGCGGCGAATCGACCGGCGTGCGCCGCAAGGTGCGGAGCAAGAAGGGGATCAAGGTCTTCAACGTGCCCGCCGACGGCTTCAAGCTCCTGGCATTCGTACACGAATTCAGTACCGACAAGATCCCTTCGTAGCCCGCGCAGGCGAGGGGGCGAGGCGGAGGCACCCCGGCAGGTTTCGCCGACCGCCTCCATTTCCGGAGGATAGGGCTTGGCTCAATATTCCGCCCTCTGCCTCAAGAAGCGACATTGCACCTCCAGTGCGAGGACCGCCATCGCCGTCGAATAGACCCGCCCACCGCACGCGCCCCAGGGGTCGATCGGATCCCAACTTCCCTCTTCGTCCTCCGAATCGTTCGCCCCCCGCTGACTCTCCAGGAGGGCCGCGAGCAATCCATCGCTCCATTCGCGAAACGCTTTGTCGTTGCTTTGAAATATTGCGAACGTCCCGAAATACCAGTAGCAGAAGTTGATCGTGGAACGAGCTTCTCCTTTCTGCTCCTGCCACTTGGGAGTGTGCTGCATGAGCAGACTCACGCTCTTTTTCATTACCTCGGAGTTGCGCCGCTCGCCGCAGAAGTATCGACTCAAGCATCCCGCGGCAGTCATGCACGGAACCCTGGTATCGAATGGATACGGGCCCGGAACTCGGTCGCGTAGGCGCGAGCCCTCATCGCCCGTGGCTTCGTAACCGATCGCCCCGCTCGAAGTCGAAGTCACGCGCTGGAACCAATCGTTGGCGCCCTTTTAGCGCAGACTCGATTCGTTCCTTGGGAATGTCGAGACGGCAATTGCCCGCGGTCTTGAGCGCAATAACCATCCACGCGGTCACCGAAGTGTCGCTTTTCCCCGGCTGAATTCCATACTTCCACCCCGACCCCGGGTTTTGCGCACGCAAGCAAAGCAAGACGGCATCCGTCACGACCTGCTGCAACGCCTCTCGATCGCCCGACATCACAAGCAACTCGGCCATTGCGGCCGTCGCGATCGCGTGGTCGTAGATCCATTGTTCGTGCCGAGTGGAGCCGAAGCGACCGTTGGAGTTCGGGTCCCTCGACTTCACTTGGACGCCGGCCAGGTACTTCCTGGCCTTCTCTAGACACTCCGCGAATTCGGGGTACGCGCCCGCCTTGTGAGTGTGGCCAAACCCCGTGTATGCGAGCATCGCGAGTCCCGTGACGCCGACGTCATGTTCCGCGTTGCCGCGACCATCGCCGTAGCGTGCCGGATCGTCATTCGCGCAGGTTGTCCTGCACATCGCCGTGAAATCGCGCGCCTTCCAGCTCCCGTCGGGGCTCTGATGGCGCCTGAGCCAATCGAGCGCCCAAAACGTCGCCTTGTCGATCCGCTTCGAAGTGCCAGGCTCAACCGCCGCACCGGCACTGGTCGGCGCCGCTGGCACGAGGCAAAAGAGCAACGCCAATGCGAGTGCGGCGCAAACGGCGATTCTCGTTCCGCGCCGCGATCGCTCCGGCACGTCGCGGGAGCACGGTTTTCTGCCAGAACAGGCATGGCTGAAATCGCTGTTAGGTTCGATGACGCACTTCCTCTGCTTCGAGCGAGTCGCGATCCTGGGGCGCCGCTCGTTTCGCCGCGCTCCGCGCCCCAGGCGTCGATCATTCGCCACAGGGCGGCATTCTAGTCGCCCCGGCTTTTGGCGGAACCCATTGCCTCGCCGGAATCACGCGCCCGGCGCTGGAGTACGTCGAGCCGCGTTTCCATTCACCGAACCCGCGTTGTGACGCCGAGAGGCGGCGCTAGGATTGTTCGGAGGCGGCGCCTGCGCGGCGACCGCCGCGACCCGACCAAACGAGGGGGCAGATGTCGCATTATGAAATCCTGCGCGAGCTGGAGGCCCAAGGCATCGACCTATTGGAACTCCTGTCGGGAGATCGTCCCGTCGATTCCCAATCGTTCTTCACCGCGGTGAATCGACTGAAGAGCGCCGACGACGAGATCTACAGCGACCTCTTGCAACTGCTCACGACGCGCCGATTCAGCGCCGCAGAGGCGCGAGAACTATGGCGCGGCATTCTCAAGCACAAAAACCGCATGACCGAGCTGCTCGGCGCGAACCCGGGCGTGCGCCTCGCCGCGCTCGACTATCTCGGGCGCGTGCGCAAGGTGATCCGCCAGCCGCGGCTGCTCGACCGCAGGGACTTCGAGCATCTCGAAGAGAGCGTGATCACGGATGAGCTGACCGGCCTCTACAACCGCCGCTTCATGAAGGGCGCGTATCAGCGCGAGATTCGCCGCGCGCGGCGTTACGCGAAGGCCCTCACGGTCATGCTGATCGACATCGACCGCTTCAAGAATTTGAACGATACCTACGGTCACGCCTTGGGGGACCAAGTGCTCGTCGCCGTCGCCGGCTTGCTCCGCGAGGTCTGCCGGGAGACCGACATCATCGGGCGCTTCGGCGGCGACGAGATCGTCGTCCTCCTCCCGGAGACGCGTAAGCAAGACGCCTTCACGCTCGCGGAACGGGTGCGCAGCGCCGCCCGCGACCGCACTCCGCTCGCGGGGCCGTCTCCCGGTCAAGAGGTGCGTTTCTCTCTCTCCATTGGACTCGCAACCTACCCCGATGACAGCCAAGAGACCGCCGAGCTGCTCGAGTTCGCCGACCGAGCGCTCTATCAATCGAAGGAGCGCGGCCGCGACACGGTCTCGCATTACGGCAAGGACACGGCCGCGGAGCGCGACCCCGGGAAGCGCAAGCAAGCGCCGTAGCTCGGGCCGCCTCAGCGCGGCTGGCGGAGATAGACGCGCGTATTCCCCGGCCAAGTCGTGCTGCCGGCGGGCGGGGGGTGCCGCCGCCAGGCGGGATCGGCATCGAGAATGGCGCAGATGAGCGCGCGTTCTGGAAACTTGTCTCCATCGCGGAGCACGGCGGCATCGCATCGCGAAAGAAGCGCATCGAGATCCTTGCTGTCCACGGCGAACGTGAGTGGATCGCGGACCTCGAGCGCCGCGAGGTGGCGCAGGTACAAGTCCGCGCCGTACACCGTGTTCCTGGAATCCATCGAAACCTTGAGCCGTCCTTCGCTCGCCCACGCGATCACTCCACCATAGTCGTACTCGCAGAGCACGTTACCGCTCACGCCGCGCGCGGCCAGATCGCGAACCTCCGCGATCGGGAGATTGCCTGCGAAGCCGCTCCCGCACTGCCTCGTGACTCCCCAGCGCTCCGGGAATCCGAAGCAAAGCAGCGCCGCCGCGGTCGCAAGCGCGATCGCGCGCGGCAGCGAGCGCCGGAGGCTCGGAAGCCATGCGGGACCCGGCACGCGAAACGGAAGACACGGCAGGCTCGCGAGCGCGAAGAGCATGAGGTAGCGCTGATGTTTGACGTAGAGGATTGCCGTGCCGAGCACGAAGAGCCGATAGGAGAGCGGCAACCCTCGCCGGTTGACCACGAGTCCGATCGCCACGAGCGCGAGCCACGGCAGGGACAGCGCGAAGTCGAGAGTCGAGCGGAACTCCGCGGAGCCGGGGGCGGCGCCGAAAGGGGAGGCCCATTCCGTGACAAACCTCATGAATACCGGATCGGAAGTAAGAGCGAAGGGCTCCGTCAGGCCTGCCGTCCCGAACGGCTGCACGAAGAGCGCGAACGCCGATCCGATGAGCGCCGCGAGGCGGAGCCGCCAACCCGCTCGATGCTCCTTCGCGGCGAGCAACAGGTCCGCGGCGATGATGGCGAGCCCGAGATAGAACGATCCGTGCAGATTCGCCCAGAATGCCATCACGAGCGGGAGCAGCGCGAGCAAGGCCGGGCGCCCGCGGGCGCGAAGCAGGATCCACCACACGAGGAACGGGAGCGCCTCCGCGATGAGGTGGGGGCGGAGCATGATTCTCCGCCCCGCGAGCAGCCAAATCACCGGGACCCAAAACAGCAATTCGCCGGCGTCCGTGCTGAATCCGCGGGCGACGCGGGCCGCGAGCGCGGCGAGCAAGATCGCGCCCAAAACCGCGAGAGCGACGAGGCCGTGGGGTCCCGCCCAGGCGTGGACGAGCGCGAAAGCGACGCCGGCCAGCCACTCGTGCGCCACCCACTCACCCGGCGGCGCGGTGAACGAGAACGGATCGGCTGCCGGAATGGATCCCTCGCGGAGAATCCACTCGCCGATCGCGAGGTGCATGGGGAGGTCGTTGTTAGCGAGCGGATGGAACGCGATGACCGCCGCCGGCAGCACGAACAGGCAGAGATCGAGCGCGCGCAGGCCGCTCCTCGACTCCGCGCGATTCCCTTCCGGCAACGTCATCGTGGCCGCATTGTACTCGCGGTTCGCGCAAAACGCGCGGCCGTTGGGATAGAGTACGCAGTGTTGGACGCGGAAAGGGCGAGAGTCATCGATGGCGAGCGGCGAACACGCGCGGCGCGCGCCGCAAGCGCGCATGAAGGAGTTCCTGGCAGAGCTTCCGGTGCGTGGGCGCCGCGTCCTGGAGCGGCTCGGGACTCCGCTCGCCGTGCAGTCGTTTCTCGACTCGATCCCTTACAGCACGGATCCGATGTACCGATCGCCGCGCCGCGTGCTCGCCGATCGGAAGGCGCATTGCTTCGACGGCGGACTCTTCGCCGCCGCCGCACTTCGCCGCCTCGGGCACGCGCCGCTCATCGTCGATCTGTGCGCGGAGAGGGACGACGATCATCTCCTGGCGGTCTTTCGCGGCGGCGGCCGCTGGGGCGCCGTCGCGAAATCGAATTTCGTGGGACTCCGCTACCGCGAGCCGGTCTACGCGAGTTTGCGGGAGCTGGTCATGTCCTACTTCGATGTCTACTTCAACGCCACACGGGAGAAGACCCTGCGAGCCTACGTCGGCCCGCTCGATCTCTCCAAGCTCGATCGACTGAACTGGATGGCGAACGACGAGCATCTCGAAGAGATCGTGCGCCGCCTCGACCGCATGCGCCGCGTGCGCCTACTCACCGCCCGCGCCGCTCGCGCTCTCTCGCCCATCGATCTCCGCTCCTATCGCGCCGGCATGCTCGGCATCGACCGCGCCGGACTCTACAAGCTCTGATCGAGCCCTGGTGTCGAGGATCCTCGTAGGCACGGAGATCCAGCGGCTCTGTCGCCAGGGTTCGGAAGAGCAAGCTTTCCATGACTGTTCGCGCCATTACACTGGCGTGCAGAGGAGTAGCTGCATGGAGATCCGAGAAGTGCGCGCGTACGAGCGCGACAAGTGGCTTGGCTTTCGCGAGCGTTTGTGGCCCGATTGCCCGCGGGAGCAGCTCGAGCGGGAACAGGACGCGATCCTCGCCGATGCGCCGCGGAACGCCGTACTCATGGCAGTAGCCCCTGGGGGCGAGCTGGTCGGCTTCGCGGAGGTGGCGCTCCGCGACTGGGCGGAGGGGTGCAGCACGCGGCCCGTCGGCTACCTCGAGGCATGGTACGTAGATCAGGCGCATCGCAAGCAGGGGATCGGCCGCATGCTGGTTCAGGCGGCCGAGAGCTGGGCGCGCGCGCGAGGTTGCACGGAAATGGGCTCGGACGCGGACCCGGCGAACGAAGTCAGCCAACGTGCGCATCGCGCACTCGGCTACGCGGTGATCGGCCACCAAGTCCTCTTCACGAAGAAACTAGCGTAGCTCTAACCGCGACGCGCAAATCTCTCCGCGCAGAAGGAACTTTCATGGGTTTCTATGCAAGATTCGTACTTCCTCGAATCATCGACGTCGCGATGCGGAACAAGGATACGACGCGCCTGCGCGCGGAGTGGATCCCGAAGGCGACGGGCAATGTGCTGGAGGTGGGGATCGGCTCCGGTTTGAACCTGCCCTATTACTCGCGGGAGGTGACGCAAATCTTCGGCGTGGACCCATCGCCGGAGCTTCTGAAATTGGCAAGGGCGCGGGCGTCCGCTGCCACGCATCGCGTCGAACTAATCACGCAGTCCGCGGAGCAGCCGCTACCGCTAGAATCGTGCAGCATCGATACTGCCGTCATGACGTGGACTTTGTGCTCGATTCCAAACCCGTCCCGCGCGCTCGAAGAGATCAAGCGTGTCCTCAAGCCCGACGGTCGCCTTGTCTTCATGGAGCACGGCCGCGCTCCCGGTGATCAAGTCGCGCGCTGGCAGGACCGCTTGACTCCGATCTGGAAGCGCATCGCCGGCGGCTGCGATCTCAATCGCCGCATTGAAGCGGTAATCCAGGGCGCCGGTTTCCGCATCGCCGAGCTTAAAACGTTCTACCTTCCCGGTCCGCGCCCCATGACGTTTACCTACCAGGGATTCGGCGAGATTGGCTCGGAGGATAACGTTCACGAAGGGAATCCAGCGATGACGAATCGAAACCGTGAACAATTTTGACTGCGCGGCACACGCGCCAAATCGCGTCGCGAGGGGCGCTGCAATCTCAGGGGGGAGAAAACTGTTGCTCGCCTAGTCTTCCGAGGCGAGAATGTGTCTTCATCCGGGACATTGCGCACGGAGTTTCGTTCCAAGCAGTTCCAAGAACTGGAGGCAAGAATGAAACCG
>JAKEFC010000070.1 GCA_022616235.1 Planctomycetota bacterium
AGACCACTACGTTTCGAGTCACGGTCGGCATGATCCATGGCGATGAAGGCCAGGTCTTCTTCAAGGGCGAGGAGATCTCCTCGCTCCCGATGTTTCAGCGTGCTCGGCGTGGGATCGGTTACCTGCCGCAAGAGACCTCCGTCTTCCGCGGATTGACGGTACGCGAGAACCTCCTGGCGATCCTCGAAACCGTACCAGCATCGCCGATCGAGGTCGCCTCGCGGCTGGAAGACCTGATCGAAGAATTCGGACTGCGTAGGGTCATCGAGAGCAAGGCCAGTGTGCTGTCCGGGGGAGAGAAGCGGCGGCTCGAGGTGGCACGGGCAATGATCACCCGCCCATCCCTCATGCTCCTCGACGAGCCGTTTTCCGGAGTAGATCCGATCGCGGTGCAGGATCTGCAAGCGATCATCCAGCATCTCAAGAAGCGCGGCATTGCCGTGCTGCTCACGGATCACAACGTCCGCGAGACTCTCAACGCGACGGACCATTCCTACATCATCTATGACGGCCGCATCATCGCCCAGGGCACCAAGCAGGAAATCCTGAACGACGAGAACGCGCGCCGCTATTACTTGGGCGACAAATTCGAGATGTGAGAGGAGCGCGCAGATGACCGCGGCAATTCACCGTGCGAAGCGAGCGGACTTCCGCGGGATCTTCGTGGCTGTCCTTGCCGGGTGGTTGATCCCGGGCCTCGGGCACGTGCTGGTGGGCAGCATCACGCGTGGCGTGGTTCTATTCGCACTCATCGGTGGGTTGTACGTGAGCGGCGCCATGATGAGCGGCTGGGAAGCCGTATCCTGGCCGCTGCACCCTTACGCGTTTTGGGCCGACGCCGGCGCCGGCGGCTTCACGCTGGCGTTGCACTACTTGAATCTCACCAGGGATCTCGTGCTGCCTCCCAGCACGGTGATGGGCCACTACCAGCTCGTACCCCCCTACGTGGACCCTGGGGTCCTATTCTGCGCGGTCGCAGGCCTATTGAACCTGCTCGTGCTCTTCGACGTCGTCGAGCGCATGCTGGGAGGGCCATTCGCAAAGGAGTCCAAATGAGCGAGCAAGTCCTCCTGTTCGTCGCGGTCACCGTGACGGTCGGATTGGTGAGCCTCGCGGTCTCCGGGGAGTCGAAACGATCGCTCGTGCGCGAATTCGTTTCTTACCTCGCGATCGTCGTCGGCGGGATCGCGCTCTTCACCGGTGGAATCGTGGCGCTCTCCGCCGCCTTCCAGTAAGATCCTGCCGCGAGTGTGCAGGGCGGTCGCGTCGCGCGAGCAGTGCTCGCGTGCCGAGAAAAGTCCGGGCTCCAAAGGACAGGGTGGTGGGTAACGCCCACCGGGAGCGATCCCAGGGAAAGTGCCACAGAAAATACACCGCCTGTGCGAGGCGACTCGCGCCGGTAAGGGTGAAATGGCGAGGTAAGAGCTCACCGCGGGGGCGGCGACGTCTCCGGCAAGGCAAACCCCACCTGGAGGAAGATCAAATCGGGGCGAAGGGATTGTCCGTCCCGCTCCTGCCTGCGCAGGAATGAGCCCGGGTAGATCGTTAGAGGCGGCCGGCAACGGCCGTCCGAGAGGAATGACCGCGCGGCGGCCACGCCGCCGACAGGACTCGGCTTATTGCACACTCGCACTAGTAGCCTTACTTCGTAAGGCTACTAGTGCGAGTGATATTACCTTTCCGCCGGCTGTACTACTCCGCCGGCTGTGTTACTCCGCCGGACAATCGCCGGTCCGGCGGTGATGGGCGCGGGAATCATTCATCGCTTCTACGCCGAAGTTTGTTGCTCCGCCGGCTGTATTACTCCGCCGGACAATCGCCGGTCCGGCGGTGATGGGCGCGGGAATCATTCATCGCTTCTACGCCGAGAATTGTTACTCCGCGTTACTCCGCCGGACAATCGCCGGTCCGGCGGTGATGAGGGCAATGGATTTGGGGCAAGCGGTAGCAGGGGACCTAGTGACTTAGGGAAGCAGCGCCAGCGGGAAGTTCGAATTTCATTGTCGCAGTGACTGCCCTGCTTGCCCGCTAGATAAAAACCGACCGGACGAGGCAGAGTCGGTGGCTAGAAAGTATCGCCACTTGGTCCGAACTTAGAGATAGAGGATGCGGGCGCAGTTCGTGCAGTTGACGATTCCGCGCTCGTTGTGAAGCAGGTTCAGGATCTGCGGCGCGACCGTCATGTGGCAGCCGGCGCAGACGCGCGCGTCCGCGGACACGACGGTGCGGTCGCGATAACGCTCGTAGAGCCGCGCGTACGTCGCGAGAACCTCCCGATCGATCGGCGCCACCGCTTGACGCCGCTTCTCCTGGCAGCCCCCGATCTCCGCTTCGATCTCCGCCACTTCTGCCTCGATCTCCTTGCGCTCCGCTTCGAGGATCTTCTTCGCTTCTTCGCGCGCGCGCTCTTGCCCGGCTAGATCTCGTTTCAACCCCTCGAGCTCTTCCCACAGCCCGAGCAGCCGCTCTTCGAATCGCCCCTTGTCCTCCTCGATGCGAGCAACCTGAGCCATCAGCGCGCTGTATTCCGCGTTGGTCTTCACCGCGGTGACCTTGGCGCGCGTCTCCTGGATTCGCGCTTCCGCCGTTTTCAACTCCAGGTCCATCTTGTCGATCTCGATCTTCTTCGATTTGACGGCGGCTTCCACTGCCGTCCGCCGCTTTTCGATCTCGAGCACGCGGCTGTCCTGCGCTGCGATGATCTGCGGTCGGTTGGCAAGCTCGCGCCTCAAGATCTCCAAGCGACCGTCCAATTCTTGCAGCGCGAGCAGCTTCGCCACTTCCTGATGCATGGCATACCCGCCCTTCCGTGCCGGGACTTCGAGCACATTTCGAAAATGCCGCCTGCAAGCGATCGACAGCGGCCCCTCATGGCACTGCGGGGCCGCTGCGTCATCCCGAAACGTGCACTCGAGGCCCAAGTGCACAAGCTCCCGCGACGGTTCTGCCGTCATCGGCTCAATGCGCGCTATACCAGCGTTTCAAGGAAGCCTTCGAGGTGGCGTGCGCGAATCGGATGCTGAAGCTTCTTTACCGCCTTCGCCTCGATCTGTCGCACGCGCTCACGGGTGACTTTGAAGATCTTGCCGACTTCCTCCAGCGTGTACGTGTATCCATCCTCGAGTCCGTACCGGAGCTTGATGATCTCGCGCTCGCGATACGTGAGCGTCTTGAGGACCTCGCGCATCTTCTCCTTCAGCATCTCCTGGGTCGCGGCGTTGATCGGCGATTCCACCGAGGCGTCTTCGATGAAGTCTCCGAAGAAGCCGTCATCCGACTCGCCGATCGGACGGTCCAGGGAGATCGGATGCTTGGAGATCTTGATGACCTTGCGCGTTTCTTCTTCCGGAATTCCCAGCTCTTGCGAGATCTCCTTGATGCTGGGTTCGTACCCGAGCTTCTGCATTAGTTTCTTGGTTGCGTTACGTACTTTGCTCATCGTCTCGATCATGTGCACGGGGATGCGGATCGTGCGCGCTTGATCCGCGATGGATCGCGTGATCGCCTGCCGGATCCACCACGTCGCGTAAGTCGAGAACTTGTAGCCGCGGCGATACTCGTACTTCTCGACGGCCTTCATCAGGCCCGTATTCCCCTCTTGAATGAGGTCGAGGAACGAGAGACCGCGGTTCCGATAGCGCTTCGCGATCGAAACCACGAGCCGCAGGTTGCCGGCAGAGAGCTTGCGCTTCGCCTGTTCGTAATCCGCAAAGTGCTTGTTCATGCGGCGCGCCCGTTCGACGAACAGGCGGCCATCTTCCAGCGCGTGCCGCTCCAGCTCCCCGACCCGGGCGCGCTCCGTGTCGTGCAACTCCTGCTCCGCCTTCTTGCGCCGTTTGATGCCTTCGAGCTTGTTCAATTTGTCGTAGCTCATGCGGAATCGATTTCGGTGCGTTCTGATCTGATCGCGCAAGCTGTCGATGATTTCGCGCTTGTAGTTCAGTTCCGAGAGCAGCAAGCCGATCTTTTTCGCGCGCTGCACGACCTTCTCGCGCAAACGCGTCTTGTAGCGGTCGCTGAGTTTGGCGGAATAGAGTTTGTCGAATTCCTGTCGCGTGTCCTGGAACATCAACTCGACCGTCGCGAGGTTTTGGCTCAAGCGCTGCATCATGTCTTCGCGGCTCGGCTCTCCCGAAGAAGGAGTGAGCTTGATGACCTTGTCGATTGACTGGTCGCCGCAAATCACCTCTTGCGACAATCGAATCAGAAGCTCCTGGCAAACGCCGGAACTGTACACGGCGTCGCGGTAGCGGTCTCGCGACGTCTCGATCGTCTTCGCGAGCAACAGCTCTTCGGCGCGCGTGAGCAGCGGAATCTCCCCCATCTGCGTCAGGTACATCCGCACGGGATCGTCGATCTTGTCCGGGATGAGATCGTTCTCCCCCTTCAAGTCGTCGATTTGCACGGGATCGTCGCGGACGTCGATCTGATACTGATCCAATACGTCGTAGATGCGGTCGATCCGCTCCGGGGAATTGCACTCTTCGGGAAAGAACCGGTTGAATGCTTCGTAGGTGATGAACCCTTGCGAATTCCCGGTGTCGATCAGCCTGCGGATGCCTTCATCCATCGAGAGCTTTTCCCGTTCGCCCGATGACGAGGCGACACGCGGCGGTATCGGGATCTCATCGGCGTCGTCGAGGACGAATTCCACCTCCAGGCTCGCAAGCTTCTGTGGATCCGGCTCCTTCTCGTCGAACTCCGGCAAGCCGAATTCTTCGGTCTCCACGGCCTCCGGAGTCTCCACCACCTCGGGTTCCTCTTGTCGAGTTTCCTTGATCTTCGGTTTCATGCTCCCTCTCTGTTTTTCTGCGGCGCTCCCCGCCGGTCACCGCCGCGGATGCGCCCCGATCGGCGCGGCATCCTCGATCTCGTCGATCATCGTTTCCAGAAGCTGCCAATCCCGGCATTGCGGCGCGTGCAGCCGAGCCAGCTTCCGGCGTACCATCTCGCGCTCGGCGAGCAACGCTTCCGCGGTATCGCCGACAAGACGCTCCGCCCGCGCGGCTTCGAAGGCCGCGCCGAGCGCTCGCGCGCGCGCCTCGAACTTGTCCAATAACAGTTCGTGCAAGAGCCGCACGGCGTTCTCTTCTTCCACGCCACGGTCCTCCATCGACTCCGTCAATTCGAGGAAACGAGACTTCGCGGCCGCGTCATCGATGTCCAGGAGCGCAATCTCGCCGCCTTTCTCCAGCGCCGCGCGCGCGATATCTCTGAGCGCCGGATCGGCGAACTTCTCCGCCGGGTGCAAACGGAAGAGCGCCTTTCCTCGGACGCCCACCGCCAGCAGCGCTCGAATCAGCGCCTCCTCTTCGCCGCGCCCTTGCCGCGCCAGCCGCTCCGCGGCGACGGGCTCCCGCGGCGCACCCGCTTTCACTCCCTCCGCCGCTCGCAAGCTCTCCAGATCGCGCCCGACCCGCCACGCGGGCACGCTCAAGGTCGCTGCAAGCTGGCGAGTGGCTTCCTCCCTACGCACCTCGGTCTGGAGCCGGCGATAGTGGGCGAAGAACTCGATGAGCAGCCTTTCTTTCTGGGCCCCGGTCTCCGCACCGAAGGCGCGCGCGAGTTCGCCGATCAGGAACGAGATCGCATCGCGCGCCCCCGCGACCGCCGCACGAAATCTCGCGCCGCCATCCTCGGTGGCAAGCAGATCGCCAGGGTCTTGTCCGCCGTCGAGCACTGCGACGCGCACATCCACCGGCCGCTCGAGGAATAGCGCCGCGGCTCGGCACGCCGCGCGCAGCCCCGCAGCGTCGCCATCGAACACGAGCGTCAGTTGATCGGCTTGCCGGCAGATCTGCTCTACGTTCTGCTCGGTGAGCGCCGTTCCCAACACTGCGACCGCTTCGCGGATCCCGGCTTGATGCGCCATCATGACGTCGGTGTACCCCTCCATGAGCAAGAGGCGGCGGCCGCGTCGAATCGAGTCGCGTCCCTCGAACAATCCGTACAGCACTTGTCCTTTGCGAAAGAGGGACGAGTCCGGCGAATTGATGTACTTGTCGCGAGTCTCCTCCGTCACGACGAGCCTGCGCCCGCCAAACCCGATCACCACTCCCTGCAAGTTGCGGATCGGAAACATGATCCGATCCCGCCACGCGTCGTAGATGCGGCCCGACTCGTGTCTCTTCACCAGTCCGATCTCCACGGCGAGGTCCGGCGCGACCCCCGCGCTCCGCAACTCCTCCGCGAGCGCGGTCCATGAGTCCGGCGCGTAACCGAGGCCAAACGCCTGAATTGCCTCCGCGCGAAAACCGCGCCGGGCGAGGTAGTCGCGCGCTTTGTCCCCCGCGTTCGCCGCGAGCAACCCCTGAAACCACCGGGCGGCGCGCGCCGTCGCCTCGACGGCGCTCCGCCGCGAGTGGGCCGCCCCATCGACGCCGCTTCGCCCCGCGCCGCGCCCGCGAGCGTCATCGAGGCGGATCCCAGCGCGCTCGGCGAGGAGGGCCAGCGCCTCGCGAAACTCGATGCTCTCCATCTTCATCACGAACGAGAACACGTCGCCTCGCTCACCGCAGCCATAGCAACGGTAGAAGCCAGAGGTCGGATCTACCTTGAACGACGGCGTCTTTTCCCGATGGAACGGGCACAGCGCCTTCAGGTTCTTGCCGTCGGGCAAGAGCGGCAGGTATTCCTGGATCACGGCTTCGATCGCGTTCGCAGCGCGAACTCGTTCGCGGTCGTTGGAGTCTGACACTGTCGTGACCAATTCCTAACTCGCCTCCTGCAACGGCT
>JAKEFC010000071.1 GCA_022616235.1 Planctomycetota bacterium
CGCTACCCCCCCTGGTTTCTTGGCTCCGCCTCGAAACCGAGCCCCTGCGGCTCTGCCGCATCTCCTTTTCACGGGCCGGCACGCACCGCATTGTCGCGTCATCGGACGCAGCGCCTCGGCTCCGCCCGTGACGACGCAGAGCTTCGTCACGAATGACATTTACGCGGCGGCGCGTTACTTCCTCGCCCTGCTCGGCGAGAGCGGGCGGAGCGTTTCGCGCGCCTTCAGGAACTCGGCGTGCGCGGCGCGAAACGCCTTCGGCGGGCCGTACAGCTTGAGCACCAGGAACTTGCCGCGCCAAGGATAGAATTCGGATCGAAACAGATCCATCTCTTTGTCTTCGGACGACTTTGGTATGTAGTAGATCCGCCCCTCCGCGCCCCCGAGGGGATTCTTGACCTTCTCCTGCATGACGCCAGGGTGCTTGGCTTGCAGCCCCCCGAATACTTTGTCGAACAGCAGATTCGGATTCGACGAACTCTGATCCAATAGCTCGAGCGAAATCACGGCGACGCCCTTGTCGTGATCTACCGTGCGCGCGAAGGCCTGATTCGGGAGCGCGACGTTCAAGCGCGAATAGTGGCTCGGCACCTTGATCCCAACGCCCAGGCGAAACGCGCGATACTTGCGCGTGCGGAACTTCGGCGCGGTGCGTGCCGCGTCCGCCGCCGCGGCGCCGACCGCCGTCGTCAGCTCCGCGCGGTACTTTCCGCTGCCGCTCACCTTCGCGTCGCTCTCCCCCGCTTCGCCCGTGAGCGCAAAGGTACCGTCGATCCGTAGGCTCGCGATTCGTCCTTGCGCGAGATTGCACTGTATGGCGATGGATCCCTTCACCTCCATGATGGCGTCGACTTCCCAAGTGGAATCCGAGCCGCGTATTACGGTCGTGCCGGACAGCCTCGCTTCCGTCGACATCGAGTCGAAGAAATCGAGTACACAATCCGCGACGGCGTGTACCTCGTCCTGGAGTCCCGCCAAGACCGGAGCGAGGGGCACGAGATCGATTACGACTCGCTGTCCCACCTTGGTCCCGACCGGAATCGCGATCGGAAGCCCAAGGCTGCGGTAGTTTGCGAGCAGCTCCTCGAGCAAGCTGTCCGTGAGCGCGCGGTTCTCGAGCAGTTGCACGCCCACATCTTCGCCCTTCGCGGTGTAGCTTGCCTTCACCCCTGCGATCGCGCTGTCCGAGATCTCGCCGTTGGCTGTGCTCTGCGCCTTCACGTAATGGCGCGTTGCGCGCGATTCTTCCTTGCTTCGCGCCGTCAAGCAGTCGATGAACTGAAGCTCGGTGGCGACCTCCAATTCATCGCTCCAGGACAGGTCATCCGACCTGATGTCGATTTCTCCCGAATAAGACAGGGCGAGATCCGCGAGCAGCGGCCGATTGAGAACGGGCTGGAATTCGATGTTGGTAGCCGCGTCTTCGGCCGCTGCGGGGACCGCCGCGAGCAGCACCGCCGCCACGAAAGCGCCGGCTAGGATGGCACGATCGTGCCGCATCGGCAGAGAGAGGCTCGACACAATCAACCTCCGCGCGAGGCATCGCGCGAGCGGCCGGCGGCAGGCGCTCATGTGTGCACCGGCGCCGCCTGCGCGCTCGAAGGATTTCCGAAGATCAGGTGGCGAATGATGTAGACGACGACCGGCATTCCGAGAAGGAGCCCCCATACTCCGAAGAAGTGTTCCGCGACGACCAAGATCACGAGCACGAGCACCGGATGGAGGTGCAGCATGTCGCCGAGGATCTTGGGATTCAAAATACTGGACTCGATGAAGTGGATCAATACGACGCCCGCGATGCCGAGCAAGGCAGTGGTGATGCTGTTGTACTGAAACGCGATGAGCGCGATCGGTACCGTCGAGAGGACGACGCCGAGCACCGGAATGAAGCTGCAGAAGAACACGATCGTGCAGAGGAACGTCTCGTAGCGGATTCCGAGGAGCTTGATCAAGAGCAGCGTGAGGACGGCGTTGCAGAGCGCGATCACTCCTTGAGCCTGGAACGCGCGTCCGATGAGCGCGCCAAAGGCGAGGAGGCCGGGGGCGATCTCGCGATAGAAGCCGCTCAAGCGGCTCTTCTCGAGGCTCTGGATGCCGCGCCTAAGTCGCGGCAGATCCATCGTGATGAAGAAACTGAGTAGCAGGGACAGCACGACCCACATCGTCAGCTTGAAGAAGTTCAGCGTCCATTGCGTGAGTTTCTCCGCAAGCGTCGGGATCCACTCGGCGATTTGCTTCTCCGAGCCGTTGATCACGTCTTGCAGGAAGGGCCAGTCCTCGAGGCTGCGCCGAGCAAGTTCCTTCTTGCTGGTGCGGCGAAACGCCTCGATCGCGCTCTCCCTCGCCTCGTCGGGATTCAACTCGGCGAGAAACGCCGCCGGCGATCTCCGGCACGCGTCGCGGAGCCGGATGATGCGCAGCACGTCGTATTGCGGCTCGGACGCCGCGCGTGGCCGCTCCGCAAGGTAGCGCCGGTAGTTCTGCTCCGCGTCCCCGGAGTTTCGCTGCTCCTCATAGGCCACTACCCCGAGGGACGCCTGATACGCCGCGCGCGACGTCTCCGGAGCGCGCGCGATCTCTTCGCCTGCGAGCTGATTCAAGATCCACGTGCTTCGCATCTGCTCGAAGCGCTGCTTATCCTTGGCCAACGCGTCGAGCGGCGGGTTCTCGTCGCTCTGCTGCTCGTCCGCCGTCTGCCCATAGAGTGATGAGTAGGACTCTTCCCAGCGGCGCTCCCGCTCGTGGCGCTCCTCCGGAGTGAGCGCCGCCAGACGCTCCGGCGCGCGGTGCAGGACGATCCAATCGCGGAGGAGCCTGGCCATGTTGTTTCCCACACGCTGCAAGTCATCGTATTTCGCGCGCCCCAGGCGCTCCTCTTCGGAGCGGTCGAATTGCGCGCGGACCTGTTGCTCCCACGCCTGAAACGCCTGCGGCGCGTCGGTCGCCTGCTCGCGTTGGAACGTCTCGAAATCGCGATCGAACGCTTCGTTCCCGTGCTCCCGCGGGTACTCCCGCCGGTAGCGCCACGCCCCGATCGAGTTCCCCAGCACATCATCGAGAAGCCGATGCGGATTCATCGTGTTCATGTAGTCGCGCAAGTCTCGCATTTGCTGCTTGAGCGGAGTCTTGAGGAATAGCCCGAGGCCGTAGAGCGCGGCGAGGAGCACGACGAAAGTGGCGAGGACGAGGAGGCGATGCAGTACCAGGCGATCCGCATCCTTGCGGACGCGGCACTTCGCCCATTCGACGATCTTCGTGATGTTGTAGCTCAGGATGAAGGTCAAGAAGATGACGGTGAAGAAATCCCGCAGCACGTAGACGAGGAAGAGGAAGATCCCCCAGATCGTGACCTTCTCCCAGGGAAAGCGGCGCCAGAAGCGGCGCACATCGGAGGGCAAGGAGGGTGCCGGCGTAGTCGTGGATTCGAACATCGATTCCCCTACGGCAGCGGCGCCGCCGTCCCTTCCGCGCGTTATCTTGTACGGTCGCTTGCGAATTGCCAGAGCAAGCTCGCGGCGTTCGCGGCGCGGTCACGCCCGCCTGCAACGGCCATGGACGCTGTCCTTGGCGTTATTCGCGCCGAAGCGCGAGGATCGGATCGAGCGCGGCCGCCCGCCATGCCGGATAGACGCCGAAGAGGAGCCCCAAGACGATGCTGAATCCAGCGGCGAACGCCACGGTCCCCGCCGATACGGCGGGCTGGAACTTGTCGCTCAACATCCCGAGCGCGGCGTTCCCGGCCAGACCCGCCGCGATTCCCAAGGCGCCTCCCAGGAACCCGAGCACCACGCTCTCCGTCACGAACTGCTTGAGGATGTCGCGGCGCCGCGCACCGACCGCCATGCGCAGCCCGACCTCTCGCGTCCGCTCGGTCACGGAGACGAGGAGGATGTTCATGATGCCGATGCCGCCCACTACCAGGCTGATCGCCGCGATTCCCGCGAGGATGTACGACAAAGTGTCGAGGATCGAGCCCATGGTGGAGAGCATCGCCTCCTGATCCACCATCGTGAAGTCCTCCTCGCCGTGGTGCATGCGCGTCAGGATCTTCCTGCTTTGATCGACCGCGGCGTCGAGATCCTCCTGGCTGCGCGCCTTGGCGCGGATTCCGAAAAGCGCACTCTGATCGAACAGCTTCTGATACGCGCGCACCGGCATGAAGATGATGTCATCGAAGTCCATGCCGAGGCTCGTGCCCTTCTTCTCCATGACGCCGATCACGCGAAACTCGCTCCGGGCGACGCGCACGATGCTGCCGATCGGGTTCGCGTCGCCGAACAGTTCTTCCTTCACCACCCATCCGATCGTGCACACGCGGCGCCCGGCGAAGGAGTCGTTCTCCGAATAGAAGCGGCCGTTTGCCATGCCAATGGAAAGAATCGATGGAAGCGAATCGTCGGTGCCGAGGACCATCACGTCGCGCTGCCGCCCCGCGATCGAGATCGTGGCGGACCCCATCATGAGCGGCGACACCGCGCTGAGCAGCGTGCCATGGCGCTCCAGCGCGCGAACGTCCTGGATCGTGAGGTCGCGGTTGGCGGCGCCGGGAGGCGGGCCGAGCGGACTCTTCGTCTCGGTGCGCCCAGGCTGCACGATGATGAGGTTCGTGCCGAGGCTGTAGAACTCGTTCGAGATATAGGACTTCGTGCCCTCGCCCATCGCGATCAACACGATGACCGCGGCGACGCCGATCGAGATGCCGAGCATCGTGAGCGCGGTCCGAAACAAATTCGCGCGCAGGCTGTCGAGCGCCGCGAGGATGCTCTCCCAGAGGCTCATGGGAGTGCCTCGCCCGGCGGCGCCGCGGCGCCGCGCGTCGTGTCTTCGACGACCGCGCCATCGGAGAGGCGCACGATGCGCGGAATGGACTGTACGAGCGCTGGGTCGTGAGTGACGACGATCACGGTCACGCCGAGATCGCGGTTCATGGCTCGGAAGATCTCGAGGATCTCGCGTCCCGTCCTCGAATCGAGGTTGCCGGTCGGCTCATCGGCGAGCAAGACGTTCGGCCGTTGGATCAGCGCGCGGGCGATCGCCACCCTCTGGATCTGGCCGCCCGAGAGTTGATTGGGTCGGTGATGGACGCGATCCGCGAGCTGCAATTGCGCGAGCACCTCGCCGGCTCGCCTCCTGCGCTCGCGGCGACCGACTCCGCTGTAGATGAGCGGGAGCGCGGCGTTGTCGAGCGCGGTTTGGCGCGGCAAGAGGTTGAACGCCTGAAAGACGAACCCCATCCGCTCGTTGCGGATGCGGGCGAGTTGACCCTCCGTGAGTCCGGAGACTTCGTCGCCGTCGAGCAGATAGCGGCCTCTGGTCGGGCGATCGAGACAGCCGAGGATGTTGAGGAGCGTCGACTTGCCGGAGCCCGAGGCGCCGATGATCGCGACGAACTCGCCGCGCTCGATGCGGAGGGATACGTCACGGAGCGCCGCGACCTCGATCGACTCGCCGCCGGCGCCGCCGCCGCTCGCATAGATCTTGCTCACGAGTTCGAGGACGATGGAGGGCGCGGCGATCGCGGCGCTTGTCGCGGAGGCGTCGCTCGCTCGCGGCGGTGCGGCGTGCGCGCGCCAGATCACGGGCGCCGCACCGACTCGCGAGGCTCGACTTTCACGCCGTCCGCGAGCTTCTTTACGTCATCCGGCAAGACGACGTGATCTCCGGCGGTCAGCCCCTCGCGTACCTCGGTAAGCTCCCAGTTGCCGAGGCCGGTGCGGATCCGCTGACGCACGAGCATTCCGTCGCGCACGACGAACACGAAGCGCTCTTCGCCGCGCTCGAGCACGACCGACGTCGGTATCGCGAGGACGTCGTCGGCCCGCTCGACGATGATCTCCACATCGGCGGACATGCCGATCAGCGCGAAGGAGGGGCGCACGATTGGTGGACCATCGGCTCCGGGGCCGGCCGCGACGGGTTCCGCGCTGCCGCGCACGCCTCCCGCCCCCGCGACGCCGGCGGCCCCGCCGGCGGGTGCGAGCAGCTCGACGTGAATCTCCGCAGTGCGACTTTCGTCCTCATCGGTGGAGACGACCGGCGATATGAAACTGAGGCGCCCCGGCAAGATCCGTTCTTCGATCCCGCCAAGCTTGATGCGTGCGGTTTGACCGATGGCGAGGCGGTTGACGTCGGCTTCATCGACCTCGGCCTCGACGTGGAGTCGCGAGTCATCGACTAGGTATGCGAGCGGCTCGGAGGCGGCGCTCGCGCCCCCGGCGGCGGGGACCGTCGCACCGTAGGTCGCTTCGCCCACGCGCGCGTTCACATCGGCGACGACTCCGGCGAACGGCGCCTTGATTCGCGTCAGTTCGTATTCGGCTTTGGCGCGTTCGTACGCGAACTCGGCGCGCTCGATCAGGTCCGCTGCCTCGATGCTCGCCAGCCGCCGCAACCGCTCGGCTTCGCGCGCAGTCTCTTCGACGCGCAGTCGCTGCACGTCGTTCTCCAGCTCGATAAGCACGGTCTCCGCTTCGACGCGATCGTGCACTTCGCAGTTTACTGCGGCGATGCGGCCCGCGACCGAGGCCGCGACGCTCGCCTTGCGGAACGGCTCCACGACGCCGGCTTCCACCGATGTCACGGTGCTCTCGACGCGAGCGCGCGCCGCGGCGACCGTATCGACGGCGAGCTTCTCGCACCCGGCGAGCGCGAGCAATAAAAAAGGCCCCGCGACGCGGAACCCAGCGGCAATCTTGCTGCCCATCGAAGTCATTATCGATCATGCTCGCGGAAACGCAACGCTTCGAATCCACTCACGAATTCAGGGCGCAGAATCTGGCTCGGCGCTCAGTAGCGGTAGCGTGGAATCGACCATTCGGAAAGTGCAGGTTTGAGGGATCGACGACGTAGAGGGCTACTTGTCGTTTGTCGTGCGCTGATCGAGCCAGCGTTTGAGGGATTCCTGGCTCTCTCCGGATGGCCGTCCTGCAAGAATGCCGTCCAAGCTTATGTCTTCATCGAGATCCGGCCAGTGAATCCCGATTCCGTTCCCGATGAGGCGCCACCGCTTTCGCTCCTTCGGCGACCCGTGAACCAGACGGGGAAACCAAGTAAGCGGCGCAGTGATCGTGCGTCCATCGGAGATCTCAACAGTGATTGCATCGTCGCTCATTACGACGTCGATGACGCGCGGCGACGGCGCCTCAACGGGCGAAGAACTCGTTCCACTGGTCCAAGAGGAATTTCTCATCGGTACGGCTCGGATCGGAACACCGTGGGCATTTCGAGATTATCGCGGTGGACCGGGAATCCGCAAGGTACATCAAGCGAGCGCTGCGCGCCCGCAATGGCGCCAACGTGCTGCGACAAGAGTGTGTTGGCGTTCGCCGGTCGCTGCGCGAAAGGGACGGGGACGGCGGCCGCACTCGCATCAAGGGCTGCGGGACAACTCGAAGTAGCGGAGCGCGGGACACGGGCGGCTCGTGACGAGCGCGGCTTCGTAGTCGCGGTCGATCGAAAGGTCGACAATGGCGATGTCCTCGGCGCGATCGCCTTCGACTTCCGTGGCGAGGAGCGCCGGCGGCTCGTCGTCGCGGAGGGAGACTTGGAAGCGATCGAGCGGAAAGCTGAGTCCTGCGCCCTTCAGCTTGAGATACGCCTCCTTCCGCGTCCAGCAGCGATAGAAGGCCCGCGGGCGCGCCGCTGGCTCGAGCGCGAGGAGGCTTGCGCTCTCGGCGGCGCTGAAGTAGCGCCGCGCGAGGTTCTCTAGCTCGACGTCGGCACGCAGCCGCTCGATGTCGATCCCCAGTTCCCGCGCGCGCGCGACGGCGATGAGGATCACCTCGCCGGAATGGCTCACGTTGAAGCGAAGGCCACTCGCCGCGAAGCTCCCCGCGAGCGCCGGCTTGCCGTGCGGCCCGTATTCGAACTCGACCTCGCGCGGCTCGCGGCCCAAGTAGCGGGCGAGGATCGCGCGCAACCCGCCGCGCGACAGGAAGAAATTGCGCCGCGCGTGCTCCACCAGATACCGATTCGCGCGTTTCGTTTCTTCGGGCGAAAGCGTCGCCGCGAAGCGCTCTCCGAGCGCATCGTGCGCGCGGTGGGGGAGGCGCCAAACATCCACCCGCTCCGGCGCGGCGTGCACGCGGTCGCCTGCGACCTCCCACCGAAGACGATCAGGCGTGCTTCGCACGAGGTACCTCCGCTTCGGCGGCCGAGGCCGCCGCGGCGCTCTTGCGGAACCAAGCCGCAAGGCGCGCGAGCCCCTCTTCGATGGAAACCTCGGGCTCGTAGCCGAGATCGCGCCGCGCCGCGCCGATGTCGAACCAGTGCGACGTGGCGAGCTGGCGCGCGAGGAAGCGCGTCATCGGCGGCTCGCCGCGAAGCCCGAGCGCGCCGTACGCGAATTCGCAGAGCGTGCCGGCGGCATGCGCGGCGCGCGCGGAGATGGAACGCGTCACGGGCGGCAGACCCGCGCACGCGAGGATGCGGTTGATGAGCGTCGCGATCGGTAGCGGCTCCCCCTGCGAGAGAAAGTACGCCTTGCCGGCGATCGGCGCTCCGGGCTCCATGCGCTCCGCCGCGAGGAGATGCGCGGCGGCGGCGTTGTCGACGTAGATGGAATCCACGATCTGCGTTTGGCCGCCCGCGACGAGGCGGAGGCGTCCCGCGCGCGCTCTCTCGACGAGGCGCGGGACGAGGTGGTTGTCGTCGGGTCCCCAGATCAAGTGCGGCCGGAGCGCGACCGTCGCGAGCTTGGCGCCGTTCGCGCCGAGCACCATCCGCTCGGCGATCGCCTTCGTGCGCGGGTAGTGGGCGAGGAACTTGCGCGGATAGGGACACCCCTCGTCAATTCCGCGCTGGTCGACCCCCGCGAAGACCACGCTCGGCGTGCTCGTGTAGATCAGGCGGCGAACGCCGTGCTCGGCGCAGGCGGCGAGCACGTTCTGCGTGCCGGCGACGTTCGCGTCGTGGTAGTCGCGCGCGCGTCCCCAGATTCCCGCTTTCGCGCCCGCGTGAAATACGGCATCGCACCCCGCGACCGCCTCGCTCACCGCGCGCGCATCGGCAAGATCGCCGCGCCGCACATCCACGCCGGCGCGCCGCAGCTCCGGGTAGTCGCCGCGCGCGAAGGAACGCACCTCGACGCCGCGCCCGCGGAGCGCGCGCACGAGCGCGCCGCCGAGGAAGCCGCCGCCGCCGGTGACGAGCGCTCTCAACGCGTCCTCTTTCGCGCCCAGCGCGCGAGCGCGCCGCGCTGGATCTTCGCGTTGTGGCGCGCATCGACCGGGAATGCACGGTGAAAGAGGATCGTGTGGATTCCGGCCGTGTGCTCGTGGCGCGCTCCCAGCTCGAGCAGCTCGCGGCGAATGGTCGTCTCCGGCGGGCGCGTACCGTCCCGCTCCAACTCCACGCACAAGACGGGCACCCGCTCCGCGCCGCGGCCCACGCCGGCAAGCGCAGTCCGCTTCACCGCCGGATGGCGGTTGAAGACGCCTTCGCACGGAACCGTGTAGAGCGTGCCGGATGCGGTCTTCACCCGTTCGGACTTCCGCCCGCAAAACCAGAGGCGTCCCGCGGGATCTAGGTAGCCGGCGTCCCCCATGCGATGGAAGAACCGCTCGCGGTCGGGAGAGAAGATCTTCGCGAGGAGCGTCGATTGCGGCCGGTTGTAGTACTCGCGGGACACGACCGCGCCGCGCACGCAGATCTCGCCGATCTCCCCCGGGGCGAGCCGCAGGTCGTCGCTCCATTCCTCGATGACGTCTTCGTCATCCTCCTCCGGGTCCTCCGCCATGTCGATCACGGCGATTTCGTTCCCCGAGAGCGGACGTCCCACGCAGACGCCCGCGCCCTCCGCGGTTCGCGCCGCCGTCTCCGCGAGGATCTCGCGGCTGCCGATCGAGGTGATCGGGAGCGCCTCCGTCGCCCCGTACGGAGTGAAGATCTCGACGCCCGCGTCGAGCGCGCCCTGCATCCGTGCGAGGATCGATGCCGTCACCGGCGCGCCGGCCGAGATCACGCGCTTCAGCGACTCGAGCTTCGTGCCGGTATCCCCGCAGTGGCGCCCCAGGCGATCGAGCAGCGCCGGCGAGCCGAAGAGATTCTGCACGCCGTACGCCGCGATCGTCTCGACGAGCCGCGCCGCGTCGACCTCCGCGGGTCGCGTCGGATTCATGTCGGGGATGACGGCGGTGAGGCCGAGCGCGACCGCGAACAGGCTGAAGAGCGGAAACGTGCAGAGATCGATCTCGCCCGCCTCGATCCCAAAGGAGTCGCGGAGATGCGCGATCTCTGCGTTGAACATCGCGTGCGTGTAGACCACGCCCTTCGGTGGTCCCGTGGATCCGCTCGTGAACAGGATCGCAGCGAGCGGCGCCGAGTCGTCGCCCTCCAAGGGGAGCGGAAACGCCGAGCGGCCGCGCTCCCGCACGAGATCGAGGCCGAGCATGCCGGGCGTGAAGCGCGCTCCCGCGACGATCCGCGCGCGCAGAGTGCCGCGCGCCCAGCCTAAGAGCGCGCGGGCGGCATGCGCCTTCGGCGTGCCGATGAACGCCCCCGGCCGCGCTTCCACGAGGCAGCGCTTCAACCTTCGAAGCCCAATCCCGGGATCGACGAAGACGGGCACGGCGCCCGCCTTGAAGAGCGCGAAGGCGAGCGCGAAGAATTCGAGAGAAGGCGGCACCATGAGGACGGTGCGCACTCCCGGCCCGATGCCGGAGCGGAGGAACCCGCGCGCGAGGCGGTTCGTCTCGAGATCCAACTCGCGATACGTGTATTGCTTCGCCGCCGCGCGCCCGCGCCGCGCGAATCGCCACGGCGCGCGCCGCCTAGGATCGATGACCGCGACCGCGTCGGGGTTGGCGCGCGCCTGCATTGCGAGTTGGCAGGCGACGTTCGCCGCGTCGTGCGCGAGAGCGGCCGGCGGCGATCCATCCTGCGAGTCGGTCATGGGCTGGTCGCTCTCTCCGTTCCACCTACGTACGGCGCACCCCGTGCGGGCGCCGGCGCCTGCTGCGTAATGCCGGCGGCAGCCGCTGCCGCGCAGAGATAGATCCCCGCGGCGGCGAGCGTCACCGCCGTGTATCCCCGCTCGATCGCGACATACTGCGCGAGCGACGCGGAGATCACGGAAGCGAAGCCGTTCGCGCCCCACGCGAGGGGCACCACGGAGCGCGCCTCGCCCGCGAGCCTAGCGAGAGCGAGGGGAAATGGGCAACCCATAAGCATGGCGAGCGGGAGCAGGAACGCGGCGACGGCGACCCAGCGCCAGGCGTCCGGCCATGCGCGGAGCGGCTCGAGGATCCGCGGCAAGAGGAGGGCAGCGAGTACCCAGTAGACGACGATTCCCGCGAGCACGGCTCGGAGCGCCTTTCGCCCGAGCGCGAGGCGCCCCGCGAGGTAGCTCCCCGCGCCGCTCCCGCCGAGCAGGATCGCGAGCACGCCGGCGGCCGCGCCGATCGGCTGCGCCAAGAACTGGATGAAGCGGCCGAGGAGCGCGATCTCGATCGCGATGTAGCCCGCGCCGAGGGCAGCGAAGAAGAGCGCGATGCGCACCGGCCTCGCCCCCGCGCCCGCCCACGCTTGGGTCTCGCCGCGCCGGCGCGCGCTCGCGGCGGCGAGCGCGAATGGGCCCGCGAAGAAGACGAGCGCGAGCGCCGCGGCAACGAGTGCGCTCGCGATGAGGAGGCGCTCCGCCCAGTCGTCGATCGGCACGAGCTGGCCGGCCGAACGCTCGCGCAGGACCTCGAGCGATCCCCGCTTCAACGTGTGAAAGAAGAAGGGGCGATCGTCGGTCACGGGCGCGATATCGAATGGATATGCGGCGAGATACGCAGCGCGATCCGGACCGAGGAGCGCCTCCGTCGCCTCGCGATACAGATCCGGCGTCAGGATATGGAAGCGGTTCGTCTCCGCGGAGGAGACTCCAGGCGCGTGAACGAAGTCGAAGGAACGCTCCTTCAAGAAGCTGCGCGCGGCAGCAATCTCTTTCCCGTGCCACGGCGCGCGCTTCACGAGTACGAGGAGCGATTCCCAGTCGCGCGCGATGAGCAGGTGATCGCCGGGGGCGTCCGTGCCGAGCAATTCGAGCGCGCGAATCGCCGTCGCAATGAGCCTGATTTCCTCTCGGGGCACGTTGCGCAGCCAGCGGCCGAGCGAGAGCACGCCTTCCGGCTCGAGATGGGCCAAGCACTCGCCGACCGCTTCGACCGTGTAGAGCGGAGTTTCGCCGGGCGCTGCGCCGGTGACTGCGAGCGTGCCGAAGGCATCGAGCGCAGGCAGGACGATGAGGTCGTATCGGTCCGTTTGGCGCGCGAGATGGCCGCGCGCTTCCGTGCGGAAAACCCGCACTCCCGGGCGCGTGTAGATGCGCCCCGAGAATTCGGCGAGCGGCCCCATCATGAGGTCCACGATCTCGGGATTCATCTCGATCCCGTCGATGGAAAGTCCGTGCGCGCGCGCAATGAGCAGCTCGAGCCCGCCGCCCGCGCCGATCGCGAGCGCGCGGCCGCCGCGGCGAAGCTCGTAGGGCAGTGCGAACAAGAGCGCGCGGATGTAGGACAGCTCGGCGGGATCCCCTTCGAGGCGCGTGATCGCGCCGAGGGAGCCGCCGTCGAGGAAGAGTCCGCGCTGCTCGGGGAGATCTCCCTGGTAGTTCATCGACAGTCCCGCGGCGTAGTGCTCTGCGCGACTCTGGACGACGTCAACGCGCCCGAGCGGCCCGGAAGCGTGGTGGATCGTCTTTGCGTCCGGAAAACCATGCACGCGAGAGAGCGCCTTGTACTCCGATAAGGGCACGTCCCACCCGGCGCCGAAAAAGATCGACGCCGCGGCGAGCGGCCCGAGTGCGCCCCCAAGAAGCGCGGCGACCCCCGCTGCGCCGCTACGAACGAGAAACGGGAGCGCGGCTACGACGCCGGCGAACGCGAAGATGACCGTGAGCATCTCCGGCTTTGCGGCGTGGAGGAGGAGCACCGCGGCGACCGGTCCCGCCCCCGCGCCGAACAGGCTCGCCGCGTAGATCCTTGGCGCGGCACTCCCGGCGGCGGCGAGTGCGAGCCCGGTGAAGAGTCCCGCGGCGAGGAAAGGGAGCACGGCGAGCGACAGCTCGGTAGCGAGGGGCAGGAGCTGGAGATCGATCGGCAGGCGGTAGGGCTCGAAGGGGATGTAGGCGAGAGCGAGCGGCGCGAGCGCAGCCGCCCACGAGAAGGCGAGCGCAAAGGCGGCGAGCCAGCGGCGGGGGCGCTCGTGAAGCCCGCGCTGGAAGAGCGCGAGGAGCGTGCCGCTCGCGCCGAAGCCGAGAAGGCCGATGCCGATCACGAGGCTCGCGAAGTGATGCGACCAGCGGAGCGATAAGATGCGAAGGAGCAGAAGCTCTAGCGCCAGGGTCGCGAATGAAATGACGAATACGGAAAACGCGACGCCTCGCGCCCCGTCGCTCACCGATCTTCGCGTTTCTTGTCCTCCGCCGGCTTCTTCTCCTCTTCCGGGGCGGGCGCTTGGTCGCCGGCGTCCGCCGGCTTGATGAGCGCGACGAAGACGACGCCGAGGATCGTGCGCGTCGTCACCGCACCATCCGCGTCCTTCTCGACGAGCACGAGGCGCTGGTCCCCGAACGGAGGGCCGACGGGGATGCACATCTTGCCCCCCGGCTTCAATTGCTTGAGTAGCGCCGGGGGGATGTGGCTCGCCGCGCAGGTGACGATGATCGCATCGAAGGGCGCTTCCTCCTGCCAGCCGAGGGCGCCATCCGCGTGGCGAAAGGCGACGTTCGCGAGGCCCATCTCCGTAAGCCGGTCTCGCGCTCGCTCGTGCAGCGCGCGGTAGATCTCGATCGTGTAGACCTTGGCCACGATCTCGGCGAGCACGGCGGCCTGATACCCGGAGCCCGTACCGACCTCGAGCACGCGGTGCCCGGGGCCGAGCCCTAAGAGCGAAGTCATCAGCGCGACGATGTACGGCTGCGAGATGGTCTGGCCGTGTCCGATCGGAAGCGGGCGGTCCTCGTAAGCGTCGGCGATGTAATTGTCGGGGACGAGCTTGTGGCGCTCGATCTTGCGCATGGCCGCCAAGGTCGCTTCGTCCTTGATCCCGCGCGCGCGGATCTGATCTTCCACCATGCGCTCGCGCAGCTTCGCGAATCTCGCGGCTTCTGCGGCCTTTTCTTCCGGACCAGCGGGGACACGAGCCGCGGCATTGAGCACGAATGGAAGGACGAACAGAAGAGCCAGCGCTGGCATCTTGGTCTTCATGGCTGACTCCGCCGGACGGTAATGGTGATCTCGTTGCTGATCGCCGTCGCTTTCGGAATCATGTCGAACAAGCCTCGCAGGTCTTTGGCCTTCGCTTCTTCGTCGCTGTTCCCCCAACCGAACCAATCCTTGAAGTTTTCACCCGCGGTCGAATACACGAAGCGCACTCGGTAGTCGCCAGGTACGGCGAAGGCGGCCTCGGAGAGCTGACTCGCCGCGAAGAACCCGTAGCCGTCGATCTTGCGATACGGATCGAACGATGCGCCGGCGGCGACGCGGACGAAGTCCTCCTGCCGGAGCGCGTTCATGTTTCCGCACCTACCCATGTCGTTCTCCGGCGCTTTGCCGTCGGGGCCAGTGACCTCGAAGTAGCAATGCGGGTAGCGCCACTTGAGGTCGGAGCCGTCGAGGCTGCCCACGAGATAGATCTCGCGTCCGGTGAGGTTCGCGACCTCCACGGCAATCACCGGCGCTTTCCCCAATTCGCACACGGGCTCGGAGCGGATCGTGCAGGCGAACGGCGCGGCCGCGCCCTCATCCGGCGTGGCAGGGGGCCGCGCCCCCGGGCTCGCGCCCGCGCACCCCGCCAAGAGGCAAATCGACGCCGAGAGAAACATGAGGCTCCGCATGGGCGCTTCCTCTCGAAATTCAAAGGTCCGGATGCCGCGCCGTCGCGTACTGTGCTGCTCGATTTTCAAGGAAGTACGCTGAACGGCAAGAGTACAGCACTGAAACTGCATGCACGTTATTCACTTACGAACGAGCGCGCTCATGGCCATTCTTTCCATTCGAACCAAAGACCTGCGGCTTAGGAAA
>JAKEFC010000072.1 GCA_022616235.1 Planctomycetota bacterium
CCTTCGATCGCCGAGAAGCCGGCGGCGCCTTGGAGGGCCGCGATGTTCCGGCGCTTCCGCGCCGGGTCGTAGAAATCGTCGAAATTGTCCAGGCAAATCGCTTCGTCGCCGCGCTCGACGAGAGCCGCGCTCAGATGGCTGCCGATGAAACCGGCCCCTCCGGTGACGAGCACTTTCATCGATTCCGGACGCACCTTCCCAAGGGGCTGGCTCCCAGCGCGGGTCGATTCTAGTCAATCGCGGCGGGCGCGGGAAAGGGAGGACGCCAATCACGCGCGATAGGGCGTCGGGTCCGCCAATCCCGCCTCTTGGAATCCGCGGCGGCGGATCCCGCACGAGTCGCAGCGCCCGCAGGCGCGCCCGGCGGCATCGGGATCGTAGCAGGAGATCGTTCGCGCGAAGTCGACCGCCAGCTCGTAGCCGCGCCGGATGATCTCCGACTTCTTCAAGCGGAGGAGCGGCGTATGGACGCGAAACCACGCTTCGCCGTGGGATACGCCCGCGCGCGTCGCGAGATTCGCCGTCTGGGAGAAGGACGCGAAGAACGCCGGGCGGCAATCGGGATAGCCGCTGAAGTCGATCGCGTTCGCCCCGATATAGATGTCGCGAAGCCCGCGGGCCTCCGCGACGGCGACCCCCAGCGCGAGAAAAACCAGATTGCGCGCGGGCACGTAGGTCGCGGGGATGCCGCCCCTCCCGGCGCCCCCCGGCGGCTCGGCGGGAATCTTGCCATCGCCCAGGAGTGCCGATCCTCCGATCGCGGCGTAGGGGAGATCCAAGAACAAATGCTCCCACACGCCGAGCTTCCCGGCGATCTCCTTCGCGCGCTCCACCTCCAGGACGTGGCTCTGGCCGTAGCGAAAAGTGAGCGCTAACGGCGCGAAGCCTTCCGCCATCGCGATCGCCAGTGTCGTGGAGGAGTCGAGACCGCCGCTCGCGAGCACGAGCGCGCGCGGCGGACCTTGGCGCGTCTGCGAGCTTTCTCGGACCATGCCAAGACGGTAACTGCCGGAACGCCGCGGGGCCAGAGATTGGTATGCAGTCTCGCGGCGCGAGCGGTCGATACTTTTCGTCGGATTCCGTGCTTGCCCGCGAAGTCCGCCGTGGCGAGCCGCCTAGGCCGAGGACCCGTGCGTCGCACGAGCCGCGCCCCGCTTGGTCCTATGCGAGAGGCCGACCCTGCATGCAAGATGCCGCCGCCGCCGCGGAGGAGCCAAGCCGGAAGCGCGCCAAGCGCAAGACCACGGCGGGGAAACCTCGTGGCGCGAATCTCGCGGCGCAGAACGCGGAGCTGCGGGCGATGCGCGATCAGACCCTCGCTCTCCTCCGCGAGCGGAAAGCCGATCTCGAGGAGCTACGGGTGCGCGAAGCGTTCACGCACGCCGCGCTCGATGCTCTCGCGGACGGCGTGATCACGATCCGCGAAGACGGCTGCATCGTCGACTTCAACGGCGCCGCGGCGAAGTTGTTTCGCTATACGCCGGCGGAGCTTCGCGATCGCGACGTGCGCACTCTCTTCGAAAACGTCACGTTGCGCGGCGGCAAGCAGGCGCAGCGCTCCGTCCGGTCGGGACTGTGGGGGCAATTCGAGGACGGGTGCGAATTGCTCGGCAGGCGCGGCGACGGCTCGAACTTTCCCCTCCACCTCACGATGCGCGAAGTGCGGTTACCGGACCGCAAGCTCTTTACCGGTGTGTTCCGCGACGTCACCGCCCAAAAGCGGACCGAAGCGAGCTTGCAGCACGCGAAGGAGTCGGCCGAGGCGGCGAGCCGCACGAAGAGCGAGTATCTCGCCGCCATGAGCCACGAGATTCGGACGCCGATGTCGGCGATCCTTGGTTACACGGAGCTATTGCTCGATCCGGGGTTGTCCGCGGATGAGCGCAGGGAGCACGTCGCGACGGTACGGCGAAGCGGCGAGCATCTGCTGGTGCTGATCAACGATATCCTCGACATCTCCAGGATCGAGGCGGGACGCGTACAGCTCGAATCGCGCTCTTGCTCGCCGCGGGAGATCGTCGAGGAAGCGGTGTGCCTGCTCAAAGCCAAGGCGCAGGCGAAAGGGCTCGCCCTCGAGACCGAAGTCGATCCCGGGCTCCCCGCGGAGATCGAGAGCGACCGCACCCGCATACTGCAAATCCTCGTCAATCTCATCGGGAACGCGCTGAAGTTCACGGCCCAAGGGAAAGTGCGGCTCACGGCGAAGATGCTCGAAGCGCGCAACGCCAAGCCGCAGCTCTGCTTCGAAGTGCAAGACACGGGGATCGGCATGTCGAAAGAGCAGGTCTCGAGCCTGTTCAAGCCGTTCACGCAGGTCAACGCCTCCATCGTGCGCCAGTACGGCGGCAGCGGACTGGGTCTCGCGATCTCGCGGCGCCTCGCGGAACTCTTGGGCGGAACGATCGGCGTCGTCTCCGAGCTGGGGCGCGGGAGCACGTTTCGGGTGACCATCGCCGCCAAGCTGCGCGCGCCTGCGCCGGGAGCCGCGGTCGCCGGCGCTGCGCCCGCCGCACCCGCTGCGCCGCCGCCGCTCGCGCCGCCCGCGACCGAAGCGTCGATCTCCGTAGCGGGGTTGCGCGTCCTCATCGTGGACGATTCCGGCGACAATCGCCGCTTGCTCTCCTTCTTCATCGGGAAGGGGGGCGCGAAGATCCAGGAAGCCGCGAATGGACGCGAAGCGGTGGAGATGGTCCTCGCCGCGCGCAAGGAGGGCGTCGCGTTCGATGCCATCATCCTGGACATGCAGATGCCGGTGATGAGCGGCTATGCCGCGGCGGCGTTGCTACGGGAAGAGCGCGTGCAAACGCCGATCATCGCGCTCACGGCGAACGCGTTCGAAGGGGAGCGCGAGAAGTGCCTCCACGCCGGCTGCAACGACTATCTCGCCAAGCCCGTGAATCGGCGCCACCTCTTGTCTCGAATCGCTGCCTGCGTGCAGGCGAGCCGCGCTCCCCAGCCCGTGAATTGCACGCCGCTCTAGGCCAAGTGCACCGCGCTTCGCGCGTGGATCCCATCCAAGTTGGCGCCCACCGCCGGATTCCGCTGTCCTCACGCTGCCGGCTCCTTAGAATCTCGCCGCGGCGACAATCGACTCGTACTCCCCCGGCTCCACCTAGGTGTGCCCGCGTGAAAATTCTGATCGTGACGGGCAAGCTGACCTATTCCAATCCCACGACCTACACGCTGGAATTGGTGCGGGGGCTCAAGCTTCGCAATCACGACGTCATGGTGACTCACCACGGGGGTCCCTTGGCGCCTGCGCTCGCGAAGCTCGACGTAGAGCAGTGGCAGATGCGCGGCAATGTGTTCTCGTTTCGCCGCCTAGTGGAATTCTTCCGCGCCTTCGGGCCTCAGATCGTGCACGCGACGGGGGGGCCGCGCGCGCTGAAGTCCGCCGCTCGCATCGCGAACAAGATCGAAGTGCCGGTGATCCATACGATCCACTCCTGGCTCCCGGAGGACCGCGATGCTCGGCTGCCGCGGCAGTTGCGCGGGATCATCGCGGTGAACGAGAACCTGCGGGAGCATCTCGTCAATTCGCTGAACGTGCCCAAGCAACTGATTCGGGTCGTCCCGTACGGAGTGGACGGCGAATTGCATCGCCCGGCGCCCGGTGACACCGATGCCGGTCGCGTGCCGGTGGTAGGCGTCATCGGCCGCCTCGAGCGCGGGCGCCGTTACGACGAATTCATCAAGGCCGCGCAACTCATCGAGACGCGCCGGAGCGGCGCCGTCCATTTCGTGATCGCCGGAGAGGGTCCGGATGAGGGGCGCTTACGGGCGATGGTGCGCGGCATGAAGCTCGCGGAAGTCGTGACGTTCGTGCAGCCGCAGCGAGGAGCGCGCGAGATCTACCAGCTCTTCGACGTGATGGTGGTCGTCTCCGACTGGGGGGGCGTGGGCCTGAATCTGCTCGAAGGGATGGCCCATGAGCGCGCCGTGATCGCGACGGGCGGAGGCGAAGTGTATTCGATCCTCGGCTTGGAGAATACCTGCGTGCTCGTCGCGGCCGGCGACACCGTCGAGCTTGCCGATGCGATCCTGGCATTGCTCGCCGCTCCCGAGCAGCGGCGCGAGCTGGGAGCGAACGCGCGCCGCTACGTACTCGCCAACTATCCCCTCGAGCAGCAGGTTCTGCGCGTAGAGGATTTCTACTTGCACGTCGCGGGCGTGGCCGTCGCTTAGCGGCGCGCGCGTGCGCGCGTGCGCGCGCGCACGGACCCCGGCGCGGTTTACGGCAATTCTCGCCCGTGCTAATCTGCGCCTGCCATGGCCCACGTCGTCATCATTCCCGCCCGCTTCGCCGCCACCCGCTTTCCGGGCAAACTCCTCGCAGATGCCGGCGGTTGGCCGCTCATTCGCCACGCTTACGAGCGCGTGCGCAGCGCCCGCGGCATCGACCGCGTCATCGTCGCGGCGGATGGCGCCCTCATCGCGAACGCCGTCCGCGATTTCGGCGGCGAGGTCGAACTCACCGATCCGAACCTCGCTTCCGGCACCGACCGCGTCGCGGCGGCCGTGCGCTCGCTCCGACTCGATCCGGAGCGCGATCTGATCGCAAACGTGCAGGCGGACGAGCCCGAAATCGAACCCGCGCACGTCGAGCTGCTCTTCGAGCTTCTGGAGAGCGCGGCGCGCGCAGGCGATTGCTCGGTCGCCACGCTGGCGGCGCGCCGTTTCGGCCCGGACGGCTTCGATGACCCGAATCGCGTCAAGGTCGTGGTCGATGCGAGCGGATCCGCGCTCTACTTTTCGCGGGCCGGAATTCCGCATCCGAGGGAGGGCATTTCCGCGTCGTTCCCTTGGCTGTACCATGTGGGCGTCTACGGATTTCGCCCGGGGGCATTGCGGCGCTTCGCCGAAACGGCGCCATCATCGCTCGAGCGGATCGAATGCTTGGAGCAGCTCCGTTTCCTTGCGAATGGCGAAGCGATTCGGGTCGGAGTGGTGGAGCGAGCGGCTCCCGGGATCGACACGCCTCGAGACTTGGAACGTTTTCTGGGGGAACTCCGCGCGAACGGATTTCGACCGCGCTGATCTCGTTCTCCATGGGGAATGGGAACGGAACAGGATCTTCCCAATGACGAAATACATCTTCGTTACAGGCGGCGTCGTTTCCAGCCTCGGCAAGGGGCTGACGAGCGGAGCGATCGGCGCGCTGCTCGAGAGCCACGGCCTGAAGGTCTGCCTGCAGAAGTTCGACCCTTACATCAACGTCGATCCGGGGACGATGAGCCCGTATCAGCACGGCGAGGTCTACGTCACGCACGATGGCGCGGAGACCGACCTCGACCTCGGGCACTACGAGCGCTTCACGCATGCCGAGCTGAACAAGCACTGCAACTACACGACCGGCAAGATCTACAACAACGTGATCCGGCGCGAGCGCCACGGCGACTACCTGGGGCAAACCGTCCAAGTCGTGCCCCACATCACCGATGAGATCAAGGACTGCATCCAGCGCCTTGCGGGCAAGGAGATCGATGTCGTCATCTCGGAGATCGGCGGTACCGTCGGCGACATCGAGAGTCTCCCGTTCTTGGAAGCCATACGCCAGTTCGGGCACGACAAGGGGCGCGAGAACGTGCTCTACGTCCATCTCACGCTGCTCCCGTACTTGCGCGCATCGGGGGAGATCAAGACCAAGCCGACTCAGCATTCGGTGGGGACGCTGCGCGAGATCGGAATCATCCCCGATGTTCTGATCTGCCGCACCGAGAAGGAGATCGGCCCGGACGTCAGGCGCAAGATCGCGCTCTTCTGCAACGTGCGCCAGGAAGCCGTGTTCGAGGAGAAGGACGTCGACCTTTCGATCTACGAGGTGCCGCTCATCCTGCGCAAACAGGGGCTCGACGCGCTGATCCTCGACCACTTCCAATTCGATCCCGGTCCTGGCGACATGGACCAGTGGATCAACATGATCGAGGCGCTGCGAAATCCCTCCGCGGAGGTCGAGATCGCCGTCGCCGGCAAATACATCGAGCTGTCCGACTCCTACAAGTCGATCTACGAAGCGTTCACTCACGCGGGGGTCGCGAACCGCGCGCGCGTACGCCTCCGCAAGATCCAGGCGGAAGACCTGAGCAACGGCGACCTCGACGCCGCGTTGGGGGGCGTGCACGGCATCCTCGTGCCCGGGGGATTCGGCGAGCGCGGACTCCTCGGCAAGATCCGCGCGGCGGGATACGCGCGCACGAAGCGGATCCCGTTCTTCGGGATCTGCTACGGCATGCACGCGGCCGTCATCGAATTCGCGCGCAACGTGCTCGACTTGCGGGATGCTAGCTCCACGGAAGTCTCGAAGGACACGAGCGCGCCGGTGATCACGCTCCTCGACGAGCAGTTTCAAGTGACGGACAAGGGCGGCACGATGCGGCTCGGTGCGTATCCCTGCGACCTCCTCCCCGGGAGCCAGGCCGCCAAGGCGTACGGCACCGCGCGCGTCGAAGAGCGACATCGCCATCGTTACGAGTTCAACAACAAGTACCGCCGCCAGTTCGAGGAGGGAGGGATGATCTTCAGCGGGCTCTCTCCCGACCAACGCCTCGTGGAGATCATCGAAGTGAAAGACCACCCCTGGTTCGTCGCCTGCCAGTTTCACCCCGAGTTTCGCTCGCGGCCGGTCGAGGCGCACCCTCTCTTTCGCGATTTCGTGCGCGCAAGCCTGGCGCGGCGGACGCAGGCGCCGGCGCCGGCGTAGAGCTAGCGCGCCGCCGGCCGCGTGGCAGCCGCGGCGCCCTTCCAATATATTGTCTCCTCGCCTTCCAGACGGCGCGGATTAACCCCCGCGCCGGAGCAGGGCAGAGCGGCGCTCGCGAGCCGGCGAGGCCCAGTGCGGCAAACAAAGAGGGACGCCAATGACGGATCGTAAGAAGCGTGTCGACGAAGACTGGAAACGCCAGGCCGAAGAGGAAAAGAAGAAGATCAACGTCGTGGGCGGCGCGGGCGGCGGGCGCATGCCGCATGCCGGCGCGGCGGCGGGTGCGGCGGCGGCCCGTGCGGATGGCGGGTCCGGAGCGCGCGACGCGGGCGCGCGCGGCACGGCGGGCGAGAGTGCAGCGGCCGGCGCCGGCGCTGCGGAGCGTGGCGCCCAGCAGTCG
>JAKEFC010000073.1 GCA_022616235.1 Planctomycetota bacterium
ACCATCAGATAATAGTCGCCCAACTCCGCCGGGCTCGCGGTGCGGAAGCGCGCGGCATCGACCGGCGGATGGATTACCTCCGCATCGCGCCCGTAGCAGTTGCGAATTCGCTCGGCAACGAAGCGGGAGATGGCCACGAAGCGGTCGACGCGCCGTGCGCTCCTTCGGTCCCAGCGCCTCAAGTAGGGGAAGCACGCGCGGGCCGCCGCGCGCGCAAACGGCGAGGAGCGCTCCCGCGACAGATACTCCTCCCGCTGGTCCCAGAGATAGCGCGCCGGCGTGAAGCAGTAGCAGACGTGACGCGCCGCGCGCGCCATGGGAACCGCTTTCGCCGCGCAGTGCGAAAGCGACACGATCAAGTCGTAGTCGCGGCCGGGCAGGCGCTCGACCGCCCAGGGAAAGAGCGGGAGCAGGCGGCGATAGTGGCGGCGCGCGAAGCGCCAGCGGGAGAGCGGGGACGCCACGATCGGGTGGCGCTCGATCGCCGGGCTCACGGAGCCGCGCTCGTGGATGAGGGTCAGGATGGGAGCGCTCGGAAGCAGCGCCGCGAATGTTTCGAGGCAGCGCTCGCCGCCGCGCATTCCCGTAAGCCAATCGTGGACGAGCGCCACGCGCGCGGGCGGATCGCGCGGCGCCGGGGCCGGACGATCGGAGATCACGGCGCGTCTTTGTAGAATTCGGCGATGGCCGCCGCAACCCGCGCGAGGTCCGCTTCCCGCAGCCGGTGGTGGACGGGGAGCGCGAGCACTTCCTTCCCGGCGCTCTCCGCCGCCGGGAATTCTCCGCGGCGGTGTCCCAGGTACGCAAACGCGCTTTGCTCCGGGAGCGATGCGGGGTAATGGAGTCCGGTGTCGATGCCGCGCGCCGCGAGATGCGCGCGCAACGCGTCGCGCGAGCGCGCGCGAATGACGAACTGATGCCAACAGTGCTCGGAGCCCGCCGTACGCCCCAGGAGCCGCACGTGCTCCCCGAGCGACCGGTCGGCGAACGCGCGAACGTAGTACTCGGCGTTGCGGCTGCGGGCGGACTGCACCGCCGCGAGACGATCCAGTTTGAGAGAGAGGATCGCCGCGGAGAATCCATCCATGCGCGCGTTCCAGCCGAGGTGCTCGTGCCGGTAGCCGCCCGCATCGCCGTGCATGCGCAGGGCGCGCACGCGCGTCGCGAGCGCCGCATCGCGCGTGATCAGCATGCCCGCGTCTCCGGGCGCGCCGAGGTTCTTCGTGGGATAGAAGGAGAACGTTCCGGCCGCGCCGAGCGCGCCGAGCGGGCCTCCTCGGTAGCGCACGCCGAACGCCTGCGCGGCGTCCTCCAAGATCTGGATCCCGCGCGCGCCGGCGATCCGCGCGATCCCCGCCATGTCCGCGGCCTGCCCGTAGAGATGGACCGGAACGATCGCGCGTGTGCGGCCCGTGAGCGCACGCTCGAGCGCGGCCGGCGCCAAGGTCAAGGTCGCCGGGTCGACGTCCGCGAAGACCGGGCGCGCTCCGATGTGAGCGGCGCTCGATGCCGTCGCGAAGAACGTGAATGCCGGTACAACGACCTCATCGCCCGCTCCGACGCCAAGCGCGAGCAAGCCGAGACGGAGCGCATCCGTACCGTTCGCGAGGCCGACCGCGTGCGGCACGTCGAGCAGGCTCTGGACCTTCGCTTCGAATGCGGCGACCTCGGGTCCGAGGCAATAGGCATTCGCATCGATGACGCGCGCGAGCGCGGCCAGCCACTCTTCCCTCTCCGCGCGGTCATCGGGGCCCAACGCGACTGCGGAGATCCTGTTCGTTGCGCTCATCGTCGATCGCTCCTCGTGTTGTATGCTCTTCGAATCAATCGGGGTCCTTGTACCACGCCACCGCCTTGCGAATGCCCTCTTCGAACGGCGTGTGTGGGCGGTAGCCCAGCTCGCGCTCCGAATGGGAGATGTCGGCGCAGGTCGTCGACACGTCCCCGGGCTGCGCCGGCAGCCGCTCGATGCGCGCCGTCTTTCCGAGCGCGGCGCCGATCGCGTCGATCGCTTCCGCGACGCTGATCATGCGGTTGTTGCCGAGATTGAAGATCGCGTAGCCGCTGGCGCGATCGAGCGCGCGCAGAATGCCATCCACGATGTCGTCGATGTAGGTGAAATCGCGCCGCGCCGTGCCGTCGCCGTACATCGGCACCGGCTCGCCCTCGCTGATGAGGCGGATGAACTTGTGGATCGCCATCTCGGGGCGCTGTCGCGGGCCGTAGACCGTGAAGAAACGCAGGCAGGTCACGTCCGCCTGGTAAAGATGATGATAGGCGTGGCAGAGAAGCTCGCCGCCCTTCTTGGTCGCGGCGTAAGGAGAGACCGGATGGTCGACGGGATCGATCTCCCGAAAAGGCACTTTGCGGCGCTCGCCGTAGACGGAAGACGAAGACGCGAAGATGAATCGGCGCACGCCGAACTGACGCACGAGTTCCAAGATGCGCGAGGTGCCGCCGAGGTTTACGTCGGCATAGAGCGCCGGGTCGCGGATCGACGGGCGCACGCCGGCGCGTGCGGCGAGGTGCACGATCGCATCGAGCGCGCAGGTGCGGCCGATGTGCACGACGATACGGGGATCGCGGATGTCCCCTTCGAT
>JAKEFC010000074.1 GCA_022616235.1 Planctomycetota bacterium
CGTTCTTTCCTAGGAGCCCTATGATCTGGCCTTCGCCGACGTTGAATGAGACATGATCGACGACGCGCCGGTTGCCGTAGGATTTGCAGAGGTTTTTTACGGCGAGCATCAGCGAATGAACCCCACATCCCATCGGTGCGGAAGCGCGGGCCAAAAGATGCTGAGCGCGCGGCCCAGCAGGTTCTGCCGGTGCAGCGCTCCCCACACTCGCGAGTCCTGGCTGTATGGGCTGTTGTCGCCCATCGCGAAGTAGCCGTCGTCCGGGATCGAGAACGGTTCTCTTACCGCATGCTTATAGCTAGTGCCCGCGCTCGTGTAGTGGATGTCCCGAAAGAGGCGGACGCGCGCCAGATCGCCGGTCGTGCCGCGCGCGATGATCTGAACTGACGTGCCCTGTCGATTCCAAGGCTCCGCCGCGAGCGCGGCGTCGAACGGCAGCTCCGCCAAGAGGACGCCATCGCGGCGGAGCACCAGCCTGCGGTCGGCGAGATAGTAATCGAACTCGGTCGCGATGCCGGTGGGGACCGCGGCGCCGTCGAACTCGAGCAGCGTCGCGATGCTTCTCTCGGACCCGCGAGAACCGCCGCCCGCGCGGCGCTCCAGCTCGAAGCGCGCTGGACCGTCTTCCGTGTCGCCGGTTGGCACGACACAGCGATAGTGATCGGTGCCGTTCGCGATGTCGAATTCGATGGTGCCGGCGCCGCGCTCCACCGTGAAATTGGCGAGGATCCGCACGTCTCGCACATAGTCGGCCCCGGCGCCGCCGAGTTCGCTGTACTTTGCCGAGTTATAGGGGTAGTCGTTCGAGATTCCGCCCGCGTACGCCAGCGCAGCCGGTGCCCCTGACGCGTCGAAGCGGTAGCCACCTCCTGCATCTTCCTTCCGCCACCCCGGCCCCGCGTGCCAAAGAGGCGTCCTCACGTAACCTTTGGACGGGACGCCGCTGTCGTACACTGGGAACCATAGCTCGTCCTGCACGGAGTCCGGCTTCCGTTCGATCGTGCCGTCGATGTGGATGTCGCCATCGACTACCTGGATCTCCTCGCCGGGAAGACCGATGAGGCGCTTGATGTAGTTGCGCTGCCGATTGAACTTGAAAACGATCACCTCCCAGCGCCGAGGCTCGCGAAGCTGGTAGATGAACTTGTTGACCAGGATGCGGTGGCCGCCGAGGCAGTCTCTCGGCTCGAATCCTTGCGTGAATCGATAGCCGCATGCGGTACATGTGGTCGCGATGCACATCATCTCGGCGCTGGGGCGGAATCCGCGATTGTCGGCCGGCGGCCGCAATCTGCTGCATCGCGGGCAATCTACCAAGGCCGGCGGCCCTTTGCCGGTGTCGTCGTCGATCGCTTGCTCGAATTCCGTGCCGCACTCCCCGCAGGCTCCGTCGAAGAAGTAGCCGCGCCGGAAGTTGCGGCGCTGAACCCTGTTCGTCTCGTTGTCGATGTCGAGACCGAGCGCGTGCTCCGTGCCGCAGTTGGGACACTCCGCATCGACGTGAATGCCGTGCAGGCCTTGGGCCATCGAACCCGTTGGAATTTCGAACGCCTCGAGCGAGAAGTGGCGAATGATGAGCGCGAGAATGATCGCAGCGAGGACGGCTTCGCAATTCTCGCGTACTTTGCGCCAGGTCCGAAGCGACTGCGGCAGCGCCGGCGCGCTCGGCGCCTCGGCCCGCTCCGCGGCGCGATCCTCGAGTTGCGTCGAAGGGGTGCTCTCGGCGTTCATCGCTTCTCCTCTTCCTCGAGGCGCAGCACCGCGAGGAATGCATCCTGCGGAATCTCCACGCTGCCGACTTGCTTCATCCGCCGCTTCCCTTCCTTCTGCTTCTCGAGCAGCTTGCGCTTGCGGGTGATGTCGCCTCCGTAGCACTTGGCGGTAACGTTCTTCGCCATGGCCCTGATCGTCTCCCGAGCGACGATGCGGCCGCCGATCGCCGCTTGCAACGGAATTTGGAAGAGGTGCATTGGAATCACCTCCTTCAGCTTCTTGAGCAGAGCCCGCCCGCGCCGCTCCGCCACCGACCGGTGCACGATCATGGAGAGGGCATCGACGGGCTCGCCGTTCACCAGAATGTTCAGCTTCACGAGGTCCCCTGGGCGATACCCGGTCATCGAATAGTCGAGGGTACCGTAGCCGCGCGTGGTCGATTTCAGCTTGTCGTAGAAGTCGATGATGATTTCGGCGAGCGGCACTTCGTAGAGGAGTTGTGCGCGAGCCGGAGACAGGTAGTTCGTCGTGAGGAACGTGCCTCGTTTCTCTCCCATGATCTTCATGATGCTACCAATGTACTCGGTCGGAAGCACGATGCGAGCTTGCACGATCGGCTCGCGGATTTCGGCGGTGATGGACGGATCCGGGAGGTCGGCGGGCGCCGAGATCGTGACGATTTCGCCTCGATTGAGGAGCACCTCGTACGTGACGGTCGGGGCCGTTTGGACTACCTCGACCCCAGACTCGCGCTCGATGCGCTCCTGCACGATCTCCATGTGCAACAAGCCGAGAAAGCCGCACCGGAACCCGAAGCCGAGAGCCTCCGACGTCTCCGGCCCGCGCGTGAAGGACGAGTCGTTGAGCCACAACTTGTCGAGAGCGTCACGCAGCTCTTCGAACTGGGAATTGTCCGTCGGATAGATCCCGCAGAACACCATCGGCTGAGGATTGTCGAACCCTGGCAGAGCATCGCTCGCGGCGCCGCTTCGCAACGTGACCGTGTCGCCGATCTTGATGTCGTGGATGCCCTTGATGTTCGCGATCAGATATCCGACCTCGCCGGCTTGCAGGCGCGCATGGGGCGTCATGCGCGGAGTGAAGAACCCGACCTCATCGACTTGGTAGCGGTGCTGCCCCGACATGAGGAGGATCTGGTCGCCCGTGTTCAATACGCCTTCCTTCACGGAGACGTAGACGATGACGCCGCGGAATTCGTCGTAATGCGAGTCGAAGATCAGCGCGCGGAGAGGAGCATCGCGGCTTCCGGACGGGGCGGGAACGAGGTGGACGATGGCCTCCAGGATCTCCTGCACTCCCGCACCGCTCCGCGCCGAGCAACGCAGAGCTTCGCCGGCGTAGAAACCGAAAGTCGAGGTCATCTCCTTTTCCACCGCTTCGGGACGGGCCACGGCGAGGTCTACTTTGTTGATCACGGGGATTATCTCCAGTCCTTGCTCACGCGCGAGATAGGTATTCGCGACGGTTTGAGCCTCGACGCCTTGCGATGCGTCGACGACGAGCAGCGCTCCCTCGCACGCGGCTAGGCTGCGCGAGACTTCGTAGCAGAAGTCGACGTGCCCCGGCGTGTCGATGAGATTGAAGCGGTAGGCGAGACCGTCTTCGGCGACGTAGCGCATGGTGACGGCCTTGGCCTTGATCGTAATGCCGCGTTCCTTCTCGAGGTCCATGTCGTCCAACATTTGGTTCGTGAACTCGCGCTCGGAGATCGTGTCCGTGCGCAGCAGGAAGCGGTCGGCGAGCGTAGACTTGCCATGGTCGATGTGCGCGATGATGCAGAAATTGCGGATGCGATCCTGGGGGATTTCCACTTGCGTGCCGTTGGTCATTGTCTCTTCACTGGCTAAAGCTCATTTCAAGACCTCGCCGTCGGCCCATGGTCGAGCGAGAGGCCCGCGCGCAAAGAGAGCCGAAGAGTCGTATTGAGGAGGTATACGGCGATGAGATTCGACGCCGCGCGCGTGCCTCGCAGCCGACCGAAGCCATGCCAGGATTCGAAATGGGCTCTCTTCATCGGCCCTGGTCGCCGAGTGCGATGGGGAGTTCGCCGGCCGCGAGGGCGGCAGCGAGACGGCGCAGGGCCTTTCCACGATGGCTGATACGGTCCTTGTCCGCGGGGCTCATCGCGGCGAATGTAGCGGATTCCCCCGCGGGAATGAAGACGGGGTCGTATCCGAACCCGGCCGTTCCCGCGGGGGTCTCGGAAATGAGCCCCGCGCAGGTCTCGCGAGCGGAGAACAAGATCCTCTCGCCGGAGCAGAGCGCGAGTGCGCACACGAAACGCGCCTGTCGCCGTTCGGCGGGCACGCCGCGGAGCGCCGCGAGCAGCTTGGCGATGTTCTCCGCCGCATCGGCACCGGGACCCGCAAAGTTCGCGCTTTGGACGCCAGGCGCCCCATCGAGCGCGTCGACTTCGATCCCGGAATCGTCCGCCAGCGCGACGAGGCCGGACCACCGCGAGAAAGCACGCGCTTTGATCAAGGCGTTCTCTTCGTAGGTGAAGCCGGATTCGATGGGGTGCGGAGGTTCGTCGTTCCAGTCGCGGGGAATCAGGACGCTTCCGCGCGGCGCGTGCAGCAATCGCGCGATCTCGTCGCGCTTGTGGGCATTATGGGTCGCCAGTAGGATTCTCGTATGCGCCATCGCGAAGCTCCACGCGGGTAGAAGCGAATCTCGGCGGATTCCTCGGCCCGCCCGCTCGGAGCTCGCCGTTCGGCGTTCGATGCGAACTTCGGCGCGAACCTCGATTCGTGCATCGTTTCGGTTTTCGATTCGCAGCACGATTCGATGATCGACGGAGTAGGTAGTTCCCGCGAAGTCGGAAACGGGTTGGGACGCAAACCATGGGGAACCGGTCGGAGCGCCGCACTATAGAGACCGGCCGCTGCGGCGGCAAGCGGCGCCGCGCCGCCATCGCTTCGGCCGCGCTCCTCTGCTTCTTTCCCGCAAAGCTCCCCAGCGCGGCCGATCAACTGCTGCTCAAGAACGGCAATATCCTCGACGGGCGCGTGGAACGGCAACCCGATGGAGCCTACCGAGTGCAAATCGAAGAGGGCAACCAAGTGACCGTGCCCGCGGGAGACGTCGAGCAGTGGATTCGCGGGCCCGCGCCGATCGACGAATTCGAGGCGCGCTTTGCGACGGTGGACCGCAAGGACTACGACGCGCTCGTCGAGTTGGCCGCATGGTCGGAAGAGCGCGGTCTGGTCCGCTCCGCGCGCCTCGTGTTTCGCGCGATCTTGGAGTTGGACCCACACCACGCGGGTGCGCGCGACCGCCTGGGCTACGTGCTGTATAGGAACCGCTGGGTGTCCCGGGCGGAGCTCGAGCGGCGCGGTCTCGTGCGCTATCGGGGCGTCTGGCTCGCTCCGGATGAGATCGCAGCCATTCGCGCCGGCGAAGCCGTCGCCGAGTTTCGAGCGTTGCTCGCGGATGCGCATCACGACAATCGCTATTTGCGTGAGAATGCGCTGACTCTCCTCTTCGCGCTGGATGACGAGCGATTGTTTCCGAGCTTGATCGAGCTGCTGCCGTCGGACGATCCGCTCGACCGCATGATCGCCGCGCGCGTGCTCGGCAATTTCGATTTCGAGCCCGGAGGAGATGCTATCTATCGGGCCTATCTCCGCGAACGCCACGACGAAGTCGGAGAAGCGATGCGCGCCGTCCTACGCGCATTCGGCGATGCCCGCCTCGGCGAATGGATGGGCCGCGATCTCGCGAATTGGCGCGTACTGGAGGATGAACCCGCGGAGGCGCGAAGCAACCTCCTGGCGCTGGCGATCCTCTGCCCGCATCGCGCGGTCGTACCGCCGTTGCTCGCCGAGCTGGAGAGCGCCGAGACCCGCGGCGAGGCGGAACGTACGCTAATCGTGCTGCTCGGGAGGCTGCCCCCGGAGGCGGGGAGCTGGCGCGAGCATTGGCGCGCTCTCGAGCCGGCGATGGCGGCTGACTTGGGGCGCGACTGGATTCGCGACAGAACGAAGGAGCGCGGCAGGCGATGAAGGTCTTGATCGCCGGCGGCGGCGGCTACTTGGGGAGCCATGCGGTGCGGGAGTGCCGCCGGCACGGCATCGAGCCGGTCGTATTCGACAGCTTCGTTGGCGGCTACCCGGAAGCCGTGTCGGGGGTCGAGCAAGTGCACGGGAATCTGCTCGATCCCCGGACGATTCGCGCAGTCTTCGACCAGTACGAGATCGACGCCGTGATTCACGCCGCCGGCGGCGGCGATTGCGTGGAGTGCGAGAATGCGACCGCACGCTTCTATCGCAACGAGATCGGCGGGACTCTCAATCTCGTCCATGCCATGCTCGATGCGGGAGTCGTGCGCCTGGTCTTCGCGTCCGCATGCAACGTCTATGGGGCTCCGCGCGAGATCCCGATCGAAGAGGCGCATCCGGCGGAACCGCGAGACCCGCTAGGGAAGGCGAAGCTGCGCGTCGAAGAGATGCTGGCGGAGATTGCGGCCACGCAGCCGCTCCGCCACGCTGTGCTCCGCCTCTTCAATCTGGCGGGCGCAGATCCCGCCGGAGACCTGGGGGAAGCGCATCGCACGGAACGACACCTGATCCCCTCGCTCTTTCAGGCGGCCCTCGGCCGCCGCGTGCCGTTCGAGTTGCAAGGGACGGACTACGAGACTCCGGATGGCACCTGCATCCGGGACTATGTCCACGTCAGCGATGGAGCGCGCGCGTGCCTGCGCGCTCTCGGTGCGGTCGACGCACTGCCGGGGGAAACATTCAACATCGCTTCGGGCGAGGGGTTCAGCGTGCGAGAAGTGATCGATGAAGCGCAACGCCTCTGCCCCTTCTCGATCCCCATCGTGGAAGCGGAGCGGCGTCCGCGCCAGCCGCCGGCACTCGTCGCCTCGATCGACAAGGCGCGCACGCTGCTCGAGTGGGAGCCGATCTCTTCCGACCTCGTCACGATCTTGCGTAGCGCGTGGAACTGGCACAGGCGGTTTCCGGACGGATTTCACGCCGTGCGCGGCGGCAAGGATTCCGCGGACGCTGCCACTTCCGCCCTCTTCGGCGACGTCGCGATCCGGCTCGGCTTCGTAACGGAAGCGGATGTGGCGCGCGCTTTGGAGCGGCAGGCGCGCGAGCTGGAGGATGGGAACCAACACAAGCTGATCGGCATGCACATGCTCGAAATGGGACTCCTGTCTACCTCGCAGCTCATCGAGATCCTGAAGTACTACGAGGTTCCTTGAGGGCGCGCGCCACGTGGGCGGGGGTCGCGCTCACTTCGATCCTCGGGTGCTCCGCGTGCGCGCCGGGCCGCGTCGCCGCGCAGCCTGAAGAGGGTGCAGCGGCTCATCGCGCGGAGTCGGGAGGCGGCGGCGTCGAGGCCGTGCTCGCGATCGTCGGGGGACAGGAGATCTCCGCCGGCACGCTTCAATCCGCCGTGCTCGAGCGCTACTACGGCGGCGGCGCGCTCCTCGGTCTGGTTCGCGAGAGTCTCTTCCGCCAGGAAGCGGAGCGCCTCGGAATCGTCATCGATCCGGCGGCGGTCGACGCCAGAGTGGAGCAAGAAGTCACCGCATACTTCGGCGCTCCGGGGGAAGAGCGGACAAGGCAAGAGCGCGCCTGGGCAGCGCGCGGCCTCCGGGCCGAAGACCTCCGCCGATCGCTGCGGCGCGAGAGCGAGAATCTGCTCCTGCTCGAACACGTGGTGAAAGCACAACGCGAGATCGGCGAGCGGCAATTGCAAACCCTTTATGACCGCACATATCGGCGCGACCGCGTGCGCGTGCGCCACATCGCGCTCCCCTTCCTCGAGTCCGGCATCCCATCGGCGGCGCGCGCAGAAGAAGTGCGCGCCACCGCGGAGGACCTCGCCCAGCAGGTGCGGGGCGGCGCCGACTTTGCTATCTTGGCGGCACGCCATTCGGGCAACGCCGAGACCGCGGCCCGCGGCGGCGAGATGGGATGGATCGATGAGAGCACCCTTTCGGACCCGGAGATGACCGCCGCGATTTTCGGACTCGAGGTCGGCGCCGTATCGGCACCGTTCCGCGAGCGCGACTATGGTTGGCATCTGTTTCGTGTGGACGAACGCCTCTCCGCGCGCCCGCTCGAAGAGGTGCGCGGCGAATTGCTGAGAATTCTGGCGGACGCGCCGCCTGCGCCAGAGGAGGTCGCCGCGGTCGAAGAGCTACTCTGGAATCGAAGCGGCGTCATCTTGCGGGAGGTGCCGGTGCGTGCGCCGTGCGAGGAAGGCGGAGACGATTGATCGCGCGAAAGGAACTCATGCCGAACGGCGATTCCGGCGCACCTGAAGATGCCGCTTTGGAGGGTGCCGCTCCGGAAGAGTCCGCGCCAAATGTTGCCGAGCCGAGCGTTGCAGGAGCCGCAGGCGCCGAGGCCGCCGAGCCGCTCCCGCCCGCGCGCCTGAAGCGCTGCCTCGAGGCGATGCTCTTCGCCAGCGGCGAACCGATCTCCCGGAAGCGCCTGCGGCGGCTGCTGCCGGAAGCGAACTCGCAAGAGATCGAAGACGCGCTCCTCGGCCTGGAGCGGGATCTGATCGCCACGGGACGCGCGTTCGCCCTGGTGGAGGAAGCGGCCGGCCTGCGCTTCCTCACGCGGAGCGAATTCGCGCCGTTCATCGCTCGCTTGCGGGGCGAGAAGCGGCCGGTCCGGCTCTCGCAAGCGGCGTTCGAGACGCTCGCGGTGATCGCCTACCGCCAGCCCATCCGGCGCGCGGACCTCGAAATGATTCGCGGCGTAGGATGCGGGGCGATCTTGAAGAACTTGATGGAATGGAATCTCGTTCGCATCGTCGGCCGCGATGAAAGCCTCGGGCGACCGCTCCTCTACGGAACCTCCCCGACGTTCTTGGAGCAATTCGGGCTCAAGGATCTTTCCGCTCTTCCGGCACCGGAGCGATTGCAGGAGTTCGCGATCGATCACGGCGTCGAAGTCGTGAGCGGAGATGCCGCGCGCTTCGGCGCGGACAGCGTGCCCCTCTTTCCAGATCCCGCCGCACGCGCCGATTCCGGCGACTCCGCTCCGTGATCTTGCAACGGGCGGCGCGCGACCCCGCGCCGCCGCGGCGAGAGGCGCGCGCGCCTCTCGGTTCCTTGACAGCGAACGATGGGATCGATAGGTTCCGCGCTTTGGCGCGCCCGTAGCTCAACTGGATAGAGTGACGGTCTACGGAACCGTAGGTTGGAGGTTCGAGCCCTCCCGGGCGCACTTAGTTTCCTTTCCCGCGCCCAAATGGATGTAACCTTGGCGTTTTCGTGGCTCGAGGAGGATCCCGACCGCCTCCACATGCGAATGGCGCTCGCGGAAGCGGAAGCGGCGCGGCGCGAGGGTGAAGTTCCGGTAGGCGCCGTCGTGTTCCATCCGGAGCGCGGCATCGTCGGACGTGCGCACAACCAGAAGGAACGGCTGCGGGATGCGACGGCGCACGCCGAGATCCTCTCGTTGGGACAAGCTTCCGTGGCGCTCGACTCCTGGCGTTTGGAGGGCACTACTCTCTACACGACCTTGGAGCCTTGCCCGATGTGCGCAGGCGCGATAGTGCAAGCACGGGTGTCCCGCGTCGTGTTCGGCGCGCTCGACCCGAAGGCAGGCGCCGTCGAATCCGTGTTGCGGATCTTCGCCCCGGGCCTCTTCAATCACGACGTCTCCTGGACGGCGGGAGTGCTCGCGGAGGAATGTGGCGCAATGCTGAGCAAGTTCTTCCGGGATCGCCGCTACGAGGGCGATTCCGAGCGAACTTAGAACACGTTTCAGAATGAAGCCGTCGCCCCGAGGTCGAACGAGGCGCCGGATGTCAAGGAGAGCCGCCGAGGCGTACTGATGGAGAAATACGTAGAGGCGGCTCGACGAAGACAGGCGGCGCCGCAGTCGACCGAAGGCAGGCGGCATCTTGAAACGTGCTCTTAGAGACACGGCGCCGGACGAGGGAGTCGTAGAACACCGCGGAGAGGTGCCAGAGCGGCCGATCGGGCTGGTTTCGAAAACCAGTGTACCCCTTGCAGGGTACCGTGGGTTCGAATCCCACCCTCTCCGTTCTTACTCTCGCTACATGAGGCCTGCTACACTGCATTCGGTACGTGCGGAGAGGTGTCCGAGCGGCCGAAGGAGCACGCTTGGAAAGCGTGTATACCGAAAGGTATCGCGGGTTCGAATCCCGCCCTCTCCGCCAAGTATTCGCCGCACGGCGATAGCGCGGAAGAAATCGAAATTGGAGCTCGGGCAATCGGAGGCCCGTGAATCTGGTCAGGTCCGAAAGGGAGCAGCCATAGCGGATCCCGCCGGTGTGCTCCGAGCTCCTTTCATTCGTAGAGCCTATCCCAAAACCTCGCCTGGCTTCGGTCGGCTGCGAGGCGCGCGCGCGGCGTCGAGCCTCATCCCCGTATTTTTCCATCAATACGACTCTTCGGC
>JAKEFC010000075.1 GCA_022616235.1 Planctomycetota bacterium
GGTTCGGTGGGCGAAGAAAGTCGAGAACTACCTCGGGCTCGTGCAGTTCGCGTGTGCAATCGTCGTCTACCACCAAATGGGGTTATTGGGATAGGCTCTAATTCTTGAATTCGCGTAACTAGTCCGGGTTGTTCGAACTGCCGCCCAGTCTTCACACGTGACTTCGTGGCGGCGAGTGGAGCCGAACCCTTTGGCGCGCGGGGAGGTTCTGATGCGAGTTCTGAGTTCGATTGCCGCGGCGGCGATGGCCTGCGTGCTCGCTCTCTCTACGGCATCCGGTGCGCCACCGGCGGAAATGCCCGAAGATGTCGACAGCGATGGCGACGGCCTTGCGGACTACGACGAGGTCCACAAGTATCTGACCGATCCGGAAAACTCGGACAGCGACGGCGACGGCACGATGGACGGCGGCTGGGACGAGCGCCGCGAATTCACGTACTCGATCCGGTTTCTCTTCGCACACGTGCCGCCGGCCGAAGCGGTGAACGATGCGTTCCAAGATGCGCGGGTCGCATTCCGTTCCGCCGAGGCCGTGGAGCTGGAGATCGTGGCCTACCCTCTCGCGACGGGCCACCGCGAGATCCCCGACGATCCTTCGTGGCGCGAGAAGGCCGCTTCGCTCGCGGAGTGGACGAAGCCGAACTTCACTTGCGACTTCGACGATGCGATGACGGCCGAGCTCGTCGCCGCCCTGAAGAAAGACGGAATCGACCCTGCCGCGCTTGGTGATCGCTCGCTGGTCGAGCACGTGTCGCAGTGGGCGTTTCAGAGGGCAACGTCGCAGCCTACTGGCTTCACGACGGCCTACACGACCGTCAAGGACGGAAGGCTGGCCATCGTACCCGGGCTCGAGCAAGTGTTTCGCGACAATCAGCGCGACAAGTCGCTCACGGTCGAGCAGCAGTTCGACCTCGAGTCGCGAGGGCGCGCGATGTTCCGGAGCGGGCGCTGCGGAACATGCACTTCCTCGGCGATCTACTTGCAGACGTTGCTCCGCGCGCTCGGCGTGCCGGCGCGGACGACGGTGGCAATCCCTGCCTGCGACGCCTCGTCGCCGGGGCAGATTGAATTGCTGCGCGAAGCGCTCATCCCGTCCGCGGTGGGCGACGAGATCATTGCGGGTTCGGAGCGGAATGGCGCAGCCTGGGCGTCGCACACCTTCAACATAGTGTTCGCCGGCGGGCGCTGGCGGCCATTGAATTACAGCAGGCTCGGGCAACCGATCGTGGACCATACGTATGGCGGGATCCTACTCCGCATCCTCGACTACGACGACCGCGCCGCGTCGGGCACGGCTGAGACATGGGGACGCCGCCAGGGACTGGATCGGAAAAGCGCAAGATTCCCGGGTTCGAATCCGTACTACTTACTTGCGGTCTCCGATGCGATGGGAGCGCATGCGAAAGTGACGCTGGCGCCGCCAGTGGCAAGGCGAGAGCACAAGACGCTGACGATCGTGCGGGCGAGCTGGGTCACTGACTTCCCGGATGCGGCCGACTGGGTGGAGCTTGCCATCGAGGAGTGGTTCGATGACCAAAACGGAGACCAGTACAAGCGTTTCACGCAGGATTGCGATCGGCAATTCTATCTTCGGGCCGATGGTCTTCCCGATGTCCTGGCGAATTGCGGCGTCGGATCGATCACCGGCCCGGGTCGACACTCGGTAATGCTGCACATGGCGAGCACTACACTCAGCGCGGGCGTCGCCTACCGGATCGTCCCACGCAACTCGCACGAAACGCTGAAGTGGGTCGTGCGGGACGACGTCACCATCGCGCGCTGACTACCGGTTGCCGCGCCGGCGGATCAGAACCCCCCGAAATTTCCCGCTCCGTAGTTCGGGCCGCCGCCGGTCATGATCGAGGTTGAGAGCACCTTGGTCAGCCACGCCGCGAGGAGCACAACGATCGGAACTGCGAACGTGCTGGCGCGTTCGGAGAGCTTCGAGATGCGCGAGTAGCCCGAGAACAGCATCAACACTCCCAAGCAGCCGGCGAGCACTCCCAGCGGAACGACTACCTCGAGATTTCCAGTTCCCAACAGTCCGGATATCGGCAGCAACAGCGACATCGGCAGCACGGCAGCGCCCGCAATTAAGCAGTCGCCGCCAAATCCGCCGCCCGCTCCGGCCGTCACCCTACGTATGGCGATACTACCGGCCGCCGTGCAGGCAAATGGCATAACGGAAAAGAGAATCGATTTCATCACACCGCCAAAGCCCAAGAAGTCGAAAAGCCCTTCTCGCACGGGTAGGAGCATGTAACCACCGAGCAGGAAGCAAACGGCCGAGACCACGCCGAAGGCGATTCCCGAACTCAGCGCTTTGGCGTCGCCGAGGGTCGCATAGGTCTCCGGCAAGGCGGCAACGGGGTTCGTCGCCAGACGCTTGAAAGCGTTGAGCGCCTCCTTCGACGTAGACTTCAATTTCGCTGGCATGGCGACAGCCGCCTGCTTGGCCGCCGCCCCTGGCTGTCCGACGGGAGCGTTGCAACTCGTACAGACCGTCGCCGTGTCGGCAACCGCGGTACCGCATTTCTGGCAGAACACGATTTCCCCCTATCGTTACTGCACCCGAGTTGGTCCACGCGAGGGCGCCGTGCCACCGGCGCCGCTCGCCGCTTGCGCCGGCATGATCACACATCCCGCACCTTTCCGCGAGGCGCCGGGGGAGCGCGGGTGGCTCTTTGTACCTCGTGTCGAGGCACTGGTGTGCGCCGCGATTGGCGCGACTTTGATGCGATCCCCTGGTGTCGAGGCTCTGCCTCGACACCGAGCCTCTGCGGCTCTGCCGCTTCTCAGCTACACGGCCCGGCAACGACTGCATTGTCGTGCCTTTGGAGGCAGAGCCTCGGGCGCGCCCGTAGCGAGGCAGAGCCTCGCTACGAGGGATTAATGTAGTAAAGGGCTAGTGGTGATGCAGACTGGAAACTGCGCCCGCCTACTTTTTTTCGGCCTCCATGGCTGCGCGGTAGGCGGCCGCTTCCGCGTCGCTGATGACGGTGTCGCGGTCGACGTCCGTGCGACGCACTTGCGCGTTGTAGAACTCCGTCTCGTGGAACGTGGCACCGCCCATCACGAGAAGCGGAATGACGAAGAATCCGCCGCCTTCCGTGTAGTCGCCGCGGTCCGCCGCGGCAATGCCCCGGTAGAATTCGTCCGCCGCGGCGATGCTCGAAAAGCTCACCTCGAGCCGCGGGGTGGCGACATAGCGGAGGCGATTGCCGCCTCCCATGACGAGACAGCCGCAAACAAGGGGCAGCGCCGCCAGTGCCAGCCAAACCGTCTTCATGAGGCTCCTTTCGGTCTCGAATGCGACTGATCTCACTCAAGATCCATCCTGCGCGACGGCGTTCAAGCGCGCGACGTGGGCCAAGAACGCGCGCCGGCCGCGCGCCGTGATGCGAACCGTCGTGCGCGGCTTGCGATCCAGGAACTCCTTCCGGATCGCCACGTAGCCGGCCTCCTCCAACTGTTGGAGGTGGCTCCCGAGGTTTCCTTGCGTCAGGCCGGCGAGCGCGCGGAGATCGCTGAAACAGACCTCCTCGCGCGCCATGAGCACGGTGATGATCCCCAGCCGCGCCTGCGACAAGAGCACTGCATCAAACGGTTCCGGTGTCGCCGGCAACGGGAGCCTCCTGCATCTTCGTCACCCGCCGCTCCGCGACGAGCCCGGGGATGATCATCCCGAGACCCATGAACGGTCCCAGGATGAACCCGTTGTATTGCTGGATCGCCATGGCGAGGAGCGTGCCGGCGAAGATCACGACGCCGCTCACGAGGAATTCGCGCGTGTAGACGACCCCGGTCATGAACGCGAGCGCGGAGTACACGAGCCCCCAGATGACGGGCACCTCCGGTCCATCCACGAAGCCGGTCGCGGGGGCGAAGCCGCTCAATACGACGCCCGCGCCGATACAACCGGCCACGATGATTCCGACCTGGCGTCCGATGTACGTGTTCTCGCCGGCGAGGCGCGGAGCGCGCGAAAGCCGGATCTCGCGTGCGAAGCTGAGTAGAGTCCCCAGCGCGATCGCGACGATCGACACCGGCAGCCGCCACGCGAGTTGGCCGCTCTCTTCGAAGTAGTTCATGAGCGGATACCAGACCAGGACGATCGCGCCCCAATGAACGAAGTGAAACGCATGGGGATCGATCCGCTGCTGGGTGCGTTCGAGCATCCGGCGGATGTACTCGAGGTCGCGCGCCGCGGAGTCTTGCGAGCCGTTCATTTCTCGGATCCTTCCGCGGCCGGCGCCGCGGGCGCCGCCGGCAGCCGTTTCAGGGCTCCGTCGATCTCTTCGCTGTCGGGGTGTCGCGCGAGCCCCGCGGCTAGTACCTCGCGCGCGCGCGCAGATTCGCCTTGCCGCTGGTAGAGACCGGCGAGCACGGTGTAGTTGCGGACTTGGTCGTCCTGGACCGGTTCATCGGCGAGCAGCGCGCGGCTCCTCTCGAGCCACTCGATCGCCTCTCCGGTCTTGTTCAAGAACGGCGGGTAGTAGCTGAAGTTGATTCCGAGGCTGAAGTTCGCCCTCCAATGAGTCGGTTCGAGATTCACGACTTCGCGCCACTGCTCTTCGGCCCTCACGCTCCACACCCCGCGCTCCGGTCCATCGGGAACTGTGAGGAGCTTCGCGATGTACGATTCCGCGAGTTCCATGCGCGGTTCCGTGCTCCGCGGATCTGCGGCGACCTCGTTCTTGAGTCCGTCGATCACCTGCTCGAGCGCGTCCGTCGTGCGGGCGAGTTTCCAAAACTGTTCCTGCTCGTCCGTCGAGAGACTTCCTTCGCCTTCGCCGTCGAAGAAGCGGGCGAGCAGGCCCTTGAACTTCTCGAGTTCGGGGGCGGAGACGGTGCTCGTCTTGGCGCCGGCGGCCGCATCGCCGCGGCCGCTCGCGAAGGAAGCGCGCTCGACCACACCGCCGCCCGCCGCTTCGCCGGCCGCCTGCACGCCTGCCACCGCCTCGCGCGCCGCCGCGGTCTCCTGGCGGAGCGAGGCGACTTCGCCGCCCATCGATCCGATGGACGCCTCGACTTTGGCCAAGCGGTCATCGAGCCGCTGCAAGGTCTCGGCGAGGGTGTCCGGCTCCCGCGCGGTGCGCGCTCCCTGCGAACTCTCGATCAACTTCTGAGTAACGAAGTAGCTCGCCGCTACGGCGAGCAAAGCTCCGAAAACGGTCCCGAAAGCAGCGCTCTTCATGACGCTCCTCCTTCAAAGCCTGTGGGCGCTCCCGGCGTGGCAGAGGCGGGTCCAGCCGAGGATCCCGCGCACACGGCGGCAGGCGCTATTAGTCTGAATTGCAGACTAGTCTACATGGCAGAAAATCCGCGTCAAGCCCCATCCGGCGGGGTGGCAGGCGATCGAGATGCGGCGCGGTGCCATTGGAGCGGCGAAAAGTCTTCCGGCACTCCCGGCGGCGGCGGTGTACATCAAGGAGTGCGAAGCGCACGCAAGCGCAAGGCGGGGAACGAGACCGGCGAAGGGCACGAGGCGGATGGGGCGCGAGCAAGCGGGATCGTGGAGCAAAGAGGAATTCGACGCCCTCGTCCGCGAATGGGAGGGGCCGATCTACAACCTCGCGCTCCGCATGACCGGCAACGCCGCCGATGCGGCGGACGGCACGCAGGAGGTGTTCGTGAAGATCTTTCGCCAACTCCGGCGCTTCGACCGCGATCGGCCCCTGAAGCCGTGGATCTTTCGCGTCGCGCGAAACGTGCTCCTGAATCGCTTGCGCGCGGCCGAGCGCAGGCGGCGGCGCGAGGCGGAGCACGCTCGATCCGCCGCGGCGGCGCGCGCCGGTGCCGCCTCCTCCGCCGCAATTGCTCCCGCCGGCGAAGACCCGGTCGCGCAATCCGTGCTCGCGCTTGAGCCCGACGCGCGGGCGCTCCTCCTCCTCCACTACTACCACGACCTGACGCAGGTCGAATTGGCGGAAGCGCTCGAGGTCCCGCGCACGACGATCCAGGATCGCATCGCGAGAGCGCGCGCCGCTCTCGAGCAGCGCCTTCGCGCCTCCGGGAGCTTTGCGCTAGTGCCGTCGCTCGAACAGGCGATGCGGGGCGCCGCGCCGCTCCCGGTTCCTACGGAATTGAGCGCCTCGCTCATGGCTTCGGCTGCGGCGGCAGCCGCGGAGTCAGGCGCCGCCACGGCGCTCGGCGTACTCGTGAAAGGAATCGTCATGTCGAAGAAGATCGCCGCTCTCGCGGCGCTCGCACTCGTCCTCTCCGTCACAGCAGGGTGGGTCGGCGGCCGCGCCTCCGCGCGCAAGGAAGGCGCCGGCGAGGCACCCGCGCCCGGCGCCTCGTTCGTCACGGCCGCGGAGCACGAGACACTCCGGCAGAAGCACGACGCGCTCGCGCGCGAACTAGCCGCACTCCGCGCCGCACCTGCGCGCCCGGAGCGCGCCGCAGCCGCGCCGGCGGCTCTGCATCCGGCGCCGGCCGCGCACGCCGCGGCCGCGATCGAGGCCGCCGGCGCAACCGCCGCAACCCCGGAAGGCGCGCTCGATTGGCGGCGCTTCTCCGCGCTCTTCGCCGCGCGGGTCGATGCGATCGACGCGGCCTTCGGCGATGACGGACATGGGAACATGCGCGCCGAGGATCAGGAGAAGGTCTTCGAGTTGATCGCGGAGATGTCGCGGCTCGTCGCGGCGGCGCGCGAGATCGCGCCCTATCCGCTCTTCGACGGCGAGATCTTTCCCGGACTCGTCGATGCGCTGTTCGGAGAGTCGCTGAGTTTGACCGCGGCGCAACGAGATGCACTGCAGACTCTCGCGCGGGAGGCGCTCGAGCAAACGCTCCGCGATATCGACCTTGGCCGCCTCGCGCCCACCGAGAACGTGCGCCTCCGCGATCTGCTCTTGGGCGACGTTCTTGCCGCGATACCATCGCTTCTCGATGAAGGTCAGTTGCAGCGCTGGGAGAGGATCGCGCGCGTGGTCGATCGTATGCTCGGCATGAATCGCCGCGCGGTCGAGATCAGCCTCGCGGGCAAGACCGATGACGCGCTCATTGCGCGCGTCGTAGAAGAGTGGATCCCCGTGTTCGGATTCGCGGACGCCGAGCGTGCGCCGGCGGAGACGATCGCGCGCGGATTCATCGCGGGCGTGCGCGCGCTCTTCGGGACCGCGGACGAGTCCGGCGCCGGCGCGCCGGCGCGGAGCGAGGAAGAGGTTGCGCGCCTCGCGAGCGAGACGCGGCAGCTCCAGATCGAAGCGGAGCGAGCCCTCATCGCGCTCCTTTCCGACGAGCAGCTCGCGCGCCTCGCCGAGAAGATCCCGGTGCTCTTCCGCTTCAACGACGAGGGGCGCGAGGGCGTCGATCAGCGAGTCCACGCGACTTTCTGAGCGCGCACGCGCGCTTCAGCGCTTTGCCGCTTGTCCTGGCGTGAGGGCGATCTTCGATTTCGAGACCCAGGGCGGAGCGGAATCGATCGTCTGGCGCAGGATGAGGTTCAGTTGCGCGGCGTGGTGCTGGACGTGGCGCATCACGTAGAGGAAGAGCGCGAACAGCGTCATGTCGCGCCGCGCGAAGCCGCAGGGCTGGCGCGCGCGCTCATCGGTGAGCGCCGCGATCGCGGCGCGGCACTTCTTCCGGCAATGATCGAGATAGCGCCGCAGCTCGTCCTGGGTGTAGGCGCGCGGCGGCATCGCTCCCCCCGGATCCAATTCGCTGAGCGTGTAGGGATCCGGCGGCGCGAATTCCTGCTTCGGATCGGACGAGTAGTAATCGAGGTAGAAGATCGTGTGGTAGGCGAGGTACCAGTACTCGGGGCGCCGGCCGCGGTCCCGCCAGATCTCCTCGGGGCATGCCGTGATCGAGTTCTCGAGCGTGTCGATCGCCGCGCCGAATTGCTCCCAGATTCCAGTCTTCCACGCCGACTCCATGTTCCCCCTCTACAGCACTGGCAAGGCTTCCGTGAGACCTTGGAAGATGTGGTAGCCGGTCGAGCCCGGCAGGTCGGTAGTGATGGGCGCGAGGCGGCGATCGAGGTGCTCGCGCCAACGACCGTCCTCGAAGAAATAGCGATCGAAGAGCAGGTCGATCGCGGCGGTGAGGCGGCCGCCATCCTTGCCGACGCCGGCGTGCGCGAGCCGTACGGCGCACGCCTTCACGCACTCCGTGACCGGCCAGATCCGCTTCGTGTCGCGGAGCACCGCGCCGTTGCGATCGACCTCGTCGTAGATGCCGCGGTGCGTGGCGTCGATCCCGTGCGCGTACGCCCATTCGTGGAGGCTCTCTGCCGCATCGAGCACCTTGGCGTCTCCGGCAAGGCGCGCATATTGATGGAGGAGCCACACCCATTCGAAGTGGTGCCCCGGCTCAACAATGTGCCCGCGCTCCGGGTGCGGCTTCCAATCCTCCTGAAAGTATTCGCCGAGCGTCGCGCTCTTCGCGTCGAAGAAGTGGCGCCGAAAGAGGCCGATGATACGCTCCGCCGCGGCTTGATAGCGGCGATCGCCGCTCGCTTCGAGGAGCGCGAGGAACGCCTCGAGTAAGTGCATGTGGGGATTCTGGCGGCGGAGCTGCGGCGCGTGCTCCCAATCCTCCGCGGCGCCGTCCAGGAAGCCGCCGTGGCGCGGGGCCGCGAGTCGTTCCTCGAGCACCGCGAGCGTTCGCCTCGCGAGCGCGAGCGCCTCCTCCTCCTCGGTGAGCTTGTAGTACCACGCGAGCGCGAAGAGGACGAACGCGTGCCCGTAGCAATCCTTCGAGCGATCGAGCGGTCTTCCTTCCGGAGTCACCTTGAAGTACCAGCCGCCGTGTTCGTCATCCCAAAAGTGCTCGCGCAAGTAGCCGAGCCCCGCGCGCGCGATATCGGTGTACGGCGCGTCCCCGGTGAGCAGCGCCGCATGGCTGAAGAGGTAGATCTGCCTGCACTGCACGACCAATCGCTTGTAGCCGAGCGGCAGCGGGGCGAGGCGCGCGTCGAGGCGTTCGTGGAAACCGCCGTTTCGCTGGTCGATGCCGTGCATGCTCCAGAGCGGGAGCAGCTTGTCGAACAAGAGTGTGCGGATGCGCTCGGAATCGCGGCTGGGCAAGGATCCTCCGGAGCTGGTGCGAATGGCGGTGCGCGCGGAAGGCTCGTGCGCGGGAGAAGTATAGACACCCGCGCGGGCGCTCGACAGCGAATGCGGATCGGCGCCATGGACTCCGCGGGGCAGGCCTCTAAGATACGAGCCGCATGAAGCGGACCGTCGTTATCGGTGCGCGCCGCGAAAGGCAAGGGATCGGCGAGTTCGTCGCGCGCGCGCTCGCGCATGCGGGGGCAGAGATCGTTGCCGTCGTGGGGCGAAGCGATGCCTCGGCGGAGGAAGCGCGCCGCACGCTCGCCGCGCGATACGGAATTCGCTGCCGCGCCTATGGGAGCGCCGCGGCCGCGCTCGAGCGCGAGGCGCCGGAGATCGTCGCGATCTGCTCCCCATTCCGCCTGCACGCCGAACATCTCGCGCTCGCCGCCGAAGCGCGCGCGCATTGCTTGTGCGAAAAGCCGATGTGGTGGCCCGAGCGCATGGCGGATCTCGCGCGCGGGACGGCGGCGTTGGTAGATTCGTTCCTCGCACGGGAGCGCCGGCTCGCGCTCGTCACCCAATGGCCGCAGACGCTTCCCTGGTTCTATCGCCTCTATCCGAGCGCGGAGGGCGAACGGCTCACGCGCTTCGAGATGGAACTCGCGCCGGACTCGACCGGTGCACAGGCTGTCCTCGATTCCTTGCCTCACGTCCTCAGCATGCTGCAAGCGCTGACAGGTACGGGCGCGGTGGCCGACGCGCGCGCGGACTTCGCCCGCGCCGATCGCCGTGAGTTGTTGGTCGATTTCGTGTATAAACCTGCGACAATCGAAGCGCTTTCGGCTCCCGAGCGGAGCACGAGTTCGATCGATGTTCGCTCGATCGATGTCCATTGCCGGCTCGTGACCTGCTCCGCGCCGCCACGTCCCGCGGCCTACGCCCTGAATGGACGGCGCGTAGACCGCGAGATCGCGCTTCCCGCGTACACGATGAGCCTGCGCGGTGAGGGCAGCAGCGTCGAGCTGGTCGATCCGCTCGAGCTTCTGGCGCGCGAGTTCATGGAGAAGACCCAGAGCGCTGCGCCGGCAAATCGGCAGGCTCTCGAGGAGAGCGTCACGTTGCTCGCGCCGCTCTGGGAGGCGGTGCGCAAGTTGGAGGATAAATGATCGCACCGAATTCGACGCCGCCTTCGAGCGCCGCCGTCGGCGCCGGCGCTAGCGCGAGCGCACCGGCGGTCTCCTCGCCGACCGGCGGCGAAAAGCACATCGAGCTTGCGCCGATCCACGACTTCGCGGGGAAGCTGCGCCAGCAGGACCTCTTGCCGCGCGTCAAGGAGTACGTGCGCTGGCAGGCACGCGTGCGCGGGACGCTGCCGGCGGGCCCGGCGGACTTGGAGCGCGTCCCGGACTATGCCCCGATCTCCATCAACCTCGACATCACGACCGCCTGCAACTATGCCTGCGACCACTGCGTCGACATGGACATCCTCAACAAGCCCATCAAACACGAGCACGAGCGCCTGCTCGAATCGCTCCGCCGCATGCGCGAGAAGGGGCTCCGCTCGGTGATCGTGATCGGCGGAGGCGAGCCGACCGTGTACCCGAAGTTCGTGGAGGCGCTCGTCTTCATGAAGGGCCTCGGCTTGCAAGTCGCCGTCGTCTCGAACGGCTCCGGCATGGCGAAGATCGCGCTGGCGGCACCGCGCCTCGACGAATGCGACTGGGTGCGCCTCTCCCTCGACTCCGCGACCGACGAGACTTTTCAGGCGATGCACAAGCCGAAGAAGAAGATTACCCTCGATGAAATCTGCGAAGGGGTCGCGGACGTGAAGACGGCGAATCCGCGGGTGCAGGTCGGATTCTCGTTCATCATCACTTGGAAGGGCGCGTTCATAAACGAGACGAAGATCGTGGAGAATATCGCGGAGATCGTCGCCGGAGCGGAACGCGCGCGCCGCTACGGCTTCGACTACATCGCCTACAAGCCCTTCCTTACGCGTGCGGAGCGCAACAACGCCGAGATCGTCGACCTCCACGAGACGGACGACCACTTCGACCGCGTGATCCGCTTGATTCGCGAACGAGTGAACGAGGCGAAGCAGCTCGAGACGCGCAATTTCAAGGTGTACGAGACTACCAACTTGAAAGTGCTCGAGAATCGCAGCTTTCGCAACTACACGCAGCAGCCGCACACCTGCCACATGCAGTCCTTCCGCCAGGTGTTGAGTCCGCTCGGCACGTACAACTGCCCGGTGTACAGGAATCAGCCGCACGGGAGGGTCGGGCACAAGGAGGCGTACGCGACGGCGGAAGCCTACGACGCTACGCGAGGGCAGTGCGCGGACCTGATCCGCACCTTCGACGCGACCGAGGAGTGCAAGGAAGTGACCTGCCTCTACAACCACGCGAATTGGTGGATGGAGGCGCTCATCGAGCGACCCGAATTGCTCGATTCGGTGGAGCCGAACGAGGGGATGGCGCCGGACTACTTCATGTAGGTCGAGTTCGGGGCCAAGGCGCGGCCGGCGCTATCGATCCTTCAATTCGCGGAGCAAGTCGCGCGTGTTGCGCACCTTCGGCCCGCCGACCAGCTCCACGCGTCCGCCGTAGGCGAGGACGGCGGCGCGCTCCGGGATCTGTTCTAGCGTGTAGTCCGTTCCCTTCGTGTGGATTTCTGGGCGGAACATCTCGATGAGGCGGAGCGGCGTCGTCTCGCGAAGCGGCACGACGAAATCGACGGCTTCGAGCGCCGCGACGATCTCGCAGCGCTCCGCGTCCGGGTTCACGGGGCGGCGATCGGGTTTGATCGCGCGCATCGATTCGTCCGTGTTCACCGCGACGACCAGGACGTCGCCGAGCTTCTTTGCGGCCTGCAAGTAGCGCACGTGGCCGACGTGAATCAGCTCGAAACAGCCGTTCGCGAATACCACGCGGAGGCCGCGCCGCCGGCACTCGGCGAGGTGTGGCACCAGCGTCTCGGGCTCCATGTAAATTTTGCTCGCGCCCACCGGATTTGCCACTCCGCTTCCATGGCGCGCGCCGCACGCGCCCGCGTTCAACGGGATCAATGCTCGAAGCATGAACTCTATCACGAAGCGGCAGTGTCATCAGCGTTCCAGCTCAATCCAGCGTGAAGTCGCGCCGCACGCTCTCTTCCGCGCCGAGATCGAGCGTGGCCTGCTGCCCGCCCGTTCCGCCGGCGACGAACACTCCGCCCATCCCCTCGTCGGAGTCGATCCGCTGCACGTGCAGGCTGTAGCGCCCTGGCGCGAGCCCGCTCTGGCTGTAGTTGCCGCTTCGATCGACGTTCACCATGCGAGGCATCCCGCCGGGAAAACCCTGCTCGGTTTCCTTCATGATCATGATGTGAACACTCTTGCCGGCGGCGTTGTTTACCGTGCCGAAGATCGTGCCGCCCTTTTCCAAAGTAACGCGCCCGACGTTCTTCACCCGGCGGCGCGCCACGTCCACGCCTTCCACGGTGTGGTCCATGTAATCCTTGTGGCTCACCTTCAGGTCGATCGTGCCCTCGGGGAGACCTTCGATCAGGAACTTGCCTTCCTTGTCGGTGCGCACGGAGTCGCCGCTTCCTAGCTCCATCGTGATGCTCTCGCCGTCGGAGTCGTCCGTGACGGCGACCGCCATCACCATCCGCATCGTTCCTCCGGCCTCTTCCTCCGTCGCGCGCGCCACGGTCGCGCCTTCGATCGGCTCGCCGCGGTGATTCACCACTTGTCCCTCGATGGATCCCCCCGGCTCCAGCCGTACCTCGAGCAGTTGCTCTTCGCCGGCCACGATTGCGACGTTCTTCGCCTCGAAGAGGCTGAAGCCCTTCGCGCGCACCTCGACGTCGTAGGAGCCTGCGGCAAGCTCCGCCTTCTGGAAACGCCCATCGGGGCTTTGAAAGTGCTCGCCCTGGCCGAAGAAATCGAAATTCGAGATCTCGAGCGAGTGCAACGCATCTTCCAGGATGGGAACGCTGCGCTTACCTACCTTCAGGGAGAAGTCGCGGACCGGGTCGCCCGTCGCCGCATCGAGCACGACTCCGGCAAGGCTGCCAGAGGACTCGAGCGTGACTTGCACGGCGCCGCCGCCGGCCGCGATCTCCGTCAGCCGCGTGCTCCCGAACCCATCCGCCGTGGCGGTCACGGAGTGCTGCCCGCTCTCGAGCCCCGCGATCTCAAAGTGTCCGTCGGCGTCGGTGGTCGTCGTGTGCGGCCGGCCGCCGAAGCGAGCGAGCGCGCCGTCTTCGATCTCTTCGATCAATCCCTTCGGGTCCGCTCCCGGCGCCAACCAATGGTCGTGCATGAACCCGGGACTCCCTTGCGTCGCCGTAACCTTCGCGCCCGCGACCGGAACGCCGCTCCGGCTGACGACGGTGCCGTGAATCGCGAGGCCGCGCGCGAGCACGACGTCGCGCCCTTCCACGGCCGCATCCTCCTGGATCTGGAACGGCTCGCCACGAAACGCCGCGTAGCCGTCGGCTCGCGCTTTGAGGGAATAGTTTCCGGCGTCGATCGCCGCGATGCGATAGGTGCCGTCGTGCGCAGAAACCGCGCGCTTCCCCGGCAGCATCGGCTCGCCGCCCTCGAACAACTCGAGTTCGATCGCCTCCTTGATGACGCCGCCCGCCATCGAGTGCTGCTTCGACAACTCGACGCCGGCGCCTGCGATCGGATTGCCGTCCTCATCGAGAACCCTGCCGGCGACGCTCGCGCCCGCCCCGAGCGCGATCCGCGGCAGCTCCTGCTCGCCTGCCTCCGCGGTGAATTCCGCGATCTTGCCGGTCAGGTATCCGGGGTGGCGCGCGTGGCCCCGAAGCTGAGTGCCCGCTTTCACGCCGGAGATTCGAAATCTGCCGGCCTCGTCCGTCTTCGCGTGGTGAGTGGGGATGAAGAACTCGCGGCTCGTGGAGCCGATCGCAACGGCCGCTTCCGCGATCGCCACCCCCGCGGCGTCGACGACCTTGCCGGCGATCACCGCGCCTGCTTCCAAGGTGACGCGGATGCCTTGCGTTTCCTCGCCATCCTGGACCTCGATCCCCGGCACGTGCTTCGCGGGATACCCTTCCGCGATGACGACCAAGCGCGACTTGCCGGCGGCGACGTGATCGATGCGGAAGCTGCCCGCGGAATCGGTCGTCGCATCCGCATCATCTTCGCCGAACCATTCGCTGGCACTCACCTTCGCGCCCGCTACCGATTCGCCCGCAGGTCCCACCACGTGCCCGGAGATCGAGCCGCCCTTCGCCATGCGCAGCTCGACGTCGCGACTCCCCGCCGCGACCTCGCTCGCGTACGCGCGCGCCCATTGCGCGTGCTCCGCGCGCACGCTGTGATTCCCCGGCGCGAGACCCTCGAGCAAGAAGCGGCCGCGCCCGTCCGACTCCGTCTCGATCGGTCCGGTTTCGACGGTCATCCCCGGAGCTTCCATCCGAAACGAGAGTCCGCCCTCGGCGAGTGCGATCATCCCCACCTCCGCTCGAACCGCGGCGCCGGAGACCGGGTTCCCGGAAGGATCCACGACGGTGCCTTCGATGGAAAAGCCTTCGAGCATGGTGAGATCCACGGGTGCCTCGGCCCCTGGGCGCACGTCGATCTTGCGCACGATCTTCTGGCGCTTTCCTTGGCCGCGGGCGATGAGCCCGTAACGGCCGGGAGCGAGGCCCGCGATCGCGAACTCGCCGCGTTGCGACGAGTCCGCGCGCTGCTCTTCGGAATCGATCGCGGGGAAATCGAAGTCGCCGGGGAACGAGACTTGGAAGGCGCCCTCGAAATCTTCGACTTGCGGTAGGGCGCGGGCGTGGAGGACGATTCCCGCGAGGGGGCGTCCATCTTCGCTCTGCACGCGGCCGGCGATCCTGCCGGTCGCGGTGCCCAGAGTCGTAGACGAAGCGGCTGTGGTGGCGGTGCTCGCACGCGGCTGCCCCGCGCTCGCGGCGGTGCCCGGCGCATCGCCGCTCGCTGCCGGCGCCGCGCCGAGCGACCCGTTTTCCGCGGCTGGGGCGGTGCCCGCGGAGGGCGCCGCGGGCGCCGCGCCGCCGCGGCCTTCGTCGCGATTGGTCTCCGGAAGGATCATGAACGCGCCGCCGATGATCAGAGCGCTCGCGGCGAGGCCGAGCGTAACGGTCTTCAAGCTCATCGAAACACCTCCCAGTGTTGCACCCGCGAGTGTGCTCGCCGCGGAGGCGGTTGCCCCCGTGGCGGTCGCCACCGTCGCGGCTTCTTCCATTCTTGCGAGTCCCAAGATCGGCACGGCCCACGCCTGGCGCGAGCCGTAGCGGTCATCGAGTTCGACGCGTAATTCATCGAGAGCGCGCTTCAAGCGGCTGCGCACGGTCGCCTGCGGAACGCCTTGCTGGCGCGCGATCTGCTCCGTGTCCAGCCCCTCGAAGTAGCGAAGGAGAATCGTCGTGAGGAACGGCTCGCGGAGGGCGAACACGGCGTCCACGAGGCGGCGATGTGTCTCCGCGCGCTCGATCACGTCGCCCGTCGCGGGCAGCTCCTCGCGGCGCGCCGCCCGGAGGTCGCGCCGGGCGCGGCGCGCGTCATTTCGCCACTTCGTGCGCGCGCGGTTGCGAAGCACCGTGCCGAGCCAGGCGCGAAGTCCGCCCGCCGATTCGCGCGGCGGCGAGTCGATCGCCGCGAGCAGCGTCTCCTGGGCGAGGTCATCGGCGCTCCCCGGATCGTGGACCAGATTGCGCGCGAGCCGCCGGACCCAGCCTACTTGCTCGAGCAGCTCGTGGGTCTCGTAGCGGCGCGGCGTATCGGACATCGGCTCTAGGACCTCCTTGGGGTCGCACGCGGGCAATTACCCCAAGGGATGAATCTCCGCCGCCCGGCCTCGCGTGCCAAGTTAATTCCAGAATCTTCGGATTCCCTAGCGTCGCGGCAGGCCAGATTTGCACCAACGAGTCTGCCCCAGCATGAGCCTCGCACCACATCAATCCCTCGTGTCGCGGCTCCGCCGCGACACGGGCGGACCCGCGGCGCGGCCGCCGATGACGCGACAATGCGTATGTGCCGGCCCGTGTAATAGTTGTCATGCCGCAGAGCCGCGGGGGCTCGGTGTCGAGGCAGAGCCTCGACACCAGGGGGGACAACGCCACAGCCGCGACGATGACGGGGCATGCCACAGCATCGTTCCCATGCGACCAGGTGCAACGTGCGATCATCGTGCTATTCTGCTCGCGGCTCGCTGCTTCGCGGGGGAAGGAGCACGCATGCGGATCGCGCATCTCACCATCGGCGTCCTCAGCCTTGCCGCATTCCTGGCGACCGGCTTCTGGATGCACTTCTACTTCCCTGGTGCGTATGGCGGCGATGGGGCGATGCGCATGAGCTTTCGTTCGGCGCATTGCTACATCCTCTACGCGGGCCTGCTCAATCTGCTCATCGCCGCGCACCTCGCGCCCGCGAAGGGTGGTGCGCGCCGTGCCCTGATCGCGGCGGGCTCGATCCCGATCATCGCCTGTCCCGTTTTGTGCGTGATCGCGTTTTGCGTCGAGCCGGGGCCCAAGATGTTCGAAGGAC
>JAKEFC010000076.1 GCA_022616235.1 Planctomycetota bacterium
AGGAAGCCGCCGGCGGCGGCGAGCCTGTCCGCGAGCGCGGCGTGCTCCGGCGGATAGATCTCGGGGAGACCGTTGCCGAGCACCGCTCCGGCGCGGCCCCGCGACTGGAGCGCGCCGGCGAGCGCGGCGCGATCCACGCCGCGCGCGAGCCCGCTCACGACGATGATCCCCCGCTCGGCCAACTCGCGGCCCAGTTGAAACGCTTCGCGGAGCGCGAGAGCCGTCGCGCGCCTGCTTCCCACGATGGCGATCGCTTCTTGAGGATCGGCCGGGAGCAGCCCTCGGAGATAGAGGCGCACCGGCGGGCACGGGATGACGCGGAGCCACGGCGGAATCTCATCCGAGCGAAGCTCGCGGATCGCGGAATCGGATGGCTCGGATGGACTCGATGGAATGGGAGGCGGAGATGGCGCAGAAGAGAAAGCGGCGGATTCTGCCGTTTCGCCGCCGCCGCTCGACGAGAAGAGCGGGAGATCGTTCGCGGGCACGGCCATGGGAATCGCTCCAGGCGTGGCGGTGCGCTCGCTCGCGCCAATTTGGCGGGTAGATCCCCTCGATGCCAGGGAATCCATTTGCCCGGCGCGATCCGCGCGCCGCGTATTGGCGTGGTGTCCCTTGATGCCGCGGCGCGAGCGCTCTACGCTCATCTCTACGCCGCCTCGACCGATCGCGACCGTTCTTGGGCTTTTCCCGCGCCTCGATAGATCGCCTGCCTGCGCCGTTCCTCGGAGTCTCCCCGTTCGTTCGCGAGATCCAGGGACTCATTCCGCGCCTCGCCGAGTCCGCGGTGCCGATCCTCATCGAGGGCGAGTCGGGCACCGGCAAGACCCATCTCGCGCGTGCGCTGCATTGGCTGTCGCCCCGCGTCGGGCGACCGTTCCAGGTCGTCGATTGCGGAGCGATCCCCGCCACGCTCTTTGCGAGCGAACTCTTCGGCCATCGGCGCGGCGCGTTCACGGGCGCCGATCGCGACCGTGCAGGGCGCCTCGAAGCCGCGGATGGCGGTACCGTGCTCCTGAGCGGGATCCAGCACCTCGATCTCGAAAGCCAGGCGGCGCTGCTTAGGGTGTACGAGGGCGGCGAGGTGCTCGCGTTGGGAGCGGCCCATCCGCGCCGCTTCGATTTGCGCCTGCTGCAGACCTGCCAAGTCCCGCTCTCCGACCTCGTGGCGAAGAGCGAGTTTCGCGCGGACCTGTATTATCGCTTGAACGGCGCGACCGTGCGCATCCCGCCCCTTCGCGAGCGCCGGGAGGACGCCGAATTCTTCATCGAGCACTTCCTCGAGCGCGAAGCGAGTGCGCTCGAGCGATCGGTTCCCCGCCTCGAACCCGAGGCGAGGGCGGCGCTCCTCGCCTACGACTGGCCGGGGAACGTGCGGGAGCTGCAGCACGCGCTCCGGAGCAGCCTTTCGCTCCTCGCCGGCGACCGGCTGCGGCTCGATGATCTGCCTCCCGCCGTGCGCGATGGTTACCGCGCGCGCGGCGCGGGCGCGGGGTCGAGAGAGCGGGGCGCAAACGCGACCTACTCGATCCCTACCCACCTCTCCTACGCGGAGCAGGTGGAGGCGTTCGAGCGGGTCTTGCTAGAGCGCGCTTGGCGGGCGCACGGCGGGGACCGCCGGCGCATCTGCGAGGCGCTCGCGCTCGCACCGCATCAGCTCAAGTACCTCGTGCAGCGATTGCAGCTTCGCCTAGAGGGCGCCCCGCCCGGCGGCGAAAATTTCTCTCCGCCTGCGCGGAAATGACCCACGACTAGCCGCGAGCAACACGACGCACTGCGCTTTTCCTGCTGCGGAACGCGCGCGGCTCCCCCGTTTGTGTGGAAAACCTGTGGATAACAGGCTCCAAGGCGCTGCTGCCCCGCCAGTCACGCAAATCTGCTTCAAAAGTCGAGCAGCGGGATCGCCACCCGGCGGCAATGGCCCGAGGGCGATTCGCCCTAACTCGCGAACGCGCTGCGTGTTGCTTTCACGCAGCAAGTTCGGCGCTCGCTTTGCGATCGGCACCACGGGAATTTCCGGACCGAGCCTGCGAACCGAAACCACAAAGGGAAAGGACTCCCGGCGATGGTGTCTCACCCGGCGAAACTCTTTCGGGCGGAGTTCTTCGAGAGCAAACGGGACTGGCTCCACTTCGCGGTCGAATTCGATCTCGAGCTGTGCGACGGCTGCCAGCGCACCGGCCGGCGGCGACCGGCGGCGGAAGCGAGCGAGCGGAGCCCGTGGTTCTGTCCGGACTGCGCCCCCCCGTTCCATCCCGACCTGATCCGCGCTCTGCGCACCCGCGCCAACGTGCGCACGCGCTGCATGCTCTGCCAATCCGAGGTTGCGATCGGCGATTGCTGGGTCTCGGAGGATTGCCAGCGCCTGTATTGCGCGAGCCACTTGCAGCCGCTCCGCGCCCTCGACCGCATGCGCATGGCGAAGCACCTCTTGGAAGCGCGATCGGGCGCGGACCTCCGCGGCGATCGACTGGCGATGGAGCGGCAGATCTCGCGTCTAGACCGCCACCTCCAGAGCGTGGATTGCTCGACGTGCAGCTTCAACGGCCGCGGTATCTACGACGGCGAAACGCTGCTCGAAGTGGATCGCGGCGAGCACCGCTGCGACAGCGCCCCCGATGCCTTCCACTGCGGCGACCTGGACGCGGAACTAGTCGACTGGCGCTAGGCGGCCGGTGGAAAGGCGTCGTCGAGCCGCGGTACTCCATGCGTTGCGCCCCGGGCGCTCACCGAAATTCCCTCACCGAGCGGAGCGAGGTCTTGGACTGCGGTGGCTCGACACCGCCTTGCCCCGCATTCAGGCGCAGCGTCGAGCCAAGCATCGCTCCTGCCGCAAGGCGAAAGGCTGCGTCGAGCCGCAGCACTCCATGCGTTGCGCCCCGGGCGCCGCGAAGCTCCTCGCCGCCTTTCGCCGTAACTTGCGCTTTCGTGGCGGCTTGGCGGCCGCCGGGCCGGGCCGCGGCGGCACGGCTCCCTGGGCCGGTGCGCCGCCTGGGCGCCAAATGTCGAACTACTGTTTGGAAGGTGCGCTTCCCTCTCGTATGATCACGAGCGAATCGAAGGAACGGGCCGCACGTTAGGCGCGCGCGGCCGCAGCCTTTGGGAACCGCCGCACCCGGACGAAAGGAGCATGCCTATGAGGAGTCCTTGTCGTGTCCTTGGTCTCTTGGTCGTGTTCTGCCTGGCCGCAACGAGCGTCGCGCTCGCATGCCACTCCAACTACTTCGACGAACTGTTTACGAAGTTGGACAAGAGGTCGCTGACCAACGACCAGTTGAAGGCGCTCACTGCCGTACATCAGCAGTACGTTCAGGACGACCACAGCAAAGGCCAGTGTGCAAATCACGATAGCCACAAGCCGCAGTTCGTCGCGGCTGCCGCGGGAATCCTGAATTCGGAGCAGTTCAAGACCTACGCCGGTCGCGAGAAGACCGAGGTCGAGCAACTGCGCTTCGACGTAAACGAGCTGAAGAAGGAAGTCGCTGAGATCAAGGCGCTCCTTGCCCAGCTCGCCGCAGAGAAGTCGAAGTAGAGCGCAAGAAACCCAAGGTCGGTGCGGATCCGGCTCGCGCAGCTTTCCGGAACAGGAGCGCGGCTCGCCGGTGGCGCGCGCGGCGCGGAAGTTCGAACACCCTCCTTGGCGTCATGAATGAGAATAGGATCATCGAGTAACCCGCCATCGAGTATCCGGGAGCCGGGTTTCCGGGAGCCGGGTACGCGGTAGGCGAGTAAGCGATAATCGGGCAACCGGCGGAGTCCGCCGGTTGCCTTTTTTTCTGTCCGGTCGCTTTTTTCCGGTACTGGGCCGCGGCGCTCGCGCGTGCGCGAGGAGGTCGCGGCCCCCACCTCGGCCCGCGCGTCCCCGCGAACGGGCTAGAATGTGCGTGCATGCTGCTCGCCCTGGGACTCGCCGCACTGTGCCACTTGGGCGGCCGAGCGGAGCCGCTCGGCGCGCTCGATCCGGCGTTCGCGGCGTGGCTGCGGGACGCTCCGAAGACGGCGCCGTACGAAGAGATCGCGACGCGCTTCCTCGAAGCGGCGGGGCGCGATCCCGCGGCCTACCGCGCCAGCCTCGGCGCTCTCGAGCGCGAGGCACGCGCGTTCTTCGCCGAGCGCGCCGCGCCGGAGGCGGCGGCGAAACGCTGCGAACTGCTCGCCGAATTTCTCTTCGACGTGCGGGGCTTCGCCGCGGACGGCGACCTGCGCCTCGCGGAGAATTTGTTTCCCGATGCGATACTGGAGCGCCGGCGGGGTTATTGCCTGGGCCTCACGCTGATCATCCTCGATCTCGGCGAGCGCCTCGGATGGCCGCTCGCTGGCGGCGCGGCGCCGCGCCACGTTTTCGTGCGTTATGCCGCGGATCCGCCGGTCAATTTCGAAACCACCCTGCGCGGCGAATCGCACTCCGACGCCTGGTATCGCGACCCGGCCGGCGCGCGCGGAACCCCCGAGGCGGCGCCGGTCGAGTCGTTGACGCGAAGGCAGCTCGGTGCGCATCTCATCAACAATCACGGTTTTCTCCTGCTCGAGCAGGGGAACGGTGCGGAATCGCGCAAGGAATTCCTCGCGGCGCTCGAGCTTTTTCCCGGCCTCGTGGAAGCTTCGATGAACCTCGGCGTCGCGCACGCTCGTGAGAAACGCTTCGACGATGCGCTGCTCGCGTTCGATGCCGTGCTCTCCGCGTGGAGGAACGATCCGTATGCGCGCCTGAATCGCGCGAGCGCGCTCGCCTCCGCGGGGCGCGCGCGCGACGCGGTCGCGGAGATCGAGAAGCTGCTCGCCACGCATCCGCGCCTGCCGGAGCTGGCGGAATCCGTCGAGCGCATGCGCGCGGCGCTCAACGAGGCGCGGGCATGGGCGGAAGCGCAGGCGGTGACTGTCGCGCTCCACCGCGCGCTCGCGGCGGAGCAGGGCGTCTGGCCCGGCATCCCGGGGAGCTACTTCCGCGATGAGGGCTTCGAGGATTGCGCGAAGACCCGCGTCGATGCGGACATCTCATTTCGCTGGCGCTGGGAGTCCCCGCTGGCGGGAGTCCCGCGCGATCACTTCGCGGTGCGCTGGCAAGGCTTGCTCGAGATTCCGGCCGCGGATCACTATACGTTTTTCGTCACGTGCAGCGACGGCGTGCGCCTCTGGGTGGATGGCCGCCTGGTCGTCGACTCCTGGATGCGTGCGAACGACAACGTGACCATGGGCGAGGCTGAGCTGATCGAAGGGCTCCACGACTTTCGCGTGGACTACTTCGAGTACTATGGCGAGGCAGGGATCAAGATCGTCCTCGCGCCGAAGCGCGCGGAGTTCCCGCTGCCGCTCGCTTCCTTCCTGAAACATCTGCGGCCCGCGAAGGAAGTCGCGCCAAAGAAGTGAGCGCAGCGATCGCCGGCGCGCGAACGATACGGACCCGAGAGTAATCGGCATGCGCACACCAAGCGGTAAGGGAGTCGTTTGCGCGCTCGCCGCGCTCGCGGCGCTCGCGGGGTGCGTGCGCGCGAAGGTGCCGGCTGCGGCGGCGCGGGACGTGCCTCCGGGACAACGCGGGCGCTGGACGAGCCCGATCGCCTATCACGGAGTGTACGTAACGTTCGAGCTTGCGGAGGAAGAAGAGGCGACCCTCGTCTTGCCGGGGGGCGATCTCGACTTCTTGGGGATCTACGGGAAGCATCCGCGCGGATTCGACTATCGCCACCTGCGATTCTACATCGACGGCGTGCCGCACGAATTCGAGCCGGGTTCGACGATCTACTTCCACCTCCCGGCGGCGGCAGGCGCGGTCTGGAAGCAAGCGTACGGCGGGCTTACGCTCCACTGGCAAAGCGACGGCGTCTCGTACGCGGTAGAAGCGAGGCACCCGGCGCAGGTGACTTGGGTCCTCGGCGATGCGAGGGTTCAATTGAAGCGGAATGGACGCGTGCACTATGCGCGCCGCCGCGAGGCGCGCGATTGGACCGCGCCACTCACCCTGGAGTTGGACCCTACGGGCGCGCTCTCGGCCGGAGCGCGAGGCGGCGAGCGATGAAACCGGTGCATCTCCTCGATTTCGAAGCAAAGGAGGGAGAAGAGCGGCTCCGCGGCTTAGTCGAAGCGCGCGGGGAGCCCGCCTATCGGCAGGAGCAGATTCGCGAGCAAGTCTTCGGGCAGCGGCGGATCGATGCGGAGAAGATGCCGAATCTGCCGCACGCGCTCCGCGAGCAGCTCGCCGCGACGCTGCTCGGCCCCGTCTTGCGCGCGGACGGCGAGCAGACGTCTCGGGACGGAACGCGCAAGTTCCGCTCGCGGCTCCGCGACGGTGCCGTGATCGAAACCGTGTGGATTCCCGCGGAGTCGCGCGGAACGCTCTGCGTCTCCTCTCAGGCCGGGTGTCCCGCGGCATGTTCGTTTTGCGCGACCGGCGCGGGCGGCTTCGAGCGCAATCTCTCCCCCGCCGAGATCATCGCGCAGTGGACGGGGGTCTCGGATGCGCTTGCCGCGGATCCCGCGCAACGAATCACTCAGATCGTGTTCATGGGGATGGGCGAGCCGCTGCTCAACTACGCATCGCTCGCGACGGCGCTCAGGCTGCTCACGGGAGCCGGCGGCTTTCGCTTCAGTCCGAGGCGCATCACGGTTTCGACGGTCGGCATCGCGCCGAATCTGCGCCGCCTCGCCGCGGATTTTCCGCAGGTTCGCATCGCTCTCAGCCTGCACTCGGCCGTCGATGCGACGCGCACGGCGATCGTGCCCTTGAATCGGCGCTATCCGCTCGCCGGTCTCGCCGAGATCGTCCGCGAGATCTCCGCGCGGGGGCGCCGCGTCAGCCTCGAATACGTCGTGCTCGCAGGGGTGAACGATGCGCCGGAGGAAGCTGCTGCGCTCGCCGACTTCGCCGCGCAGTCGGCGGGACACATCAATCTGATCCCGTTCCATTCGTATCCCGGGACGGCGCACCGCGGCCTCGAAGCGGGCGCCATGCGGCGCTTCGCGGAGCGGGTGCGCAGCCGCTACGATGGCGCGGTGACGATCCGGAAGAGCCGCGGCCTCGACATTGCGGGCGCCTGCGGCCAGCTCGCGGGGGACAAGCTCGCCGGCGTCGGCGCGAGCGGCGCGAGCGTCGGGCCTGCACGCTGAGGGACGGCTAGTTCCCCCCCGCGGGCTTGGTCGTGGGTTCCTTCTTCTCGCCGTGCGCTCCCGCTCCCCCGTGCGTGCCCGCGCCTTGCTTCGGCTGCGTCGCGGGGCGCGAGGTCGCCTTGCCGCCGCCGCTGCCCGGGCTGCGGCCGCGCTCGCTCTCCGAGAAGTCCGGACCTTCGGGGCGTGCGAAGAGGCTGTCTTCGATTCCCATGTTGATCTGTATGCTCGTGTACTCGCGCTCGACGGAGAGGTCGCCTTCCTCGAAGACGCGCTCGGTGGTCGGCATCTTGATCGCGTGCTGCTTGTCGTCGGCCTTGAAGCGGATGGTGTTGTAGCCGCCGAACACCGCGCGCCGCGAGACCGCGCCCCCCGGTGCTCTCTCATCGGTTCGGAACTCCCGCTGCACGAGGAGTCCGGTGTCCTTCGCGAAGGCGTATCTCGTCTGATCCTTCGAGGTGAATGGATTGACCGCGATCACCGCTACCGGCGTGTCCTCGACGACATCTTCTCCCACGTGGCGGACGGAATAGCCGTCCTCCTCCCAATGAAAGAAGAAGTCATCGATGAACTTGTCGTAGATGAACTGGTGGAGGGTGGGGCCGGTCAATTTGTCCACGGGGGCGTCGGCGATGAACATCTTCACCCACGCGGTGGTGCCATCGAACACTTGAATCGTCTTCAGGCGGCCGTTGTTCGGCAGGAGGCCCATCCCCGGCATGTCCCACTCTTCGCGGAGCATGTACGGGCCCTTCATGTAGCGCACCATCGATGTCTCGGTGACTCCGGTCGGTGCGAGCTTCTTGAGGACCCAGACGAGCTTCTTGTCTCGGATCGCCGCGTGCGCCTCGCGCCCGCCGATCGCTTCGATGTAGCGGTCGATCACCGCGACCGCGAGCGGATCGCGCACCTGGACCGGCGCCGCGGGGGCCTTCGGCTCGCCCGGCTGCGGTGCGGCAGGACCTTCCTTGGCCGGCGGCTGTCCCGGCGCTCCGGGCGTGGTGCCGGCGGGCTTGTCCTTGCCTGCGGCGGCTCCCGCGCCGGCTTCGGGCGGGGCTTTCTTTTCCGCAGGCGGCGCCTGCGCACACGCGGGAGGAATGGCCGCGGCCAGGCAGATGCAGAGCGCGATCAGCGTCGAGATCCAAGTCCGAAGCATGAAAAATCCTTTCCGGGGCATTCCAGGCGATTCTTGTGGAGCGATCGAGCGCGCGCGCCGGGAGCGGCTGGGCCCCGGCACATCCGGTACAACGTACCGCGCGCGGCGCTCGTTTCGGAACCCGGTGCGGCACACAAACTCTGCCAATTCCGCGCTCGGAATGAGAGTAGGGGTTCCCTCCGCGGACATCCAGCGCGCGGCGGCGAATTCCCGGCGGGCCCGACGAAAAAGGCCACCGGGAGGCGCCCCGGTGGCCCACTCAGGAAAGAAGGAAATAAAGATAGCGATAATGTGTTCTGCGCCCGGCGGCCAACCTCGGCCGGGCTCTACTCCGTGGGTGGGAGCTGTCCCCCCGCCGGAACGACCGCCGCGGCGCTCGTCAGCAGGCCGGGAAAGATCTTCGCGGCGGTCCCTTCGGGACCCTTTTCCTTGAGCCAATCCCGCACCGCGGCCATGGGAATGAAGAGGCCCATGTGCGGTACCACCAATGGCTGCTGCCCCTTGCCGTAGGTGTAGATCATGCTCGAGATGCCGATTAGGTGTCCGTTCCCGACGAGATAGACGCCGCCTCCGGAATTGCCGAAGAAGGTCGGCGCGCTGATCATCCAGAAGTTCTGTCCTTCGACGACCTTGTCCTGCGACGAGATCTCTCCCGCGGTCGGCATCGGCTTGTTGCCGAGCGGACAACCGACCGCGTAGATCGGATCGAACATCTGCACGTCGCTCAGCATCTCTGCCGTGGCGATCGCGGCCGTGTAGGGCCACGGGCTCTCGCGCTCCACGGTGAGGAGCGCGATGTCGATGTCTCGCTGAAAGGCGATGAGGCGCGCCTCGGTCGCTTCCTCCGCAAGCTGATCCGTTTCGAGGTCGATGAAACGGAGGTCATCGATCTCATCGCTTCCCGCCGCGCCATCCATGATCTCGAGCACGACGTGATAGGCGGTGAGAATGTATGTCTCCGTCGCGCCATTCTCGCCGGTCGGTTGCGAGTAGACGACGACGCCGCTGCCGACGGTGCCATTCCCGCGCAATTGCACGACGGGATAGATCATGTGCCGCTTCATCTCGAGCGGCTGGCGCCGTATCGAGCTTTCGAGATCCTTGATCTTGTCGCGTACGTCCTCGGTCTCGCGCGTCGAATTGAATGCGGCGCCTTCGATGCGATCGATGCCGGATTCGAGCATCGCCCGCAATTCCCCATGGCGCGAATCCACGAGACGCGTAAAGGTTGCACGCTCTGATTCGAGCCGCTCCCCTTGACTCTCGACGCGGCTGCGACATGCCGCCAATTCCGAGATCGATCGGTCGACGGTTTCGCGCGTGAGTTCCTGAGTCGACTCCAGGTTGCGGAGTCGGCCTCCCTGCGAGCCTTGGAGCTGCGCGATGCCTCCCGTCACGTGCAACGCCTCGAAGCGTGCATCGGTGACTTGACCTTGGACCCAAATGAAGAGCGCTAGGATCAACCCAATCCTGACTGCTTCGATGAGCAGCCAGCGGACCGGTCCACGCATCGCGATTCCTTCCTCTGCCTGCCGGCGCGCAGCAAGTGCGCGGCGGCAGCGTGCTCCCATGCAGTCCATTTATCGGCCGCGCGCGCGACTGCCTGCAACCGCCGGAAAGCCGCATGGAATGGCGTTCCGCAGCCGGGCGGCTCGTGGCGCGGGCTGGTGTGCTGGAGTGGGACGGAAACAGGGCGTCGTTCGCGCGAAGGCATTGCCGCGACCCGCGCGCCTTGCGGTCAAGGGGAGGCTCGGAGCGAGGCAAATACCTCTAGGAAAGATTACGATGCGCGGCGCTGGGTCGGCAAAAAGCGGGCCCGCCCTAGGCGGTGCGGAGGCGTGTCAGTTGGCCTGTTGGGCGGCGCCGCCGGCGGCTTCGTGCGTCTGGCGGCCGGCGGGGAGGAACACGAAATTGACGAGGCGGTCCGGCACGACGAATACGTGGTCGGCGCGGCGGTCGCCGAGGAATTGCTGCACGCGCGGGCGCCGGAGCACGATGTCGAGCAGTTGATTCTTGGCGATTCCGCCCTCAACGACCACGCGATCCCGCACGCGGCGGTCGATCATGACGGCGACTTCGACCTCGAGCGGCTTCAAGAGTTCCGGCGAGAACTCCGGCCACTTCTGCGCGAACACCGACCCTTCGCCATCCAGCTTTTCCCAAAGTTCCGCCGCGAGGAAGGGGCAGAACGGCGCGAAGAGAACGACGAAGGTCCGCAGCGTCGCGCGATCCGCCTCCTCCGGTGTGCAGTCGCGGCTGCGAAGGAACTTGATGAACTCCATGAAGGCGCTGACGGCCTTGTTGAAATGGTAAGTCTCGATCGCACGCGTCACGCGGCGTATGAGGCGGTGCTTCTCGACGAGCACCTTGCGGCTCACGAACTTCCCGCTCTCCCGCCGACTCATGATCGAGTGGTAGACGCGGCGTAGAAAGCGCTGGCAGCCGTGGAGCCCGCTTTCGCTCCACGCCACGTCCTCTTCCGCGGGCGCGAGGAAGAGGAGGTGCAAGCGCAGCGCGTCTGCGCCGAACCGCTCCAAGTACGGCGCCGCATCGATGCTGTCGGCGCGATGGGCGGCGCGGCCGCCGGCGCTCTTCGCGGGCGTGCCTGCGTGGATCCTGCCGCGGATGAGCAGGCGCCGAAACGGTTCCTCTTGCGGCACCATTCCGATGTCGTGCAAGAAGTAGGAAAAGAAGCGCACGTACAAGAGGTGCAGGATCGCGTGTTCGATCCCGCCGACGCACAGGTCGACGGGGAACCATTCCCGCGCAGTCTCCGCGTCGAAGGGGGCGCTCGCGCAGCGAGGGCTCAAGTAGCGCAGGAAGTACCAGCAGGAGCCGGCCCACTGCGGCATCGTGTTCGTGTCGCGCTCGGCCTCGCCATCGCAGGTCGGGCAACGCGTCTTTCGGAACGAATCGATGCGGGCGAGCGGGCTCCGCCCTTGGTCGGGGCGCGGCAGCGGTGGATTGTCGGGAAGGACGACCGGCAGCGTGTCGTCCGCCACCGGCACGATGCCGCACTTCACGCAGTGCACGACCGGTATCGGCTCTCCCCAGAAGCGCTGCCGCGCGAAGACCCAGTCATGGATGTTGAATCGGATGTGTGGCTCGAGGGCTTCCGTGTGCTTCAAGGAATCGTGGATGCGCCGGCGCGCCTCGTCCACGGGCAGGCCGCTCAAGGTGCCGGCGTTGATCATGACGCTCGGGCGGCCGTTGGTGCGCGGAAGCGGCTGGCGATCGGGGCCGCGGCGCTCCGCGTAGACGGTGCGGATCAGCAATTTGTGCTTTTCCGCGAAAGCTCGGTGCAACTCGACGTGACCGGGGATTCCGAGCGCGGCGCCGAAGCCGAAGTGCGGAAGCACGAAGGAACTGATCCAGATCGGCATTTGCTGCAGCGTCACGGGGTTGATCGCGAACGCGCCGGTTGGCCGACCATCGGGAATGCCTTGCTGCGAGATGCGGTCTCGCTCCTTCAAGCGCCGCGTCTTCTCGACGTACTCCTGCACTTCTTCGCGGTAGAAGTCATCGCAAATCGTCGTGACGACCGGATGCTCCGGCGCCAATACTACGAACGTCGCACCGGGGAGGCGCTCGATATGGCGCAGGAACACGGGGAATTCTTCGTATTCGTAGAGAAACTCACTGGACGCCTTCAGAGTCACTTTGAAGCCGCGGCGCCGGCCGATCCAATGGCGCTGCATCGACGAGACCCGCGCCGGCCACTCGAGGGAACGGAGCCCGTGGTGGAGGCGGTCGGCGTACTCGGTGATGCGAAGCACCCACTGGGGGATCTTGCGCTCCTCGACGTCGTGGTTGCAGTGAATGCAGCGGCCTTCGCGCACTTCCTCGTTCGAGAGATTCACGCCGCATTGCGGGCACCACTTCATCGGGAGTTCTTCGTGGACCGCGAGCCCCCGTTCGCACATGCGTAGGAAGATCCACTGCGTCCACCGATAGAAGTCCGGATCGGACGTCCTCAGCTCGCGATCCCAGTCGATGCGCGCGCCGAACGCATGCAACTGTTCGCGCATGCGTTCGATTCCGCGCGCCACGACCTCTTGCGGCGCGATCCGGTTCGCGGCGGCCTCCTGCTCGATCTGCAAGCCGAAGGAATCCCACCCGATCGGGCGCAGGACCTCGAAGCCATTCGCCTCCTTGAAGCGCGCGCAGACATCCGTGATCGCAATCCCCCAGAGCTGATTCACGCTCAAGCCGGAGAGCGACGGATATGGAAACATGTCGAGCAGATAGAACCGCTTGCGCTCGGGGGGCGCCGGGGCGGGGGCCGGCGGTGCCGCGCCGGCCGTGGCGGCGTCGCCCGACTTGCCGGGCTCCGGGGGCGGCCCCGGAGCCGCCGGCGCCGCCGCGGCGGCACGCGGCAAGTGCGGATTGTCGCGCCAATGCTGGCGCCACTTCTGCTCGGCGGCTCGCCAGTCGAAGTCCGGGGGTTTGTCATTTGCCATGGGCACCGATTCCTCTGGCGCGAAGTCTGTTATCTGGGCTCGAAACCGGGCTCGGAATCCGGCTCGGGGGCGATGGTCACTTGCGTGCAAAGCGGCATCGGGAAAGGATTTGGATTATAGATCTTCGCACGCGGCGCTCCAAGCTTTTCCCTTGACGGAGTGGGGATGCAGCCTAGACTCGCACGGTTGCTTTCGCAGCGAAATTGCGGCGAAATCGCACTCGCGGCGGAAGCGTGACAGTCGATTCACGGGGGATTAGCTCAGCTGGGAGAGCGCGACGCTGGCAGTGTCGAGGTCAGGGGTTCGAGCCCCCTATCCTCCATTTTTCTTTCTCGCCCGAAACGACACCGGAAACGACGCGGCATCGCAGGCACGCTGTCGACCCTCTTCGCTGTGATGTTCCCCGAAGCCACTTCCTTCGGCTCTCCTTGCGCGCGCGCGCGGGGCTCCCGAAAATGGCGCCGCCGAAGCAAGTCGCAGCGGCTGGGAATCGAATGGCAGGCACGTCGTGCGTGATGGAGACCACATTGCGTGAATCGCGCGGGCGCCGGCGGATGCCCCTCTGGCCATTGCTCTTCGTACTCGGACTACTTGGGCAATGCGCGGAGGCGGCGGCGCAGGCCGAACCCGCGGATTCCAAGCCCCGCCGCGAGGGCCCAACCTCCCCCACGGCGGTCTTCATCTATCCCGTCATCGGGACCCTCGACGACTCGAATTGCGAGCGGATCCACGATGACCTCGCGCTCCTCATCGATCAGCACGGATTTCGCAACTTCCTGCTCGAGATCGACTCGCCGGGAGGCGACCTCGCCGCTGTGCGCGAGTTGGCCATCTACATCGACAGCTTGAGCAAGCAGTCGATCACGACAATTGCCTATATTCCGACTGGGAAGTCGGCCTTCTCCGGAGGCACGCTTCTCGCCTTCGCCTGCAAGCACCTCGAGATGGGGGAGAACTCGCGGATCGGCGACGTGGCGCTGGTAGACAGCGTGTGGCATCAGCCTCTACCCGAGAAGATCCAATCCTTCGTACGCGCCGATCTCCTGCGATACGCGCGCGAGCGCTTCCCGAAGCGGCTCGTGGAAGCGATGGTATCGCAAGGCCCGCGCGTCTATCGCGCCCAACTGCGAACCGCCACGGGCACCGAGACGCAGTACCTCACGGACGAAGAGCTGGAGAAGGAGGCAGCGCGGGTAATCAATCGCGAAGTGGTGATCGACGCAGGCAGACTGCTCGTCCTCGACGAGAAGGCCGCGAAGCTGAACGACTTCATCCAATACGTGTTTCCGACGCGCGAGCAACTGCTCGAGCACCACAGCCTATTGGGCGGCGACTACCACCTCGATGACTTCCGCCTGCGAGGCACCTTCTCCGGCAGCATGGAGAACTGGACGCGCTGGTTCCTCGGGAACGACTGGGTGCGTTTCGCGCTCATCCTGCTCGGCGTCCTCGGCGTCGTCTTCGAGATCAAGTTCCCCGGCACGACGCTCCCCGGCGCGGTCGGGCTCGGCTGCTTCATCCTGTTCTTCGTGGGCGCGTTCCTCGGCGGCACCGCAGGATGGGTGGAGCTTGCGGTGTTCGCCGCTGGGCTCGTGCTCCTCGCCGTGGAGATCTTCCTCCTCCCCGGATTCGGAGTCGCAGGCTTCAGCGGGCTCATCCTCCTCCTCGGCAGCCTGGTCATGGCGCTCGTAGGATCCGGGACCGGCGATGCTCCTCTCACCGGCGTCATGTCTGCGCTCGCCATCGTGCTTGGCGGTTTCGCCATGAGCGTGATCCTCACTTTGACGATCCTGCACTTCTTGCCGCAGTCGGCGAGCGTCGGCCAGTCCGGGTTGATCGCGCGTGCGATCCTCTCCGCCGACCCGGGACCGACGCGCCTCTTGTCGCGCAAGGGCAAGGTCGTGTCGCCGTTGCGCCCCGCCGGAAAGATCGACGTCGACGGCGAGATCATCGATGCGACCTCCTCCGGGGAATTCCTCGACAACGGCATCGCCGTCGAGGTGATCGACGTCAAAGGGAATCGAGTCGTGGTTCGCAGCGCCGGCGGAACGTCGCAGTAGGCGGGAATCAACGCCACATGTTGCAGGCCGCCGCCGAGGCGGGATCGGAACTCCGATGAGCGAAGACTTCTGGGTCCTGATCCTCGTCTACGTCATCGGGCTCGTCCTCTACTTCGTGGAGTTGTTCTTGCCGTCGGGGGGCACGCTCGCGGCTGCGGCGACCCTCACCGTGGCATTCGCGCTCTGGCGCCTCTTCCCCGAGCATCCGTACATCGCAAGCTCTTGCATCTTGGTCACGATCGCCTACCTCGTCATATTGATCTATTGGGGAGTCCGGCGCTTGAATTCCGTAACCAGCTTGGCCGGAGGTACCGCCGCCGGCGCCGACGTCGTGGAGGCCGGGACGCTGGTCGGCGTCGAAGGCACCGCCGTCACCGCGCTTCGCCCCTCCGGCGTCGCCATCATCCACGGCAAGCGCTTCGACGTCGTGAGCCGAAGCGGCGAGTTCATCGAAGCGGGCAGCCGCGTCCAAGTGATGGCCGCCGATGGAAACCGGATCGTGGTGCGTCCCCTCGTTTGAGCCCCTCCGCGCGATGTCCGCCAACCCTCCGCGGCCCAGGGCTCCTTGTGCCGCCCCTTACCCGCGGCTATCTTTGCGCGCCGCGCGGCGGTGAAGCGCCGCACGTGCGATAGCAGCGCCAATACTCACGAAAGGCCGGCTCCCGATGTCGCCATTCCTTCTCCAGGCGAAGGGACTGTTCGAGAATCACCCAATCTTGGCCGGGATCGCCATCCTGGTCTCCGCGATCTTGGTCCTCTTCGGATTCATCTTCTTCCTCAATTTCGGCAGCCTCTACATCCAGGCGCTCTTCTCGGGCTGCAAGACGCCTGTGAAGGTGTTCGTGGGGATGTGGCTCCGGAAGGTGCAGCCCTCGACGATCATCAACTCCTTGATCACCGCGACCAAGGCCGGCATCAAGGATGTGCAACTCGACAAGCTCGAGGCCCATTTCCTAGCGCGCGGCAACGTGAACCGGGTGGTGAACGCGCTGGTCGCCGCGAACAAGGCGAACATCGCCCTCTCCTTCGACCAAGCCGCGGCGATCGACCTCGCGGGGCGCGACGTGTACGACGCGGTGCGCACCAGCGTGCAACCGAAGGTGATCGATTGCCCGAACCCCGAAGGAGGGAGAACGACGGTCGACGCGGTGGCCGGGGATGGCATCCAGCTCAAGGCGAAAGCGCGGGTGACCGTGCGCACGAACCTGTCGCGTCTCGTCGGCGGTGCTACGGAGGAGACGATCATCGCCCGCGTCGGCGAAGGGATCGTGACCACCATCGGCTCGGCGGCCACGCACAAGTCCGTGCTCGCGAATCCCGACCTTATCTCGAAGACGGTCCTCTCCAAGGGACTCGATGCGGGGACGGCATACGAGATCTTGTCGATCGACATCGCCGACGTGGACGTCGGGGAAAACATCGGCGCGAAGCTGCAAGCCGAACAAGCGGAGTCGGACAAGCGCGTCGCGCAAGCGCTGGCCGAGAAGCGCCGCGCGCTCGCCGTCGCGCAAGAACAGGAGAACATCGCGGAAATTGCGGCCAACCGCGCGAAGCTGGTCCTCGCCGAGGCGGAGGTGCCCCGCAGCATCGCCGATGCGTTTCGCAAGGGCCATCTCGGGATCATGGACTACTATCGGATGAAGAACATCCAGGCGGACACGACCATGCGCGAGCAGATCGGGCGCGATCCGGCCAAGGACAAAGATGAACTGCACGGGTAGAGCAATCCAGCATAGGCCCCGCGCGGTTTTGGAGCGGCTTCGCCGTAGACGGCTCGGTTGCCCGCACGCTGGAGGACGTTGATGCCGCGCCGCCTGCGAGAGATCCTCGAGCAATTCTGGCCGATCCTCCTAGTAGTAATGCTGCCCTACGTGCTGCGGCTCCTTTCGAAGTTCGGCACCGTCATCGCGCGCGCGCAAGCGCAGCTCAAGGAAGCAGAGGAGCGGCGGTCTCAGGAGATGCAGGCGGAGGAGCGATTGCGAGGTTCCGTGCAGCATCCTCCCGCGCAGCGAGTCGCGCGCGTGCAGCAGGAGACCGCGCGTGCGCAGCCTGGGACCACGCGCGCGGGCGCAGAACCGAAGGATCTGGTCACGTACCTCGGCGAGCTGGTCGCGGGGCGGGATCCCCGTGTCGCGGCCGCCCCCCGCCCGGTGCGCACGCCGAAACGCGACCGCGAAGCGATCACACCCTCGGCTTCTGCAGTATCCGCCACCGCGGCCGCGGCGCGCCGGGCTCGCGATACCGCGGTGCGGCGCCAGGAACTCGTGGCCGCCACGAAGCCGGCGCAGGTGCATCACCTCGCGTTGCGCTACGCGGGCGCCGATCTGCGCAAGGCGATCATCTGGAGCGAACTGCTCGCGCCGCCGCTCGGCCTGCGCCCGTGGGAGGATCGCGGAGGGGTCTGACCCGACGCGCGGAGCGAGAAGTGCCGCGCGCACCCTTGTCCGAACACTCCAACTCTCTACAATGCGGCGTTTCCCACCCAGGCCGGAGTGGCGGAACTGGCAGACGCGCTAGATTCAAAATCTGGTGCCCGCAAGGGTGTGTGGGTTCGAGTCCCACCTCTGGCATTCTCACTCCCCTACCGGACTCGTCGCGTCTACTCACGTCCTGCGCGTGAGTTACGGCGAGCTTTGCATCGCCGTTCGCGCGCTCCGCGTGCGCTGTCATTCTGTCAGGAAAAGTCTCCTGCGTTCTCGAATCGGCCGGAGTTGGTGCAAGCAGCGGTGCAAGCGCGCGAGGAGCGGAATCGTCCGTCCCCGTCGCGCGTACCGCGCCCGCGACGCGCGCCGGAGTACCGTCGAGGCGCAGCTCCGGCAAGGCGCCTAGCGCCCCGTATACGTCGAGCAACTTGGGATCGGTGTACACTGTCATGGTGAGGTCGATGCTCGCGTGGCGCATGGCAGCCTGCGCCGTGCGCGGCGCCACGCCGCCCTTCGACAAGAGAGTCCCGAACGTGGTGCGGAGCGCGTGCACGTCCACCGTGCGCCCGCGCTCGTCGCGTTTCGGAATGCCGGCAACGGCGAGGTCGCGGTCGAGGAACCTCACAAGCCCCGCCGGAGCGTGGAAAAGCGGCGTGCTCGGAACGTGGCCCGACTCGGCGATCCACTGCGCCAGCTCGGCCGCAAGGTCGCGCCGAAGCGGCACGCGGGCGCCTCTTCGGCTCTTCTCGTCGGCCGCATGGAGCACCGCGTACGGCTTGCGGCCCGTCGAGGTCGCTGCAAAGGGCAGCACCTGGACCTCATGGCATGGAATTCCAGAGTTCGAACCGTTCGCGCAATTCACCGCCGAGATGACCGAGGCGCCGTACGAATCGATTAGCATGAATCGCTACTGGGTTGTTTGCAATCACGTAGGATGTTCTCACCAAGCCTGTAGCAGGGAAGTCGGGATCGCTCTGTTCGAGCAGGAAGTGCGCAACTTCGTCGTAAAGGTCGAGCTGGCTGGAGATCGGAATACTAATGAAACGGTCCGTTTTGGAAGGACCAGCGGCGACTACCAGCCATGGCCGCCGATCGATGTTCCCCCTCAAAGGAACAGTGCACAGGTGGATCTCAAAGAGCCGCGGCCCCATCCGTCATTGCAATTCACGGCCGCTAGTATCCGAGTTCTGGTCGGTACGGGAATTCGCTTCGGGCAAACTGATCCTCCGTCAAGACTCGATGGCGACCCCACAACAAGTACCGCTCAATGACGACGACATTCACCGGGCTCGCATCGGTGACCGCCGACTCGACGTAATGCAGATCCTCTGAGGGCCACCCGGCAATCTGCACGGCACGCCCGGTTTCAAGCTGGCCGTGAGTGAAAAAGACCTTGGCGTCGCTCCCGCTCACTGGAGACATCAGGTGCTTCCTTCCGTTGTCGTGCGAGCTTCTACTGCGTGGATCTCCCACGAGTCGATCATTTGGCGGTCAACGAGAAGTGAAAATGTATATCGGCCATACCGTGGAAGAATAAAACCAAAGTCCAGCGCAGTCAGAGCAGTACCTCCACCCTCGGGAACGTCGAAGCCTCCGGAAATGTCCGGAGCGATCGACTGACCGTCTTCGTTCAGCACGCGAATCGTGAACTCATGCGGCCCCACTTCTGCCAGGTCCCCCTTGATTCGGGCGACCAATGAGCCCCTGAAGATGATCGATTGTGTCGATTGGGCATGGACCTTGTTGATCCCGCAGCGAAGCATGCTCACGGTTCCATCTCCGTGGGCTCTTGCGGAATCAGCGAGCAGCAGGAATCCTCGCACTCATTGCCTCCCAGACCAGACACACGACTACGGTAAGTCTACTCCGCCATTACAGTTAAGGCAACTCACACCGATGACAATCGTAATCACTTACGGGTAGTAGACTTACTCGCGGCAAGAGCATCAACCGTTCTTCGCAGCTCTACATCGGGCACCTTCCGGTGGTGCTGGAGCACGACGGCGGACGACTAGGCTTCGCCACCGCGCGCGCAGCGCGTTTTCCGGCCGGCGGTCCATGTTGGCGTCGCATGGAGCACCGCATAGGGCTGCGCGGCGTCGAGATCGAGCTGGCCCGCGGTGAGGGATGCCAGCACCCCCCGCCGAAGTCCCGTGAGCGCGAGGGGTTTGTAAATGAGCGCGCGCTCCTGGCCGAGGCGCTCAAGTTTCGCGAGCCGCTCGGGATGATCGCTCAGGCGGCGCCGAACTTGTTCCACGGCGGAATCGAGATCGTCGAACGCGACGGGCTCGGCGCACCCGGCAGGACTCCCCTGTTCGGCAAGCGGCCGAAGCCGCGCCGCCTTGAGAAACCGGCAAAACTGTGAATCGGTGAGCGCGCGACGTTGGCGCCGGATATCGACGTGTTCGCTCAACTTCTTCACGCGCTCAAACGGTTTCGCGACAGGTTGCCGACGAGATGCTCGCGCTTCGCCGTGGGATTCGAGGCGGCGTAGACCGGACCGCGATTCGTGACCACTTCGACCGAAACGTTGTCGGTTCCTGAATTTCTGTCATCGATCCGCTGTTGAGACTGCCGTGAACGTCAAAGGCGCAGTCCCTCGCGACGCGACGCAAGCAACGCGCGACTCGGAGCTGCGCTCGACTCCACGATTCCGTTTCTTGTCCCCGGAATGCAGCATTAGTAAAATTAGGCGGCTCCAGTCCAAGACCTAACGCAGAGCTTGTCAGTGCCAAACGCAACGCGAGACTTAGGAGGAAGTGGCCATGAAGCCGGTATGGATAGGCTCGCTCTTCGCGCTTTTCGTGATAAGCCAAATTGCGCTTGGTGGTATGCACTGGATGACGTACCGCGGCCAAAAAGTACAACTGGAACTCCTACGCAAGGAAGTGTCCGCCCTACCGGGTCGGGTCGTACGAGCATTTGAACTGACAGAGGAGTTCAATCTGCGAGAAGCGGAGGATCAGTTGGTACTCAGGGAATTGAGACATTACTTCGAGAACCCGGGAACGCCAAGCCCGTGGGATACTCCAGGCACCGCCTGTTATCGCCAGAGGATTCGCAAGCCAGTTGGGTTCGATCAATGGAAATCCATTCAGGAATACAAATCAGTGCAAGGGGATTCAGTTGAGCTGGAGGACGCGAAGTAGGTACTCATCAGCAGGGACGATACGACTGAGCGAGGGCCCAGCTAGCGTGATGCTCAGCAAAGGTGAGTGGCGCCTCCCCCGTTGACGGGTGGAGATCCCCTCCCGGTGGTAGGTCAGGGTCTCGACGTGCGGAGCGCCGGCGCGGGGAGCAGATTCCAATGGAACAAGGAAAGCGAAACGACTTGTCCAACGTGGGACAATTGCACGGGGGCGTATCTCGGCAGCAAGCCAATCGTTGGCGTTTTGTTGCTTCCTTGCCCGAACGCGCATTCGAGCGCCACTTCGAATCGAGCGAGGTCTTGGACGGCGGTGGCATGACCCCGCCTTTCTCCGCATTCATGCGCAGCGTGGCTCCAACTGCTGTGCGTGCCGCAAGGAGAAAGGCTGCGTCGAGCCGCAGGACTCCATGCGTGGCGCTTCGGGCGCGGATCCGACATCTCCCCGCGTTCATGCGTAGCGTGGCGGCAACCGCCGAGCGGGCCGCTAGACGAGCCGCGACGCACCCAGGCGGCGCTTCGCGCTTCGGGAGATCGCGCACGAAAACGCGAAACGCCCGGGGAGCGCGTTCGCTGCGCTCCGCGGGCGTGTGTCTCTAGTTCTCGGTTGGCTGCCCGCCGCCGGCCGCTCAGCGGATCCGAACGAGCCTGCTGTTCTTCATGTCGGCGGTCCAAAGGTCTTGGCCGTTGAAGAACACTCCGCGCGGCTCGGCGAGCGTATCGGTCGCGGGCGTCGACGCACCGCGGTTCGCGGCGTTGGCGCTGAAGCTCGCCTGCCCGAGGACGACGCTGAGGCCCGTCCCCGTGTCCGTCGGGATCGTGTTGAACACCATCAGGCGATGGTTGCCGCTGTCCGCGACGATCAGACGCGCTCCATCCGTGGCGAGCGCGGTCGGGCCGTTCATGCGCGTCGTGCCGGCGTTCGGCTCCGCGCTCGTCAGGTTCGGCTGGCCGAGCACGAAGTCGGCGTCGACGTCGTTGGCGGATGGCACGACTCCGAAGACGACGACGCGGTAGTTGCCGCGATCCGCGATGTACAGCCTACCCGCGTGCTCGAGGAGCCCGGACGGGCGGAAGAGATGCCCCGCGCGCACGAAGTCGCCTCGATTCGGCAGGTTCGCTGTGAAGCTCGCCTGGCCGATGACCGCGTCCGCCGCGATGCCGTTCACCGTCAAGGTCGTGATGTCGTCGTAGACGAGGACGCGGTGATTGTCGCGATCCGCGACCAGCAACTGTCCGCCGCTCGCGATCTCCACGGCGACCGGCGAGTCCATCGTCGCGCCGGAGAGTCCCCCCGTATTCGCGGTGTTCGCCGTCAGCGCCGGCTGGCCGACGACGACGTTCGCCGCGGTGCCGCTCGAGGTCGGAATCGTGTTGAAAATGAGGACGCGGTTGTTTCCCGAGTCCGCAATGACGAGGCGCGTCCCGTCGGTCGCGACCCCCTCCGGCTCGAAGAGCGTCGCCGCCCCGGCGCTGCCGCCCTGATTCGGGAGCGTGTCGAAGAGATTCGCCTGACCGATCGCGACGCTCGGCGCGGCGTTGCCCACGGTCGGCGTCGTGTTGTAGATGAGCACGCGGTTGTTCAGCTTGTCGGCCACGATCATCTTGCCGGCCGTGAATGCGATCGCGGTCGGATGATTCAGGACGTGGCCCTTCGCATCCGAGGTCACGAACGAGGGCTGGCCCTGCTCGAGGTCGGCGGATGGATTGGTCGTGGTCGGGACCGTCGCGAAGTCGAGCACGCGGTGGTTCGCCGTGTCCGCGACGAAGAAGCGCTGCGACGTCGCGTCGGAGACGTGCACGGCGGTAGGGAAAGCGAGCGTGCTCGCCGCCGGGGCGCCGCCGGCGTTTTGACTCGCGCCGGTGAGCGCGCTCTGGCCGATCGCCGCGGCCGCGGCTTCCCCGCTCGTGAGCGTCGCGCCGTCGTAGTAGAGGGCGCGGTGATTGTCCGTGTCGGCTACGTAGATCGCGTTTGCGCGCGCCGCGACGCCGGATGGCGCGTTCAGCGTTCCCGCCGCGGCCGCTCCCCCTTGATTCGCAGCAGTCGTCGTGAACACGGTCTGACCGAGCACGCGATCGGCGCTCGCGCCCGTCGCGGGGCTCGCGCTCAGGAACACGAGCACTCGATGATTGCCGGTATCTGCGACGGCCACGAAGCCCGTGCCGCCGTTCATGGCGACCGTCGGTCCGAGGAAGACGTCGAAGGGTGCGCTCATCGTGGCGGCGCCGGCGGTCGTTCCCGCGTTCTCGAGGCCGCTGCCGAAGGAGCTTTGCCCGAGCACCGTGCTCGCCGCCGCGTTCGATCCCGAAGGAATGCTGCTCCAGATCAGGGTTCGATGGTTGCCGGCGTCGGCGACGGCGAGCTGGCCCCCCGCGACGTGGAGCCCGGCGGGAGACGAGAGCGTGCGGCTGTCCGGGGTCGCGTTCCCGTCGTTCGCTTCTCGCGAAACGAAGTCGTCGTGGCCGAGCACGATGTCCGCGTCCACGCCGTCGGGCAAGTCATAGAGTCCCGTCGAGCCATCGATGACGTCGTTGAAGACGAGCACGCGATGGTTGTTCGTGTCGCTCACGAAGAGCTGATTCGTCGCGGCGTTGAAGTGCACGTCCGTCGGGGACCACATCGTGCCCGCGAGCGCCCCCGGCGTCGTCGCCGAGCTTCGGTTCGGCAGATTCTGGAAAAGGTCGGCCTGACCGAGGACCGCGAACGCGGTCGCGTTGTTGCCCGTCGGCCGATCGGAGTAGACGAGTACGCGATTGTTCTGGCTGTCGGCGACGAAGAAGAGGTCGATCCCGGTGAAGGTATTCGCTCCGACGGTCACGCTCCCCTCGAAGTGGAACACTCCCTGCGGCGAGTAGAAGCCGTTGCCGCCCACATCCGGGGTGGAAGAGTCGATGTTGCCCGGGAAGGTGGAACCCGGCTGGCCCAGGAAGAATGGCGTCGAGCCCTGCGTGTCGATGTCCACCTGGGTCGACGCGGTGACGGCGTTTCCGGTCGAAGTGGTGTCGCGGATACCGGGCGTCGCGGACATCGCGACGCCGGATGGGCTCCCCGCCGTGGTCGTCGCGGCGGAGAAGATGCCGCTCGTCGTGATGACGGGCGATGCATCGACCGTGAGCAGGATGCCGCGATTCGTCGCGGCGTTCGAAAACGCGGTCATCCCGGGGCTCGCGCCCAGGCTGTCCCCCGTCACGGGCAGCGCGAAGTTGCCGGCGACGGTCTGGCCGGCGGGGATCTCGATCGGTTTCGAGAATTCGCAAAGGATCGTGTCGCCGGTGTTGTCCGACCCGTTGTTGTCGGAATCATTGGAAGTCGCGCGGACGAGTACCGGACTCGTGGTAGTCTCGTCGGCGATGATGATCGCGTTCACGGATGGGCGCGCGTCATCCCCGAAGTGATCGCCGATGTTGATGGTTCCGGAAGACTTGATGTTCAACCGCGTGACGTCGGGCTCGATGTTAGGGTCGGTGCCGAGCACGAGCTCGATTCGCGTCGATCCGGGGACGGTCTGCGAGAGGGTCGCTCCGGTTCCGAAGGACTCCGTGTCGAGATTGAACGCGAACGCGTTCGCGAAGGTGGATACGATCCTGACGACCCCATCGAAGGTGAATACCAAGACGTCGCCCTCGTCGACGTCGTTGCCATCGACGTCGATGAACTCGACTACGGTGATGCGCGGTCCCGAGGAGTTGTTCTTCGCGAAGTTGTTGAGGATCGAGGCGTCCGATCCCTTGCAGCCGAAGCTCGCGAGCAGCAGCGTGGAAGCGGCCAACGCGAGCGAGTATTGCAGTGCGGCGAAAGCAGGCGTGGTGGAGCGCAAGATCTTTCCCTTTCCCTCTTTTCGGTAGCGACTGGGCCAGCGAGATCGGCGCGGGCGGCGCGCACGAAGCGCACTCCCCCGGGAGGAACGGATCTCGCTCTAGTTTCGGCAGGGACTGGACTCGAACTTTGCTTCCGTTTGGCGGCGTTCGAGGGGAGGGAGAGACGAGCGAAACGCGCGACGCGGGTTACCGGAACCGGCGGAACCGGCTCATACCCCCGCGAGCGCCTTCCGGCCCGAGGCGATCGATTCGGCGAGCGTGAAGACGAGGTTCAGGCGGGTCAACTCGAAGAGTTCGCGAATCTCCGGCCGCAGCGCACAGATGGCGAGCTCGGCGCGCGCCGACCGCGCCCTTTTCAGCATCGTGACGAGCATGCCGATTCCCGCGCTCGCGATGTAGTCGACTTCTGCGAAGCAAAGGGCGATTTTCACGCTCCCCGCGGCGAGCGCTCCGGCGATCGCATCTCGAAGCGGGCCCACGCTTTCTTCCGTGATGGATCCGGCGGCGTGGATCTCCACGATGCCTTCGCTCGTCGCGCTCTTCACTTGGAACACGGGGGGCTTCACGGGCATGACGGCGCTCACTTCGCTTCGAAGGGTTTGCGGCGGGAGCGCGGCTTTCGCGGGCGAGACTTGGGCACAGGGCGCTCGCTTGGGCACGGGGCTCCCCTGTCGCTATCGACCGCAATGCCGACAGAACTTGAGAGAGGGACGCATCGTTTGGAGTGCCGTGCCGGCAATTCCCGAGAGAGGGACCTACCGTTTTGAGTGCTGCGCCGGCAGGTCTTTGGAAATGGTCCTACCGCTTGGAGTATTGGAAGGACTTGCGGGCCTTCTTGCGGCCGTATTTCTTCCGCTCCACCATGCGCGCGTCGCGCGTGAGGAAGCGTCCGTCGCGGAGGGGCTGCCCGAATTCGCCGTTCGCGGAAGCGAGAGCGCGACCGAGCCCCATGACGAAGGCCCCCGCCTGGCCGCTCACGCCGCCGCCTTGAATCGTCGCCCAAATATCGTAGGTGCGAACGGCCTTGGTCGCGCGAAGCGGACTACGGACGTATTCCTGAACGCGCAGCATCGGAAAATACTCTTCGCAGCTCCGGCCGTTGATCCGGATCCGGCCGGTGCCTTCCGCCATGCGAACGCGTGCGACGGAGCGCTTCCGCCGTCCGGTGCCGAGGTAGAACGCCGTAGGTCGATGGACTACCGCGACATCTTCAACGTTCGCTGTCAAAGGCTCTCATCCTCTCTTCGTTGCGTGCGACGGGGGGGGCGCCCCCGCGCTTCGCCGCTCGACCGCGCTTCCTCCGGAACTTGCCGCCGCCGCGGCGCCGCGGACGCGGACCGGCAGCGGCTCCGGCGCCTGCGCGCCGTGCGGATGCTCGGCACCCGCGTAGACCTTCAACTTGCGCAGCATTTGCCGCCCCAACTTGCTCTTCGGCAACATGAGGCGCACGGCGCGCCGGATCACTTGGTCGGGTTTGTGCTCCAACATCCAATGCAGGCTATGGGACCGCAGGTGGCCCAGATAGCCCGTGTGATGGAAATACATCTTCTCGTCGACCTTGTTCCCGGTGACACGCACCTTGCTCGCGTTCGTGACGACGACGAAGTCGCCGCAGTCGACGTAAGGCGTGTAGGTCGGCTTGTGCTTGCCCATGAGAATGACCGCGATGCGCGCCGCGAGGCGCCCGAGGATCTCGGGCTCCGCATCGACGTGGTACCAAGTTCGGACCACATCTTCCTTGCGCTGCACGAAGCACTTCTGGGTCGGCTGCATCGGCTTCGAGTCTTTCGGAGAGCGCGGCGCACCGCGTATTCGGCGGGCGGCGCCGGTAGTCCCTGGGTGAAAAGCGTGCGAGTCTAGGGTCGCGCGGTTTCCGTGTCAAGGCGCCGCGCGGCACGGAGTGACTCGAGCAGCTCCATGGTGTGATCCTCTCCGCGCTCCGCCGCGAGCGGCAAGCGATATTCGAGCCGCGCACGGAGATTCCCCAACGAGCCTGCTCGTCCCAAGAGCCAGGAATCCACGCCGGGTCCGTCGAGGAGCGGCTCCGGCGGCACGTCGCTTCGCCAGCCGAGGCGCTCGCGCACGGCTCGCACTCCGGGCGCCACCCAGCGTGGCGCGCCCTCCGCCGCCCGGAAGGGGCTCATGCTCCCCGCGAGGAGGATCTCCCCCGTGCGCGGAGGGTGATAGACGAGCACGTGCGGAAACGATTCGCGAAAGGCGGCGAGGATCGCGGCGAATTCGCCCTCGCCGATGCTGTGCAACTGCAGCCAGTGGATCGCTACGCCGTCCACCGTCAGGCGCTCGCCTACGAGGCGAAAGAAATCTTCCGTGAACAGCGGCGCCGACCAGGGCAGCCACGGCTCGGACGGCTGGCAAACGATGGCCTGCCACCGCTTCGGTTCGCGATGCAGGTAGCCGCGCGCATCGCAGGTTTCGATGACGGGGGTTCGCTCCCCGCCGAAGAGCCGCGCGGTCTCCCACGGGAACCAACGCGAGCCGGCTTCGGAGCGGAGCGCGCTCACGACGGCCGGCTCTACCTCGAGCACCGTGATCGGTCCGGTGCGCGCTTCGATGGCGGCGGCCGCTGTGCTCCCGCTGCCGAGCCCGATGATCAGCGTCTCCCGCCCTTCTCCTCTCGCGAGCACCGGCAACACCGCGAGGAGGAGTTGCGTCGGGAGGTCGGCGAGGTGATCCTCCCCCGCGACGATCGGCGCGCTCCCTTCGATGCGGCCGCCGACGCGCAGGAACGCGGTGTTCTGCGCATGGGAAAGCTCGATCATGACGCGCGCGAGCCGCCCCTCTCGGTTGTACACGACCTCGCGCGACCGCCACCCCGTGAGCGCGCTCTTCGCCGCGATCTCCTCCCGCGACCACTGGAACACGCCCGCTCCGAGCAGCGATCGATCCCACGAACCTCGCGCCGCCACGGCGAGCGGCGCGGCGGCGGCGAGAGCCGCGGCGACGACTGCAAACGCGCCGCCGCGCCCGCGGCCGGCGGAAGACAGGAGCATCCCCGCCGCCGCCCCAGCCGCCGTGCCCGCGCCCAATCCGGCGATCGTGACTCCGCTCCCCGCGAACGGGATGGCGAGCAGGCCGGCGGCCAGCGCACCCGCGGCGCCGCCAAGCAGATTGGCGCCGAAGAGGCCGCTCGTTGCGCGGCGCGGGATCTCTCTCCGGCGGACGGCGTCGCCGAGGAGCGCCGCGAAGAACGCGCCGGCGGCGAGGGATGGCAAGAGCACGACCGCCAGAACCAGCGCGAGCTTGACCGCCGGCATCGCGAACCCAGCGTGTTCCGCGAGGTAGAGATAGAGGAGCGGAAGCTCAGCGATCATGAGCGCGGCGAACGCTTGCGCGGCCGCCCACACCGCGGCGATCCCCGCAAGCAGATGACTCGCCTGGATGCGATCGACGAGCGCGGGCACGGCGCGGCTCCCGATCGCGGCGCCCAGGAGTTGCGCCGCGGCGGCGAGTCCAAGGACGAGCAGGCTCGTGCCGAGCACTTCGCCGAGGAGGCGGCACCACACGACTTGGAGCGCGATCCCCGCGAAGCCTGCGGCGAACGCGAGGGCCGATGCGCGCCCTTCCAACTTGCGGCCCGCAGGCGAAACCTGGGAGCGAGCGGCCGAGCGCGGCGCGGGCGCGGCGCGCCAGGCCGCCGCCGCCATCGCGGCCGCGAGGATCTGCGTGATCGCGGGTCCGAAACGCGGCAGGAAGAGGAGCGGCGTGATCAGGCTCCCCGCTGCGGCGCCGAAATCGAGAGATGCCACCCAAATCGCCGCGGAGCGCGCGGAGAGAGGTTCGCCGCCGCTCGCCGCGCGCAACCAGACCGGGACCGCTGCGCCGAGAGGCACCACGGCGAGGAGGAGCGGCGCGGCGACGAGGCACTTCGCCGCCAGATGGTCGAGCGCGCGCCAGCCTTCCGTGATCGCGGGGAGCCAGTGCTGGCACCAGAGCGCGACGAGCAAGAATGCGGCGGCGGAGGCGGCGAGTAGCGGCCGTGGCGACTGCGTGCGGAGCCCACCCCACCACGCGCCGGCGGCCGCGCCGAAGAGGCAGGTCCCCATCGAGACGGAGATCCCCTCCAGGTCGGAGCCGAGGACGATGCCGAGATCGCGCGCCCAGCCGATCTCCGCCGTCATGGTGGCGGCGCCGATCAGGAAGAAGCCCTGGCACCCACCCGCGCTATCCGTCACTCCGCGCTGCATCTTGTGCCCGCGCAATCTCTCACTTCGCACTACACCTTGCGCCCTCGTGTCTAGGCATCATCCGCGCAAACTGTCACTCCGCACTACACCTTGCGCCCCTCGTGTCGAGGCTCCGCCTCGACACGGTAACCTTGTGCCGAGGCTCTGCCTCGGCTCCACAGCACATCACCCGCAGCGACCGCAAGCACATCCCCGAGCTACTCAACATCCTGCGGACATTCCCCTACTCCTACTCCCTCTCGGGCCCGAAGCTCTTCGATTCCAGCTCCACGTAGCGGCGAAGCCATTCCGCCGCACCCTTGGCATCTCCGAGCTGCTCCGCGAGGAGCGCGAGCCGCTTCGCGATGTGCGCATCGCGCAGCCCCCGTTCCCATTCGCGCTCGAGCAGCTCACGCGCGGCGCCGGCACCCTTCGACGCCGCCCTCACGGCGGCCGCCTCGAGAAGCGGCTCGCGGCGAACCGCGGTGTCTTCCGCAAGCTCCAGATAACCTACATACGCGGCGTCCGCTTCTTCCCAATTGCGGAGGCGCGCGTGCGTGCGGGCGAGCTTCAAGCGCGCTTCCATGCGGTTCGCACGCTGCGCGGGCCCTTCCGCGTTTCTGTCCGCCTCCGCCAGCGCTTTCGCAGCCTCCGCGAGCCGCTCCGCCGCGAGATAGCGCTCCGCGAGGAGGAGGAGCGGCAGGACGCGGCTCGGATCCTTGCCCGCCGGAACATCGCGGAGGACCTCGCGCTCGATCTGGACGCCGCGCAGCCCGTCGAGCGCGCGCGCTTCCCCCGGCGCGACTTCGAGAATCGCGCGGTAGCAGCGCTCCGCTTCGTCGAAGCGCATCGCCGCGAGCGACAAGTCGGCGAGCGAGAACTGCGCGGGGAGATGGCCGGGGTCCGCTGCGAGCAGCGCGCGGAGCAGCTCCGCAGCGGCATCCGCATCGCCGAGCTGCGCCACGCACTCGGCTTCGCGATAGAGCGCGCTCGAGCGCCTCCCTTCGCCGCCGATCAGCTCCGCGCTCCGGCGAAATGCCGCGCGCGCCTCCGCCCATCGCTCCGCGCGCGCGAGCAAGTCCCCTTGCAAGTAGGCGACGGCGGCGCGCTCACGCTCGGATGTGCAGTGCGCGAGAGCGGCATCGACCTCCTCCAACGCCCGCGCGCGCTCTCCGCGCTGCATGTAGATCTCGACGCGAGCGAGCACCGCTTCCCGCTTGCGAGCCGGAGGCGCCGCGGCGGCGGCGATGATCCGCGCGGCCGTCCGCTCCGCCCCGGCGAAGTCTCCGAGACGCAGTTGGACTTGGAGAAATTCCGCGGCGACGTCGAGGTTGTCCGCGATGCGGGTGCCATCCGTGTCCGTTTCGGCGAGGAGCGCTTCGAAGTCCGCGCGTGCGATGGCAAGCAGCTCGTGATCGCCGGCGTGGAGCGTCAGCTCGCCGCGGAGCCGCCGCGCTTGCAAGTAGCGCCCGTGGTCGAGCGGGGTACGCGCGGCGAGCGGCTCGAGCAGCTCGATGGCGCGCGTGAACCCGCGTATCGCCTCGTCCGGCCGCCCCGCCTCGCGCGCGGCATAGGCGAGCGCAAATTGCGCGCGTGCGCAGCGCGGCGCGACCGCGACCGCGCTCTTCCACAGCGAATACGAACTCCGCCAATCCGCGATCCGCTCGCGGGTAGCGGCTGCCCACGCGAGGAGAAGAACGACGAGGGCGATCCGAAACGTCCAGGGCGCGCGCGCCGCCCAAGGCGCGGCGATTCCTCCGGCCGCGCACAGAAAGCCGATGCTCGGAAGGTAAAGGAAATGCTCCGCCATCCGCTCCGGATGCGGGACGATCTGCGCGACCGGGAGCAGCGCCGCGAAGAAAAACAGGATTCCGACGCCCACCCACGGCGTGCCGCGCCGGATGAGCCACGCCGCGCCCGCGATGAGCGCGCCGATCGCAGCGATCGCCGCGAGACCGCTCGGCGGGGAGAGCAGCCCCGCGGAGGCCGGAAACGCGTCGAAGGAATAGTCCACGGTCAACGGATGCGGATAGAGGAGGAGCCCCAGGTAGTGGATCTGCGCGCGCGCGGAGGTCACGACCGCATTTGCAACCGTGCCTCCCCAGGGCGGAGTCTTTCCCCCCATTTCCTGGGGACCGAGGACGACGGCCGCCATCACGAGGCCGGCGCCGATGACGGCGAGCAAGAGCGCCCACGGCAGGCGCGCTCTCGTGCCGTCGCGCGCGGCGGCGAGCCACTCCACGGCAAGGAGGGCGGCGGGGAGAGTGATCGCCATCTCCTTGGCGAGGAGCGCCGCGATGAAGAGACCGAGCACCGCCATGCCGCCGCCTAGATCGAGAGGCGCGCGCGCGCGCAGGTAGACGAGGAGGGCGAGCAGATAGAAGAACAGGAACAGCACGTCGCGGCGCCCCGAGATGTAGGCGACGCTCTCAGTATGAACCGGGTGGAGCGCGAACGCGAGCGCCGCCGCCGCGGGCACCCAGATGGGCACCGCCGGGCCGAGGAGGCCGCGGGCGAGCGCGAGGATCAGAAGTGCGTTGGCGGCATGGAGAAGGATGTTCTGCGCGTGGAAGAAGATGGTGCGCCGCTCGCCTTCGCCGAACCACCAGCGCGTGAGCCAGACATCCAGCTTGTAGGAGAGAAAACGGAGCGGCCGCACGTTGGCGCGCGCCTCCTCGGAGGATGCGGCGCCGAAGATGTTGAAGTCGACGCCGCCTTCCGCCCAGAGCGGTCCATTCTTCGCGACGAACTTCTCATCATCGAATACGAAGTCGCCGTCGCGGATCGGCCAGTACGTGCAGATGACCGCAGCGACGATCGCGGCACCGAGTGCGATGCGTCCGATCATGAGAGCGCGCTCCGGAGCGCCGCCGCCACCCCCGCGGCGCGCCTCGCCGCATAGAGGCTCGCGACCTCGTTCGCGGCCATCGCGGCTTCGAGCGCCCGCCACGCGCTGGGGCCGGCCGCGACCTGAGCGGCGAGCGCGGCGCGGAGCTGCTCCTCTGGGAGTCGCGCCGCGAGCGGGATCCAACCCGCGCGCCGTTCGAAGAGCGCCGGAATCCCCCCCACGCGCGTCGCGATCACGGGCAGGCGGACCGCGATCGCTTCCTGGACGACGAGCGGCGTTCCCTCGCCGCGCGAGGGCAGGAGCAGGAAGTGCGCGCGCCGCATCGCATCCCGCACGGCGGAGAGCGACCCTTCCCCCGCGAGCCTGAGCGCGGGCCCGGCGCCGGCGAAGCCAGGCGCGAGCGGGCCGGCGCCGAGCGCCTCCAGCTCGACGGGGAGGCCCCGTTCGGCGAGCGCAAGGATCGCGTGTGCGGCATCGGCAAATCCCTTCTGTGCGATCAGGTCGCCGGCGAAGAGGAAGCGCCAGGGCGGCGGCGGCAAGCGAGGCGCCTCGGATGGCGTGAATTCCGCATCGATGCCGGCGGGAATCACCGGAATCGATTGGCGCGATCGGCCGCCGAGGCGCGCCGCGATCTCGCCCAGCTCATCGCTCGCCGCGATCGTGAGCGTCGCCGCGCGGAGCACGCGCCTGACGGCGGTGCGCAACCCCGGCCTGCGCGCGTATCTGTGCAGGTCGGAGCCGTGCGCGAAAAGAACGAGCGGCAGCCCGAGCTTCCGCGCGACGCGCGCGGCGATCCACCCGGCCGGCACGACCCAGTGCGCGACCACTGCGCCGCCCGTCGCCGCTCCCTGGGGATGACGCCACCAGTCGAGAGCACAGCGCTCGCCGGCCCGCAAGTAGCGCCACCAGGCGATGGGGCCGAGGCGGGCGCTCTTCGCCGGCAGGTTCCGCGAGGGATACGGGAAGCGACGGAGCGCGAGCGGCCCGCGCTCTTCCCGGAGCGGGTCTTCTGCAAGGACGCGCGGCGCCACGATCTCGGAGCGAAAGTAGGGGGCCAGCTCGCGGTGGAGCAGCTCGATGAAGTGCGCGCGCCGCGGTTGGGTCGGTCCTGGAAACGCCGCGGTCACGGTCCGGAGGAGTGGCCGCTCGCCGCTCACTCCTCGCGCCCCGTCTCCCAGCGAACGCGATAGCCGGGCTCCTGGCCGCGGCGCTCGTAGGCGAGCCATTCGCCGAGAAACCCCGTGGCGACGAGCTGCACGCCGATGATGAGGAGCAGGACTCCCAGAGCGAGCAGCGGATGGCGGTGCTGGACGTTGCCAAATTGGATGAAGAGCGCCGTCAAGTAGGCGCAGATCCCGAAGCCGGCGATGCCGGAGACCGCTCCCGCCGCGACGAAGAGGTGGCCGGGACGAGAGTGGAAGCGAATCAAGCAAAGCATCGTCAAGAGGTCGATGAGCACGCCGGGAAAGCGCTCGTTGCCGAAGCGCGATACGCCGCGGCGCCGCGGGCGATGGGAGATCTCGCGCTCTCCCACCCGATACCCCCACCAATGGGCGAGGAGCGGTATGAAGCGGAAGCGCCCGCCGAGCAGGTTCAGGTCTCCGGCGACGTCGCGCGTCATCGCCTTGAAGCCGCAATTCACATCTCGCAGCTCGAGTCCGGTGACGAGTCGCAGGAGCGCGTTGAACAGGCGCGAGCTGATGCGCTTCGATAACGGATCCGCGCGGTGGCGGCGCCAGCCGCTGACCAAGTCCAAGCCTTCGTCGAGCGCGGCGAGGAGCAGGCCGATCTGCGCGGGATCCTCTTGCAGATCCGCATCGATCGTCACGACGCGGGCGCCGCGCGCGCGCGCCAGTCCCGCGGCGAGCGCCGCGCCCTTCCCGAAGCGGCGGCGAAGCGACAGCGCGCGAATCCGCGGATCCGCGAGCGCGGCGCGGCGCGCCTGCTCCGCGGTGCGATCGGTCGATCCATCATCGACGAGCACGATCTCGAAGCGCGCCGTCACGCGCTCCAGCGCGGGAAGGCAGTCCGCGAGTAGCGCCGTCAGGTTATCTTCCTCGTTGAACATTGGAACTACGAGGCTCAGGTCGATGGCGGCCGCGCTCACTCGATGACCTCGGACACCTCGACGCCATGGTGCTCGCGCAGGATCTCGAGCAGGTCCCAGAAATTCTGGATCTCGTGCTGCGGTTTCGACGTCCCTTCGACGTCGCGATATCGTCCCTCGCGCCGCAGGCGCACCGTGATCATTCCGATGCGATTCGGCGGGTCGATGTCGGTGGTGGGATTGTCGCCGACGTACATGCACTCGGCGGGCTTCAGATTCAGGTCACCGCACGCGCGCTGGTAGATCTTGATGTTCGGCTTCGAGATCCCGAGCTGGTGCGAGATGAAGATGGCGTGCGGCGTGAAGAACTGGTCCAAGCGCAGGCGCACGAGCTTCTCCGCCTGTTTGATCTCCAGTCCCTCCGTGATGATTCCGCGGATGATGCTCGTCCGCGCGAGGCGCCGGAGCACCTCGTAGGCGTCTTCGAACGGCTCGAGGTGGCGAAACTTGGTCTGGTGGTACGCCACCACGCCGGCCGCCACGATCATGGCCGGGTTGAGCCCCTTGTAGACTCGGCGCGGAATCCGAAGCAGAAGTTTGTCGAAGTGATGCTCGTAGTTCGAGGAGAACTCGCGAATGACCTCGTCGAGTTCTTGGGTCAGCTCCGCCGCATCCATGCGTACCCCGGCCTTGATCATCGCCTCGATGCTGGCGGCGCGCGCGCGGGCGGCGAAATCGCTCGTCGAATAGAGTGTTCCGTCGATGTCGAAGAAGATGGCTGCGAGGGATGCCATGACGCGCTCCGCTTCCCGCACCCCCGTGCGTTTCGAAGTGCGGCGCCTAGTCCCAAAACAATCGAGGTCCTCGCTTGTCTTGGGACTAGTTCCATTCAGGGGGCTTTCGCAAAGCCCCCTCGCCGTCGCGGCAAAGCCGCGACGCCTTCACCCCAAAACGCTCGCCGCGTACTTGGGCACGCGGCTCGTCTAGCCCGAGAACCAGCGTGGAATCCTTGCGACCACGCTTGTTCTCGGCCTAGTGGGGTCGCCTCCGCGCGCTACGGGAGCCCGGGCGACCCCGCCCGTTCGGGAGGGCCGCCCGCTCGCCCCGCGTCAATTGTTGAGCTTGCGCTCCTCGGCACGGAGGTCGATCACCTGCGCGGTGAGCAGGATGTAGAGGCTCCGCTTCTCGTCGATGTACGCCTTGCGCCGGAAGAGGTTCTTCAAGATCGGGAAGTCACCGATGATCGGCAGGGACGAGACGTACTTGCGCTCGTTCACGCTGCGGAATCCGCCGAGCAGCACGGTGCCGCCGTCCGGTACCGTGACCGAGGTGAACGCCTGTTGCAAGGTGATCTCGGGCAGGTCGATGTCGACCTGCGTCGCTGCTTGCTGCAAGGAGCCCAGGCTCACGGTGACCGTGGAGATCACGCCGTTGATCAGGCTCGCGAGCGTCGGGCGCACATCCAAGGTGACGTAGCGGCGGTCGGAGCTGATCACGGGCTGCACGTCGAGGATCACGCCCTCCTGGAAGGTCGAGACGACCGGGTCGGCGACTTCTTGCACGACGAGTCCCGTGCCCCCCGACACCAGCTCGTAGTCTTGGACGTAAGCGCGCTGGGTGATCACAGATACGTGCACGCGCTGGCCGTTGGATGCCGTGACGCGCGGCGCGGTGAGCGTGCGCGCGACTCGCGTTTCCTGAGTGGCGCGCAGGATGGCGTTGATCTGGAAGGGGTCGAGCCAAGTCGCTTGCAGGGTCAGCCCCTTCAGCGCGGCGTCGAGCCGCGTTCCGGAAGCGGCGCCGATGAAACCATCGAGGAGGTGCTGGATGCGGCCCGCGGTGCGCTTCTGGCCCATCGTCAAGAGCGGGTTCGTCGGATCGCCGCGGTTGTTGAAACCGGGGTCGGAGCCCCCGGTCGAAGTGCTGTTCAGGATTCCGTAGGCGGTGCCGAAACCGGTGCCGATGGGCTGCCCCAAATTGCGGGAGTCGATCCCGATGTCTTCGAGGAAGTCATCGAAGATGTCGATGAAGCGCGCCTCGACGATCACGAACAGGTCGGAATCCTGGCGCAAATTCTGCAGGAACGCTTTCACCGCACGGTGCAGCTCCAGCGTCGCGGTGACCAACAACTGCCCCTGATGGCCGATGATCTCGGACTTGGCTTCTTCCCAAAGCTCGTCGCCGCCGGTCGAATTCTTGATCAGCGCGGCGAGGCTCTCCGGGTCGAGCGGATCCGCCTCTTCTTCTTCCGCCTCGTCGAAGCCGAACGGCGTATCGCCGCCCTCCGCTTCGTCGTTCGATTTGACGCGGATTTGCGGGCCCGGGAAGTCTCGGATCTTGTTCAGAATGTCCGTGACGTTGTAGATCTCGAACAGCGTGTTGCCGTGCGCCTTCTCCTTACCGGTGATGAAGAGCACGTTCTCCTTGAACGTATACGCGAGCCCGGTGTGCTTGAGGATCAACTCGAGCGCTTGCCGCAGCTTCACGTTGTGCAGGGAAATGTTCACCTTCGTTTGCTCGGCGTCGATCTCGGGATCGACCTGGATGTTCAGGTCCGCGATCGTCCGGATCGTATTCACGACGTTCGCTAGGCTCTCGTCGATGAAGTCGAAATCGGCGGGCGAGGTTTCGAGAACCTGCCGAATCCGCTGCACCTCGAAGGTCTCCTCGAGGCTCAGGTTCGTCAGGCCCTCCTCGCGGACGGCGACGACGTTGCGCCAATAATCCCTGTCCGCGCCGAAGGTCCAGGGGTCATCGTGGGGAATCACTGCCTCTTCGAGATCGATCCCGACTTTGGTCGTGCTGTCCATGTTGTCCTCGAACCAGCGCACCTTGCGCAGGGCGAGCCCCAGCTCCTTGGCCTTGTGGAGCAGGTTGTGCGCTTCGCGGTGTTCGGGGTCCAGCTCGATGACCTCCTGCGCGATCTGGGCCGCGAGGTCGAATTCCTTGTTGCCCATGTGCTCTCGCACCTTTTGCAGTAGGAAGCCGATGCGGTCCTTGCGGCGCTGCTCGTCTTCGGCCCGCAGCCGCTCTGCCTCTCCGCGCGCCGCATCCTCGCGGCCGCGTGCCGCATCTTGGAGAATCGTGGCCCGCTGCAGAAGGCATTGCTGGAACAGGTCCTCCGCTTCGCTGCGATACGCGCTGACGTCTCCGACGCTTTCGTAGCTGTACCAGAGGAATTGCTCTCTGGCGCGCGTCAATTGCCGGAGCGCGGCTTCGATCTCCCCGGCCGCGCGCGCTTTCTTCGCCTCCTCGATGTACCGCACCGCCTCCGCGAGCCGGCTCTGGTTCGCGACCTTGATCTCATCCGCGTACTGCTCCATGGTCGACAGGATCTCGCCGTCCCGTTGTCCGAGGAACATCAGGCAGGTCGTGTAGCGCTCTTTCGCTTCCTTCACTCTCGGGTTCAGATCGAGCACGCGCTTGTAGAGGTCGCGCGCCTTGCGGTAGTCCGCTTCGTTGAAGTAGCGGTTCGCTTGCTCGAGCGTGTAGGCCGCCTCGCGCTGGCGCGCCTGCTCTTGCAGAGCCAGTTCGCCGAGCAGCTTGTCGGGCCCGGTGGCGGCGTCTCCGCCTTCGGTTTCGCCTGTCGCGGGGGGCTGGGAGGCCGCCTCGGGCTCCGGTGCCACCGGGGCCATTCCTTCTTCCGCGGGCGCGCCCTCCGGCGCCTTCGCTACCGGTGCCGGCGCGCCCCGCTTCTTCGAGCCGGCGCAACCGGAAACGACGGCCGCCGGCACGATTGCCAGGGCCGCGATGATGGCCACGAAGAGGCTCGATCTGCTCAGCAGCCCACGCATCCGAATCATGGTCCCTACCCCTTCGATTTCCTGAGGCGCATTGCTCGCGCGAGGCACGACGGCCGCGCTAGTTGAATTCCAGCCGCTCCTCGTCGCGAATGATCGTGATCTTGGCGTTGATGAGTACGAACAGGTTCGACATCAGGCGCGAGTTCCCTTTGCGCCCGAACAAGATGTCCAGGAACGGCAGCCGCGTCGTCCACGGCGTGCCCACTTGAGCCAATTCCTCGGCGGAGCGCTTGAGCCCGCCCACCAGCACCGTGCCGCCATCGGGCACCGTCACCGTGGTCTTGATCTGAGTGACGGAGAGCACGGGCAGCTCGATGACGATGTCCGTGAGGCCGAGGATCAGCCGCTGGACGCGCGACGGGAGCTGCTCGGCGAGGGTCGGCTGGATCTCGAGGTTGATGTACTTGCGGTCGTAGCTGACGGTCGGGCGGACTTGCAGGATCGAGCCGGCGTTCAGGATCCCGATCACCGGGTTGATCACCGGCACGACTCCGGTCTGATTCACTTCCGCGTCCTTGACGTACGCGAGTTGGTCGATCACCACCGAGTGCGACGTCTGCGTGTTGAACGCCGTCACGCGCGGCGCGTTCATGCCTTTGAATTCCTGCCGCTTCGTGGTGGCCTCGAGGACCGCCTCGAGAATGTAGATGTCGAGGACGTTGTACTGGAGCGCGATTCCTCCCGAGTCGCTGATCTGGAAAGGCGCCACGGAGCTGCCGAGCGGCTGCGAGAACGCGTTGAAAACCGCGCCGCGAACGTTCGCTTGCCCTTGCGCATCGACGAATTCGTAGCCGGGCGAAATCTGCGTGCCGAGGCCGTCCACGTCGTTGATCGGATTCGGCAGGTTGGTATTGAACGGGTTGCCGAAGTTGATGCCGACGCTTTCGAGGAAGTTGTCTTGCAGGTCGATGAAGCGGCTCTCCACGGTGACCATGACGCCCGTCGACTTTCGGAGCGCCTCGAGCAGTCGCTGCACCTTCTGGTGGTTCGCGAGCGAAGTGCGGACGACGAGCTTGCCCCCCTGGTACTCGACGCTCTCATCTTCGGGCGGGTCTCCGCCCCATAGCGTCTTCTTGATCAAGTCCACGAGCACGTCGGGTCCGACGATGACTTTGTCCCCTTCGCTTCCCTCATCGCCGAGGTCGATCACGACGTTGCTGCCGCCGCCTCCGGTGCCGCCCTCCTCCGCTTCGAGAGCGAGTTTGGGCGCCGGGAAATCGGGGCGTTGTTTCGTGATGTCCGACACTTCGTAGAATTCGAGGAAGGTCTCCGACCGAATCGCGTCCGTGGGTCCGATGACGACGGCGCCGTTCTGGATCGTGTACGCGAACTTGGGCTCTCCGCTCTCCAAGATGATGGTCAGGATGTTGACGATCGGAAGGTCCTTGGCGACGAGCCGCACCTTGCGGTCGGCATCCGCGAGCGCGTCGCGGGCTTCCTTCGTCAGGACGAAGTTGATCGTGGAGACGGAGCGGAGGAAGTCGAGGACTTCGAGGAATGGCCTGTCATCGAAGTCAACGCCGATCTTCTGTTGGAGCTGCGCCCGAATCGCGATGTCCTGCGCGCTCTCCCCCGCCTTCGCGCGTTGCTGGATGTTGACGACCTTGCTGGAGATCTCGTGCCAGCGGTCGCGGCTCGGGAAGCGGAAGATCTCCTGATAAGGCACTTCCGATTCGAGTTGGCGCAGGAACGTGCGCTCCCACTCTTCGCTCGTGCGCACCCCGACTTCCAAGGTCCGGTAGAGGTTGCTCAACTCCCGCGCTTTGCGGCGCATCTTCCTCGCGTCCACGCGGTTCGGGTCTAGCTCCAACACTTGGTCGTTGAGGCGCACGACCTGCTCGAAGCGCTTGTCGCGGTAGGACCGCTCCGCCGCCTGCATCAATTCCTTGATGCGGTTGTCCTGAAATCTCTTGGAGCGATCGCGCTCCGAGGCCGCCTCTTCCCGTGCGGCGCGCTCGAGATTCCTGCGCGTATCCGCGTCGAAGTTCTTCTTCAGCTCGGCGGTGGTTTGCTTTTCCGCGGCCGCCATGCGCCCGAGGTCATCGGCTATGCCGGAGGGGTATTGGAACCAGCGGACGCGCTCGACGACTTGGTCGAAGATGCGCAAGGCTTCGTCGTAGTTCTGATCATCCTTGGCGCGGAGCCCCTCCGCGAATAGCCGATTCAATTCCACCTCGGCTTGCTGTTGCCGGACTTTTTCCTGCTCCGCCGCGTGGATCCCGAATTGGCGGATCTCGGCCCCGCGGTCGCCGAGGATGAACTTCACGTCGTTGAGCGTCTTGCGGACCTCTTCGTTCGAGGGATCGAGCCGAGCCGCCGACTCGAGCTTTTCTTCGGCTTCTTGGTAGCGGAGTTCTTCCATCATCTTGCGGGCCAGCTTGAGCGCTTCCGCGGCCGCGGCCTTGCGCTCCTGCTCCGTGAGGCTCATCTCGCGGAGCAGGTCTTCCGCCTGCGCCTCCTGCGCCGCGGCAAGCGGGCGTCCTGCGGCGGCGGGCTGCAGCGCATCGGGGGTCTCCTTGCGCGGAGCGGCGGCCGGAGTCGCATCGGGGGTCTGGCCGCCGGACGCGGTCGCCGCGCGCGGCGTACCCGCGCAACCCGCGGCGAGCGCGAGGAACGCGATGGCGGCGAGCGCGGAAGTTGAAACTCGCTCGAGCGTACCGTTTGCCATTCCCTGTCTCCCTCTCTCCCTGTCTTACTAACTCGCTGTCTCACTCAGCACTATGGGACCGCGCGCGAAGAACATCGCCGGAACGACCGCGCCCGGAGCTGTCAGCCTGGATCGACTCGCAATTCGTGCGAAAGTCGCTGCATCGAATTGCGAACCGCCGTTGGCATTCGCCAGGCGCTGCGCGATCGTTGCTGGGTCGCGACGGGCAATTCGCGCCGCCGGGCGCCGAGTCGCTGGCCCTAATCGCCGGGCTCTACTCGCTGGGCTCCAACCCGGAAGCGTCTCGAAGCTACGAACGGATCTTCACAGCACTGTCACCGCGAGGGGGTGGCTGGAGGCGGGGAGTCATTGATCCCAGGTGATCGCAGGTTCGAACGCGATCAGCTTCTACTTGTCGTCCTTGAATCCCGGCGGCGGAGCATCCGGGGTCGCTTTCTGCGGATCGGCCGATGAGGGGGTAACTCCGGCGCCAGGTGCTTCCACCGCATCCGGGATGGGCAGCGTGATGGGGTCGAGGGCGAGACTCGGCGCCTTGACGCCTTTCTTCACCGTGACCTTCCGCTCGCTCGTCGGGTCGCGCAGCTCGACTCTGTCGTCGTGGATCCGGTGGACGAGCAACGACGTCCCCAGCACGGGACTACCCGTCTTCCAGAGATCTGGGTTGTTCGGATCCCAGGTCTCTTCCACCATTCCAAGTTTCCTCTCGACGCTCGCTTTATCGTAGTCGTACCACTTGCGTACTAGTTGGGCCCTACGCTGCTTCGCTTCGCCCGTCACGGGATCGAGCTCGATGGAGTGGATCGTGGTAATCTCCCAGGTCTCGCTCGGAGGCACCGCATAAGGTCCGATGGCGTCGGACGTTTGGCTCTTGTCATTCTCGGGGAGCACGCTCTCCCCGGCCGCGCGCGCGGTCGTCCGCACCCGATAGCTGTAGGTCGCGGACTCTTCCAGATCCCGGAAGAGGACCTCGAAGTCTGCTCCCGGCTGCGGGTTCTCGAGCTTGCGGATCACCGTCCACTGGCCTTCGCCCTTACGCGCCTCGAGAACGCACTCCTCGATGACGATGTGCTTCCACTTCCCGAACTTCCCCTTCAGCTCGTGGGTCGCGCAGCGTTTCTCCGCATCCCGCCCTTGGCCGAGCCGAACGAGGTGGCTCTTCGGGTGCTCCGGGATCGCCTTCTGCACCGGCTCGAAGAGGAGCGCCACGCCCGGCACGCGCTCCATGCTCCAGGGCTCGAAGTCCGTCGCTTGGCCCGCTGCGAAGGATTCCCGCACGCGCTCCGCAAACTTGGGAGCCTCGGTGCGCGCGACGACTTGATTCTTCGTCTTGGCCTCGATCGTCTGCGAGTATTCGGTGATCTTCGCGACTGGATCGTCGCCGTCGCTCGCTGCGAACAAGTACACGCCTGCCACCCACGCGAGAATGAAAATCGCGGCACCGATCATCGCGATGCGATCCAGATTCTTCATGGTCGCGGCTCCTCTTCGTTCCAGTCGAGAGCGTCCAGCTCGAGGACGAGCTTCACCGGGGGCTCGGCGATGAGGCCATCGGACTTGGCTTTCGCCTCGGCTTCCTGGATCGGCTCGATCACCTTGATCTTCAGGTTCTCGAAGATCTTCGACAGCTCGAGATGCCGGACTTCGAAGGTGATGTGCGGCAGCGTGAGCAAGGCGTTCACGTAGGACGTGACCTTGGTCGCGGGGATCGCCAGGGCGATCTCCACCGGGATGCGCGTGAACGCCTCGGCGGGAGGTTGAGCGCCCGCGCCGCCGGCGCCGGCGGCCGCGGGAGGCTTGGCTTCCCTGCGCCCGGTGGAGCCGGCTTTCGACTTGATGTCGAAGGACTGCACCTGCGCTC
>JAKEFC010000005.1 GCA_022616235.1 Planctomycetota bacterium
CGCCATCACCACCGCCATCACCACCGCCATCACCACCGCCATCACCACCGCCATCACCACCGCCATCACCACCGCCATTACCACCGCCATTACCGCCCCCGTTGCCACCGCCCCCGCCGTTACCTGGCACCGGGAGGCTCGGGACTCCGAAGGCGCGCGAGTCTCGCCGCTCCACGAGCATGACCGGCGAGCTGTGCTTCGCGAACGGCGTGAAATCGTCCGATCCGCGCGCATCGAAGCGCGTCAGCGCGGAAGTCCGCCCGGAGCCGCCGAGATCGAACACGAGGCTCATCCCGGCGATGTAGTCCCCGCGGCTGTTCATTTCTCCCATCGGGACGAGGGCGAAGTAGTTCGAGAGTTTGAGGGAGATGCCGAGGCCGAACACCATCGCGTCGGTCGATCCGGAGAGGTAGCCGATCCATGCTTCGCCGGCCACGGTGTCGGAGAAGTCGTGTCCCCAAAACGCTTCCTGCCGCTGAATCATGCGGACGGTGGCGCGTTCACGGCTGCGCTCGACGCGTTCGCTGTTCAACGGAAACGAAGCACGCGCCCCGAAGTGATGGCGGCTCTTCGTCGTGATCCCCGCGATGCCTCGCAGAGCGAAGAGATCCCCGTCTTCCGCGTTGTGACGGAAGTCACCGAGCAGTGCGCCCCCCGCAACGAGATCCTCCCCGACTTCCAAGCCGCGGATGAACGGACCCGCCGTGGCATCGTATTCATCCATCGCCTCTTCGCGGAGCGCGACGTCGCCTCCGACTTGAAGCCCGAGCCCGGCGGAGCGCCAAATCGGAATACCGTAGTTCACTCCGGCGGAGCCGAACGCGGATGCGCGTTGCCCGGGCTCGTTCACCGCCCCCGCGGTCACATCGAGGAACATGTTGCCGAGGCTTGGCGACGCGCTCCCCTCTTCGGATTCGATGGGGAGCGCGGTGATCTCGACCTCGGATTGCTCATCGACTGGCGTCGCGGAGATCTCGACCTCTGCCGCGGTCTTTTGCAAGCGGGCGCGCACGGCCGCGGCCTGCGCGTCTTTCTGCGCCTGCTCCTTCGCGGCAAGCTCTGCCGCTCTCTGCTGGTCCGCCTCGCGGCCTCGCGCGGCCGCAGCCGCGCTTTTGCGCTCCGCCTCGGCTTGTTTCGCGAGATCGCTCAAGCGCTCCGCGTCCGCGGTTGCCAGCGCTCCCGCCGGGACGATCGCGCCAGGATCCGTCGCTACCGCGGGCACGATGGCCGCGGAGTCATCGGAGCGCTTCGACCTCCAACTGCTGGGTTTCTGGAAGACAAGACTGCACACGCCGGTGGTGACGGCGACCAATACGAGGAGCGCGAGAGCGCCGCGTTTAGAAAAGACGATCATCGCTCATTCTCTGCAAGCGGAGTGGATGCTGGAGAGGATGAGGAGGAAGAAAAGGAGCCACGATGCTAGCAGCGGGCGAGGGATTGCCTACCGCCATACCCGGCAAACCGGCAGACCTGCGGGCACGATACTTGCCACGATGGCCCGCGCCATTTGCGCCCGCGGCGCCAGGGCGTGCTCGTTCGAGGCTTGAGAGCGCGCCGCCGGCCCTCGGCCTGGAGCGGAGCTTTTTCGTCCCCGAAAGCTCGATGCCGCGCGCGCCGCCAGTTGGGTACCCCGCAATTCCCCTCCGCAAACTGGAACCCCTGCGCCAACCTTGCCGTAGATGCGGGACGACAGTCAAGCTCGTGCCTCGACGCCTCATTGTGCCGGCCGCGCCGCATCGCTCAGAATGATGCGCGGGAGAAAGGGATGGGTTCGCGATGTTTCCCTCCGCTAATTGGGGATTTCTCCTTGGTTCGAGGCGGCGGCCAAGCCCCCGCATCGCGCGATTCGTTGGAATTGCCGCCCTCGCGGCGCTGTTTCTCGGCGGCGGGGTCATCGAATGGCGGGCGCGCGCGGCGGCGGGGTCGACTGCTTCTCTGGGATTGCCCGGCGAGATCGCGCTCTGCCGGCAGTTGGAGGAGTGGATCCCCGCCTCTTACGCCGCGATCGTGAAGCTTCACCGCCTGGGCGACGAGCTTCCCGCGCTGCTCGATTCGGCGCTCTATGAACACGTGCTTCGCTTCCCACAAGTGCAAGAAGCGCTCGCCGGAGCGGAGTCGAAGAAATTCCTCGAAGAGATCGCTTGGCTCGGGCAAACGACGAAAAAGGAGCCGCTCGAGTTGGCGCGCGCTCTGCTCGGCCGTGAGATCGCGCTCGCGCTCCGCCTCGACGGCGCCCGACCTGTATATCTATTCCTCACGCGCGCCGCGAGCGCAGGCACGCTCGCGGAGATTCACGAAGCAATCAAGGGTGGCATCGTCGCGCGCTTCGGCGCATGGCCGTTTCCCATCGGCGAAGCGCGGGGGGCGACGCAGATCTTCGGAGCCGGCGAGTTCTACTACGCGCTACTCGGCGAGGTCTTCGCGGCATCGAACGACCTCGAAGCGATGCGCGCGGTCGCCGACCTCGCGAGCGGCGGCGGCGGACCCTCCATTCGCGCCGCCCCCGAATGCGCAGGGGTGCTCGCCGCGCTCGGACCCGAGCATCTCGCGGCTGCGGCGCTCCGGAATCTAAAGGCTTTGCCGCACGAGATCCCCGCGCGCGCCGAGAACTTCGTCGCGAGCCTCCTCGGAGGCGGCTGGCTGGAGGCCTTGCGCGAAAGCACGCTCCTCACCGCAACGCTCGATCGCGCCCCTGCCGGCGCGGCAAGCCTCACCGTGCGCTGCACCGCAGCCGGGCTCGCGGCGCGCGGGGCCGCGTTCTTGGCCGCGGCACCTCGCTCCGCCGTCGCGACGGCGTTCGAAGAGCGGGGCTTCTTGGGCCTCGTGGAACTCAAGCGCGATCTCGCCCTCTTCTGGCGCCAAGGGGAGAAGCTGATCGAACCGAAAGGCTTCGGCGAGA
>JAKEFC010000077.1 GCA_022616235.1 Planctomycetota bacterium
CGCCTCTACGTATTTCTCCATCAATACGCCTCGGCGGCTCTCCTTGACATCCGGCGCCTCGTTCGACCTCGGGGCAACGGCTTCATTCTGAAACGTGCTCTAGAACTCCAGCGATGCGATGGGAGGCATCTATATAGCGGAAATTGCGCGAGGGCAACGAGACTATCGCTCTCGGCGCGAACGCGCGAGCGCGGCGAGATCGATTGCGAGCCGCTCGGGCGCGACTCCGTGGACCTCCAGGATCTTCCGCCTCGAAGTCGCGCCGCCGACGACCTCGACTGCGCTCTTCCTAAGGCCGAGCGCGCGCGCCACCGCCTGCGCGGCGGCGGCATTCGCTCTCCCTCCCTCGGGCGGAGCGGCGACGCGCACCAAGAGCGCGCCGCCGCGTGTGCCGCCGACCGCGGTGCTGCTCGCCCCCGGCAGGACGTGGGCGGCGAAAAGCAGGCGGCCGCCGCCCGCGTCGGTGACCGCGACGCCGCCCGCCGCGGTCGACCGCGGCCATTCCCTTCCGGAGCGCTCGCTCATTCGGAGCCGGCGCCGCCGCGCGTTTCCTCGAGCAGCGCGAGGAGCACTCGCAATTCCGTCAGTTCGCGCGCTTCCGCCGCGCCGGCGGCGATCCCGCGCCACAGCTTGTCGGATTGTTCCGCCGCGCCGGCGGCGTATGCGACGAGTCCCACGTAGAGCCGGTGTTTGTCGGTGCGGGCGCAGAGACCGAGGACTTGCGCGCACTCGGGCGCGGCGATCTCGTCCCACCTGCGAAAACTCTCGGGAATCGCGCCCACTTCCCGGTAGTAGAGCTTGTCGCGATCGAAGCGCGTGATTTCGACGCTCTGCGCGCTGCCCTCGATCGCGAGCGTCACGATGGCGCCGCGGCCCGGCTGCTTGGCGACGAGATCTTGGAACACCGCCGGCCAGGCCTTGAGGTGCACTTCGAGTTTCTCCAATGCCGCGAGATCGGCGCCTTGAAGCGAGCCGGCGCGGCGCGCGGTCAAGATGTCCCGCGTCAAGTCGCTGCCGGACAGCGACACGTCTTTCGCGAGCAGGCCAAGCGCCCCCCGCATCAGGTTTCGGAGGAGCGTGCGGGAATCTTCTCCAGGAGCGGGCGCGGTCGCCTGGCTGCGCTCGATTTCGATGATTCGCGCAGTCAGTCCCTCGATCGCCGCCTTGATCTCCGGAAAGTCGCCTACTCGCCGGTCGAAGGCGGCGAGAGCTGCCTTCGCGTCGAAGTACGCGCGGTCGTTCACGCGCTGCTGCACGCTTCGCTCGATCTCCTCCCAGTCCGCGTTGACTTTGCCCGCGAGGGCGTTCATCGCGTCTTGCCACTCGCGTCCGAGTTCGGGATCGAGGGAAGCGCCGCGCGCGTCGGCGGGAACTCCCATCAACTCGTCGTAGGCGAGGTCGTAGTAGCGATTCCGCGCGTGTTCGCTCGCGTTCTTCACCGCCGCTTCGACCGCGCGCTCCAGGTCGCGCCGCCGCCTCGCGATTTCTTGCACCTGCGATCGCAGGGCCGCCAGGAGCTTCAGCGCTTCCGCGCGCACGGCTTCGAATTCCGCGTGATCCGCCGCGACCTTTTCGAGCTGCGCGATCGCCGCTGGGGCGCGTTCGACGACGCCGATCTCCGGGCGGAGCGCCGCGAGATCGGCGGCGGTCGTTTTCGCGGCCTCCAGCTCTTCGTCCGCCAGGCGGCTCCGTTCCGCGAGACGGCGGCGGTCATCGCGCTCTCGCCACTTTTCTTCGAGCCGCATCCGCGTGGCTCTCTGCTCTTCCAGCAGGATCTCCGCTTCCGGCAGGCCGTCCAACGAGGCGCGGGCTTCTTGCAGGTTGCCGCCGTCGATCGCGCCCTCGATCTTGGCGAGCGCATCTGCGCAGGTCGCGATGACGCGGGCACGCGCGCTCGCCTCTTGGGTCCTGTGGCGCTGCCACTGCACCGCTCCGAAGATGCCCGCTGCGAGCAGGACGGCGCCGGCGAGCAGCCAATAGGGCAGCAAGCGCCGCGCGCGCGGCACGACAGCGATCGCGGTCTCATCCTCCGGGAAGCGCTGCAAGAGCGGGCGCAGCTCTTCGAGCAGCGCCGTCGCGGAGAGCGGGCGCTGATCCGGTTGCTTCGCCATCATTCGGTCGACCATGCGAGCGACCTCGTCGGGCAGGTCGGCGACGCGGTCCTTGAGGCGCGGAGGTTCATCTCGTAGGTGCTTCAGGATCACCTCTCGCGGCGTCGCCCCGCTGAACGGAGTCTTGCCGCACAGCATCTGATAGAAGGAAACGCCGAGCGAATAGATGTCGACGCGGTGGTCGATGTCGTGGCCGCGCGCCTGCTCCGGAGCGATGTAGTGCGGCGATCCGCTTACTCCATCTTTTTGAGAGATGCTGCCCTCCCCCTCCGTCGAGCGCGCGATCCCCAGATCGCCGATCTTGATCACGCCATTGGCGCCGACCATGAGATTGCCGGGCTTGATGTCGCGGTGGATGATCCCTTTGTGCTCCGCGTACTCGAGACCTTGCGCCGCATCGCGGACGATGCGAAGAGCGCGCGGGAGCGGCAGCGCGCCTCCCAGGTTGAGAATGTCCTCGACGCTGCCGTTCGGAATGAACTCCATCGAGAAGAAGTAGGTTTCCTGGTGTACGCCTACGTCATAAACCTGCACGATATTCGGATGGCTCAACGCGCCCGCGGCGCGCGCTTCCCGAATGAAGAGGTTTACGAAGCTGGCGTTGCTCGTCAGATGCGGGGCGAGGATCTTCAACGCGACTTCGCGGTCGAGCGATGTCTGCAACGCCCTGTACACGGTCCCCATCCCGCCGCGCCCGATCCGGTCGAGGATGCGGTAGCCGGAGATCTCCTGCCCGACCAGGGAAGGCTTGTTCTCGTCGATAAACGTGATGCTGGTATCTCCGACTTGGATGCGGTCGTTCGAGGTGAGCGGCTGAACGCCCTTGACCGCGCGTCCGTTGAGCAGAGTGCCGTTCGAGCTGCCCAAGTCGCGGATGTGAAACGATCCGTTTTGCACTTCGACCTGGCAATGGCGGCGCGAGGTCATCTCATCTTGCAGCGGCACCTGCGCGGCCTTGTCGCGCCCGATGAAGAACGGACCTTCCGCGGTGATGAAGTACGACTTCCCGCGGTCGGGTCCATTCTCGATGATCAACTTCGGCACTCGCCGACTCCTGCCTGCACTCGCGCTTCCGGCGAGCTAGACGTGAACGCGCGGCGGCTCCGGCCGGCGTCCTCGCTCTCATCGGTATAGGACGCTTCCGAGGCGCAGGAGCGTCGCGCCCTCCTCCACCGCGACAGGGTAATCGTTGGACATACCCATGGATAGCTCCTGGAATTGCGCGGCACGCTCCTTCGACAGGTCTGCGCGCAAGGAGTCGCGCAGCTCGCGAAGCTGCCGGAAGTACGACCGGCAGTTCTCCGCATCGACGAGGGGGGCAATCGTCATGAGGCCGCGCAAGTCGATCGCAGGAAAGTCTCGAGTCCATTGCAGGATCTCGGCGGCTGCACCGGCATGCGGGAGCCCGCCCTTCGAGCGCTCGCTGGAGACGTTCACTTGCGCGAGGCAGCGCGCGGTGGTGCCATTCGTTCTGCACCATTCTTCGATCGCCGCGGCAAGGCGCCGGGAATCGAGCGCGTGGAAGAGACCCACGCGAGGAAGGACGCGGGCGATCTTGTTGCGTTGCAAGTGCCCGATGAAATGCCATTCCACGTTCCGTGCGGCGTCCGCCGGAGCCCTTTCTTCCAGAGCGTTGGCGCGGTTCTCTCCGAGCGGACCGTAGCCGGCGGCGGCCAGCCGAAGGCTGTCCGCGGCGGCGAGGTATTTCGTGACGACGACGATGCGAGGCGGCGCGCCGCCACCGGCGCGCGTGCGGGCGGCGATCGCCGCTACTTCGCGGGAGATCTCGGAGAAGCGCCGGCGAAAGTCGGCGAGGTCGAGCCGGCGCGTCTCAACCACGACATACGAGCACGCGTTCGCTGCCGACGAGTTCGCGCAGCTCCGCGAGCATGTCGCGAGTCGCCGCCACCGACAGGCGTACCTCCGTCCTTACGACCCAACGCTCTCCGCCGCCGGAGCGGAACGACAGCGCGAGAGGAAGCTCTCCGGGGTGGCGCTGCGCAACCTCCTTCAATCGGAACAATTCGTCTTCGCTGGTACGCTCCGCGTCGAACGCCACTTCGATCAGGCGGCCGCAGCGCTCCAGCGCGCGCTCGAGCGGAATCAGCGTGTCGGCACGGAGCGAGAGCCTATCGTCGCGCGTCTCCGTCTCGCCTTGCACGAGAAGGATCGCTTCTTCCTTGATCATCGCCTGCTCGCTCCTGTAGATGCTCGGGAAGACAACGACCTCCACGGAGCCGCTCTGGTCCTCGACGGTGACGAGCGCCATCGGCTCGCCCTTCTTGGTCTGGCGCAGGCGGACCTTCGCGATGCGAACGCCGAGGGTGACCTTGGTGGCGTCCGCCGACTCCGCAAGCTCCGCCACCATGTGCGTGCGAAACGGCTGGATATCGGGCTCGTATTGCGCGAGCGGATGCCCGCTGAGATAGAATCCGAGCGAGCCGAGCTCCGCCGCGAGCCGTTCCGATTCGGTCCATTCCGGCACGTTGGGATAGTCGTGGCGCGTCGCGCCTGCGGGCTCGGCGCCCTCGGCGAAGAGCGAGAGCTGCCCCGCGCGCTCTTCCGCGCGCAAGCGGTTGCCTTCTTCCATCGCCTCGGCGACCGCCGCCGATAGCGCCGCGCGCGATGCGCACAGCTCGTCGCAGGCGCCCGCGCCGATGAGTTGGTCGAGCACCGCCTTATTCACGGTGCGGAGGTCGACTCTCCTCGTGAGATCGTACAGCGTCCGGAAAGGGCCTCCCGCATCGCGCGCGGAGACGATGTCTTCGGCGGCTTTCTCGCCGACACCTTTCAGCGCCACGAGCCCGTAATGGATCTCGCCGTTCCGGACCGTGAAGTTCGCCGCGGAAGAGTTGATGCGCGGCGGGTGCACCGAAATCCCCATGCGGCGGCACTCGGCGATCAATTCGACGATCTTGTCCATGGCGCCGATCTCGCAGCTCAACGCCGCGGCCATCAGCTCGGCGGGAAAGTTCGCCTTGAGATACGCCACGCGATAGCTGATCACCGCATAGGCGGTCGAGTGAGACTTGTTGAACCCGTACTTCGCGAAGTGCTCGATCTGCTCGAAGATCTCGCGGGCGATGTGCGGTGGGATCTCGCGCAGCCGCGCTCCTTCCGTGAACTGGTCCTTGAAGCGCGCGAGGATCTCGGGCTTCTTCTTCCCCATCGCCTTGCGGAGCGAATCCGCCTCGTTCATGGAGAAGCCCGCGAGATCGTGCGCGATGCGCATTACCTGCTCTTGATAGAGGATCACCCCGTTCGTCTCGCCGAGGATCGAGGCGAGGCTGGGGTGCAGGTAGGAGATCTTCTCCCGAGCGTGCTTGCGGTCGCAGAAGACCTTCTCCATGCCGCTGCCGAGCGGGCCCGGCCGGAAGAGCGCGAGCGCCGCGATCAACTCTTCGAATCGGTCGGGGCGCAGGCGCCGGAGCAGCTCTCGCATCCCGGAGGACTCGAGCTGGAAGATGGCGGTCGTATTCGCGGAAGCGAGCAGCTCGTAGGTCTTGCGGTCATCGAGCGGGATCTCCTCGAGCGCGAGCCGCCGGCCGCTCTCCGATTCGATGTTGTCGAGAGCGCGGTCGAGGATCGTCAGCGCGTTGAGCCCGAGGAAGTCCATCTTCAGGAGGCCGATGCTCTCGAGCGCCTCCATCGTGTATTGGGTGGTGATTTCGCCTTTGTTACGGCAAAGCGGGACGATTTCCGTGAGCGGAGCGTCGGAGATCACGACGCCGGCGGCGTGAGTCGAGCAGTTGCGGTTGAGCCCTTCCAGCCGCAGCGCGATCGAGAACAACTCCTGGTAGCGCGCATCCTGCGAGAGCGCCTTCAGCTCGGGCTCCTGCTCAATGGCTGCGGCGAGCGTGATGTCCAGCGTCTTGGGGATCGTCTTCGCGATCCCATCGACTTCCCCCAAGGGGATGCGCAGCACGCGCCCGACGTCGCGAATCACCTGGCGCGCCGCCATCGTGCCGAAGGTGACGATCTGACAAACGCGGTCGCTCCCATATTTTTCGCGCACGTATTGGATCACGCGCTCGCGGCCGTCGCGGCAGAAGTCGATGTCGATGTCCGGCAGCGAAATGCGATCGCTGTTCAAGAATCGCTCGAAGATCAGATCGTAGCGCAGCGGATCGACATCGGTGATGCCGAGGCAGTACGCGACGATGCTCCCGACCGCGGAGCCACGTCCCGGTCCCACCGGAATGCGCTGCTCGCGCGCGAAACGAATGAAGTCCCACACGATCAGGAAGTAGGACACGAATCCCATCTTCTCGATCATTTCGATTTCGTATTCGAGGCGCCGGCGGCACTCCTCGGGGGGATTCGGATAGCGCGCCGCGAATCCCTCTTCGAGCAGCGAGCGGAAGAGCGCGAGATTCGAGGCGGCGAGCTCGGGGCCCTCGGCCACGGCATCGGACGCCGTCGCGCCAGGGTGGAATACCGGCAGATGGTTCGCCTTCGTGTCCAGTTCGAAATCGATCAGCGCCGCGATTTCGCCCGCGGTGGCGACGGCGCCCGGGTAGTCGGCGAATATGCGCGCCATCTCATCCGCCGTGCGGAAGTGAAACTGGTTCGAGTCGAGACAGAGCCGATCGGAGTCCTCCATCGTCGCGCCGGTGTTGATGCAAAGGTGCACTTCGTGAGAGCGAGAATCGTCCGGGTTCAGATAGTGAATGTCGTTCGTCGCGACGATCGGCAGCCCGAGCTCGCGCGCGAGGGCGGGCACCTGCTCGAGCACGCGTTTCTGCTCTGGGAGGCCATGGTCCTGGATCTCCAGGAAGAAGTGGTCGTGCCCGAAGATCTGGGAATAGCGCCGCGCGGCGGCGCGTGCCTTGTCGCCCGCGCCGAGCAGGAGCGCGCGATTCACCTCGCTCGACAAGCAAGCGGAGAGGCCGATCAAGCCTCGCGCGTGCTTCGCGAGCAATTCGTGATCGATGCGCGGCTTGTAGTAGAACCCTTCGGTGTAGGCGCTGCTCGAGAGTCGGACCAGGTTTCGATATCCTTCCTCGTTGCGCGCGAGCAGCACGAGGTGAAAAAAGTTGTTGCCGGGGGTGTCGCGGCGGCGGTCGAAGCGGCTGCCGTCCGTGATATAGGCTTCCATGCCGATGATCGGCTTGATTCCCTCCTGCTTGCACGTCTGGAAGAATTCGACGGCGCCGAAAAGGTTCCCGTGATCCGTGAGCGCGAGAGCCTTCATGCCGCGGTCCTTCGCGGCGCGCACCAATGCCGGAATTGGGATCACCCCGTCGAGCAGGCTGTAATGGCTGTGCACGTGAAGATGGGCGAACGGCGGCGCCGGCACAGGTCCTCCGGTGTCATCCCCTCGGATCCTCCCAGGTGGGACTCGCTCCCGTGTTATAGGATTCCGCCGTAGGCCTGGCAAGGAGCGGCAACGCCGCCCCCGGCGTCATGCCGCGAGCGGCGCCGCATGGTTCCGCCTTGCAGAGCAGCCGCGCGCCGCCAAACTGGTTTCCATGTCCACTCCGGAAGATGGCCCCGGCGGCAGGTTCTGGGTGAGCGTCCTCTTTCGCTGCTGCAATGTGTATCAGCGCGTTTACTTCCGGAAAGGAGCGCGCACCACCTCGGGCCATTGTCCACGGTGCCTGCGCGAGGTGAATTTCGAGCTTAGAGAAGATGGTGAGCATGGAAGATTCTTCAGTGCGGAAGCGGTCCAACCCTAGCGCGGCCGCAGCCGCAACCTCGGCTCCCGCGCCGGAACTACCCGCCCTCGCGAGCGAAGCGGGGATCGTCGAGCAGAGCAAAGTGTTCGCGCGCCTGTACGAAGAGGACGAGCGCGTGGACGGCCGCGCCCGCTGGTCCATAGGTGATGCACGGCGCCAGTGCTGGGCCTGCGCGGCGCTCCTTGCGGAACGCGCGGAGTTTCATACGGCGCTCTTCTTGGCAGGCACCCTCGAGCCGGCCGACCAAGTCGGCGTCGCCGCGGAGTTGTTCGAGCGCCGCGACTACTGCGCGCGCTGTTTCCCCGCGGTGCCGCTCGAGAGCCGGTTCGCGCACTGGCGCGGCACGATTCCGGCTTCCGAGACGCCGCCGAAGAAGATCGTGAACCTCACCGCGCTCCTCGCGTATTTCGAGCGCCTCGCTCCCGCGACTGCCGTGGAGGCAGGCGCCGCTTCGGCGCCGCCGGGGGCATCCGAGCAAGCCCCGATTCGGCTCGCGAGCGGGCTCGCGATCTCGCGCGCGCTGCTTCGCTTCTTGCTCGCACTGTTCCTCGTCCGCAAGAAGGCGCTGCGCTGGCGCGATCTTGCGGGCGGCGTGCTCGAGTTGGCCACGCGCGAGGAGCCGCCGCGCGTTTTCCGAGCGGCGGTGCCCGCCGTCGGAGAGCAGGAGCTCGAGGCGGCGATGGCCGCATTCGACGAGCTTTTCGCTTGATGAATTCCATTTCGACTCGCGACCAATCACTGCCGTAGAAGCCCGCGCGGAACGAAATCCAGCGAGTAATTCCCTCCACTTGTTGCCACTTCGCGCCGAGCGCTCGCGGTGCGCTCGCGATAACTCGCTACGCACCAACGAATTGCCGCCGCGCTCCGAAGCGCGCGCACAACAGGCGCGCCAGGCGCTCCGCGCGCGGCGAGAAAATTTCCAGAATTTTTCGTTTTCTCGCCTCAACAATCCGTAGCTGGATAACCGCGGCGAGTATCTAGAGGTTGAGCTTTTCGCGATGAGAGCCGCGATTCTCTCGAACTTCCCCCTTCAGCGCGTGGTTGACGGATGCCGAATTAGTGCATTAGAGTGGTGGCAAGTGGTGCGAAGTGGTTTTCGGGCTCGATTCCAGGCGGGAATCGTCACCACCGGCGTGGTTTCAGGAGGGCTGCTGCGCGCCGGACCGCCTTCGTAATTCATTGCGGTAAAGAGTTTTAGGGACAACGGTCCAAGCGACCTGCCGCCCGCTTGTGCCTTAGGCCCATTGGGAAGCCGCCCGAGTCGGTATTCGGAAAGGGCGTGTCCGTGGCCGCGAGGTTCATGGGACACAGCGAGCACAGTCTCGACGACAAGGGGAGAGTGATCATTCCCTCCAAGTTCCGAGATGCGATCGATTCCGCCCAGGACGGTACCGGCTTCGTCATCACGCCCGCGCCGGAGCAATGCTTGTTTCTTTACACCCCCGCGGAGTGGAGCCGCATCTGCGATGCCCAGCGCAAGCTCCCGAAGGGATCGCCGGAATACCGGCAGTTTCAGCGGCTCTGGTACGCGAATGCGGAGCAGGGGGCTCTCGACAAGCAGGGGAGATTGTTGCTCCCCGAGAGACTGAGGTCCTTGGTGAACATCGAGGGGGAGATCGTCATCGCCGGTTGCTACGACCGGCTCGAGATCTGGGCGAAGCCGGCCTGGGAGTCTGCACAAAGCGCGGCGCGCGGTAGCTACGCCAGCCAAGTGCAGGCTTTCCTCGGCGCGGTGGAGACCGAGTAACGGCGTCGGCGGCGAGTGGTCGCCGCCGGCCAGGCAGCATGTGGGGAATGGTGCCAAGTGCACGGTCATCGGCAGGCAGCCGGCTCGAGGGGCGGCTCCCGCCGCCTGCACGGAACGGCCGCACGCCGGCCTAGGAGGGGAGCATGATCGCCAGACTTTGCGATCGACAACAGCCGCGGGCAGATGGCGATGGGACGCCGGTTTCCCGCGTGCGCGAGTATCTGCGCGCGCGCGCGTCGGTACCGGCGCTCACCGCCGAGGTCGAGCGGCTGCGCGCAGACCTGCGAACGCTGCTCGCGCGCATCGAGCGCGTACGGCGCCGCGGAGGCGCGTTCGCGGCCGCCGCGCTCAGCGAGTCTGCGCGGGAGGCCGCGCGGAGCTTCCAAAGGAATGGCGCGCGAAGGATCTACTTCGAGCCCGGACGCAACCGGGCCTGAGCGGCCCCGCGACTCGCTCTTGGTGCCGGTACACGAGCCGGTGCTCCTCGCGGAGGTCGTCCAGCTCCTTGCCCCCGAAGAGGGTGCGAGGATTCTCGATCTCACCGTGGGAGCAGGCGGCCACGCCTCGAGCCTGCGAGAGCGCGCTGGGGCGAGCGGCCTCCTCGTCGGAGTAGATCGCGATGCGGAGGTCTTGGAGATCGCGCGCCGGAGGCTGGCGGCTACCCCTGGCGCGCGAGTGGAGCTGATCGCGGGCAGCTTCGGTGCGCTCGCGGAGCTGCGGGCGCGGCTCCCATCGAGCGCATACGACTGCGTGCTCTTGGACTTGGGAGTCTCGTCGTGGCAGCTCGATCTGCCGGAGCGCGGATTCAGCTTTCGGCGCGATGGGCCGCTCGACATGAGAATGGACCGCGGCAGCGAACTCACCGCGGAGCGGTTGGTGAACGAATGCAGCGTGGAAGAGTTGCGGCGAATCGTTGCGGAGTTCGGCGAAGAGCGCTACGCGGCACGCGTCGCGGCGGCGATCGTGGAAGCGCGCCGCTCGCGGCGTTTGGATTCCACCGCGCGGCTCGCCGCGATCGTGCGTGCAGCGCTCCCTCCGCAACCCGCGCAGAGGATCGATCCGGCGACGCGAACCTTCCAAGCGTTGCGCATCGCGGTGAACCGCGAGTTGGAGGCGCTGCGCGATTTTCTGGGGAGGTTCGAGCTCGTGCTCGCGCGCGGCGGGCGCTTGGCGGTGATCTCGTATCACTCGCTCGAGGACCGGCAGGTCAAGAACGCGTTCCGTGAGCGCGCTCGCGAAGGAGACTACGAACCTTTGACGCGCCGGTGCCTGACTCCGGCGGAAGCAGAGATCGAACGGAATCCGCGGTCGCGTAGCGCGCGCCTGCGGGGGCTACGCCGCCTCAGGGAAGAGGAGAGAAGATGACGGTGCCGCGGACCACGCTCGTCGCGGCCCTCGTATTCGCTTGCGGTTTCGACCTGGCGGTACAGGGGCTCTTGGGCCAAGGCTCCATGAGGGAGATCGTCGAGCTGCGCGCGGGACTCGCGAACTCGCTCGAAGCGAGGGATCGCGCGCAGGACTCCTACGACGCCGCCGTCTACGCCGCGCTCTTCGAGACGGCCGCCGCGGCGAGCGCCGAGCGCCCGGCGCGCGAGGTCGTCGCTCGCCCGCGGGAAGCGGCCTCCGCAGAGGCGAATTCCCGAGAGCCTCGATCGAGACGCGGTACTTGAGTTGATTCGCGCGATCGGCCCCCACGATCCGCCGTCCGGCGGCGAGGAGAAGGCGCTGCGCTGGGCGCGGCGCATGGTCGCTTGCTTGCAGGCGATCCTGCTCGGCTTGCTCCTCCGCTGCGCGTACTTGCAGCTCTACCTCCATGATCACTACAGCGCCATCCAAGATGAGTACGTGGAAGGGCACGAGCGGGATCCGGCTCCGCGAGGCTGCATCTGGACGCGCCATGGCGAAGCGCTCGCGCGCAACGTCGCGGCGTGGCGCCTCGGGCTCGATCTCGTTCAGGCGGCAGGCGGTGCGGAGTTGCCGCTCGCCGAGCGAGAAGCGCGCGTCCGAGACGCGCTCGCCCACGTCGCCCAGGTCATCGAGCGGTACGAGAATCCTGCCGGAGTGGAAGCGCGCGTCCTCGACCGACTCGCCGCAGGCCGGCGCCACGCTCCCTTGGTTTCGATCGACGCGCGCGCGGATCTCGATGAGATCGAGACCTTGCGCCTCGAGTGGCGACGGCGCGGCGGGCCTCCGTGCTTCACGAGCGACCTCTACTTTCGGCGCGATTACGCGCATGGCGAGTGCGCGCTCCAGGTCGTCGGCGAGCTCGGCGCCGCCGGGCAGGGGCTCTTCGGCATCGAGGGGGAGTACGAGCGATTCCTCGCTGGACAAGACGGCATCCGGCGGCTCAGGCGCGCCGGCAACCGCATGGTCATGGAAGAGGTCGGCGCGCTCGCCCAGGGGGAACCGGGGCCCGCGCGGCCCGCCGCGGAGAACTGCGCGGCTCAGCGGGAATCCGAATTCATGGGAATCGAGGTCGCGGCCGCCGCCGGCGTTCCGGGGCAAGGGGCCATGCCGGGATCGGACGTCGTCTTGACGATCGATCTCAAGGCGCAACTGCTGCTCGAGCGGCTGTTGGGGGAAGCCCTGGACGATACCGGTGCCCGGCGCGTGCTCGGAGTCGTCATCGACCCGCGCACCGGGGCCATCCTGGCGGCGGCCTGCGCTCCTCTCCTCAGCCGCGGCGAATACGCGCTCGGCTTGGGAACGGAGGATGGGCGGCGAGAGATCGGGCGCAGCATGCTGAATCTCCGCACCGCGCCTTACGAGCCGGGATCCACCATCAAGCCACTGATCCTGGCCGAAGCGATCGTGCGCGGCTTACCGCTCGATACCCGGATCACGGATGGCGCCAAGGAGTGGGACATGCGCCCGCTCGGCGTGCAGCGCACCATTCGAGACTCCAGCTCGCACGGACCGCTGACCATGGCGGAATCCCTCATTCACTCCAGCAACATCGGCATGGTGCGAATCGGCCTCCGCCTGGGGAGGGAAGGCCTCGCCGCGGCGGTCGCGCGCTTCGACCTCGACCCATCCGGCGCGTGGGACAAGTACCTGATCAGCTCTCTGCCGATGGGCTACCAGATCGCGGTGACGCCTTGGGACTTGCTGCGCGCGTATGCCGCGATCGCGAACGGCGGCTTCCGCGTCGAACCCTATCTCGTCGCGGCGATCGCCGGCGCGCCGACCCCCGCCGAATGCGCGCCCCCGGCGGATGAAGAGGCGCGAATCCTGCCGGCGGCGGCTTCGCTTCAGCTCCGGGCGCTCCTCTTCGACGCCGCGGTGCACGGCACCGGGCGCGGCCTCGACTTCGAGCGGATCGCGATGGCGGGGAAGACGGGCACCGCGAAAATCGCGGGTCCCGGCGGATACCTCCCCGGCGAATACTATTCCTCGTTCATGGGCTTCGCGCCTTGGCGCGAGCCGCGCTTTCTCGTCTTCATCCACGTCGATCGCCCGCGCGGACGTTACTACGGCGCGCAAGTCGCGGGACCCGTCGCGCGCAAGATGATGGGCGCGCTCCTCGGTGAGCCGGGCAACCGGATGGCGGCCAACCTCGGCCCGCACCGCGACCCTTGTGACGGATCCGGCAGCGAGCATATGATCGGCGCGGGGGATGCAAGAGGGGGAACAGGGGGCGGCGAGTGGCAGTCCGCAGCGAATCGCTAAGCCCAGCGCTCGATCACTTCGAGTTGATGCGACGGCTTTCCCCCGATTTCTTCGGCACCGCGCCCCTCTTGCCGTACTCCCGCGTCACCGCGGACGATCGCGAGCTGAGCGGCGACCTGTTCGTTGCGATTCGCGGCGCGCGCTTCGACGGCCACGCCGCGCTGCCGCGCCTTCCCGGGAGCGCGATCCGCGGCGTGATCGGCGAAGCGGCTCCGCTCGCGGACTACCCGCTTCCTTATTACCGCGTCTCGGACTCGCGCCGCGCGCTCGCGCTGCTCGCACAGGGATTCGCGGGAGACCCGGCGCGAGCGCTCCGCATCGCCGGCGTGACCGGAACGAACGGGAAATCGACCACGGTCCGTTTGCTCGCCGCGATCCTCGAAGCGGCGGGGCGGCGTACCGGCTGGATGAGCACGGTCACATGCCGCCTCGGCGGGGACGAGAGTACGCAGAATCTCACGACGCTGGAGCCGCGCGAGTTGGCGGCCGGCATGCGCAAGCTCTTGCGCGCGGGGGGCCAAGACCTCGTGCTCGAGGTTTCATCCCACGCGCTCGTGCAAGAGCGCGTGGCGGGAATCGAATTCGCGGGCGCGGTACTCACGAACCTCTCGCGCGATCACCTCGACTATCACGGCACGATGGAGGAGTACCTGCGCGCCAAGTTGCGGTTGTTCGCGCGCTCCGCGCCGCAAGCGCCGGTCGTCTTCGCGGCGCGCGGGCCGGTCGCCGCGAGTTGCGATGAGGCGCGCGGCCGCCGCGCGCTCTCCTTCGGCGCATCCGCGCCAGCCGATGCGTTCCCGGTGGAGATGGCGTTCGAAGCGACCGGGCTCCGCGGGTCGATCTCCGTGCTCGGCGAACGGATCGCGATCGAGTCCCCACTCGTCGGCCGCCACAACCTCGAGAACATCCTCGCCGCGGCCCTGCTCGCGCGAGCCCTCGGAGCGGATCCCGGCGCGATCGCGCGCGGGATCGCGAGCGCGCCCCCGGTGCGAGGCCGCCTCGAGCTTGTCCCGGGGAACCGCGGCCGCATCTACATCGACTATGCCCACACTCCCGATGCGCTCGCCGCGGTGCTCGCCGCCGCGCGCGAGCTGACGCGCGGGCGGCTGCGCGTCGTCTTCGGCTGCGGCGGCGATCGCGACCGCGGCAAGCGCCCGCAGATGGCGGCGGTCGCGGCGCGGCTGGCGGATGTGATCTACGTTACCTCCGACAATCCGCGCAGCGAGCCCCCGGGAGCGATCATCGATGACATCCTGGCCGGCTTCCCTGCGAGCACGGCCGTCGTCGTCGAGGAGAATCGGCGGGCGGCGATCGCGCGCGCGGTACGCGACACGGCTCCGGCCGACGTGCTCATCGTCGCGGGCAAGGGGCACGAGCAGGAGCAGATCATCGGCCAGGCGCGCCGTCCCTTCGATGACAGGGAAGCGGTGTTGTCGGCGGTGGCGATCGGAACCAGGCTGTGAAGCCGCGCGCGCTTGCCGTTGCTGCCGAGTGGATGGAAGGGGAATGCCGCGAGGCGGAGCCGGGTACGCTCGTCGCCGGCGCCGCGATCGACAGCCGCGAGGTACGCCCGGGGGACCTCTTCTTCGCGCTTCCGGGAGAGCGCGCGCACGGCATCGATTTCGCCGCTGAGGCGCTGGGCCGAGGAGCTTGCGCGGTCGTCACCGATGCCGCGCACCTGCGCCGCTTGCCCTCCATCGTCGTCGCCGACGCCGCCCGCGCGCTCTCGCGCCTCGCCGCGCGCGTGCGCGCGCTCGAGGAGGGCGTCCTGCCCGCGGTCGCCATAACGGGCAGCGTCGGCAAGACCACCGCCTGCGGATACGCGGCGACGCTGCTCCGCGCGGCGGGGATCGCCCATGGTCCGCCGAAGTCGTTCAACAACGCGCTCGGCGTGCCGCTCTCGATCCTCGGCGCGCCGCAAGATTGCGACTTCCTCGTCCGCGAGTTCGGCACCAATGCTCCCGGCGCAGTGCGTGGGCTCGCACGCATCGCGCGCCCGCGCGTCGCGTGCATCACCGCGATCGCTCCTGCCCACTTGGCGGGGCTCGGCACCATCGAAGGCGTCGCCGCGGAGAAGCTCTCGCTGTGCGCCGCGCTCCCGGAGAACGAAGAGGCGTGGCTGCCCGCGGAGGCGGCGCGGGAATTCGCGCGGTTCCTCCCCGCCACGCGTGCGCGCGTGCGCACGTTCGGCCCCGGCGGCGAGCTGGAGCTGGTTCCGGGGAGCCGCGCGGGCGAATGGCGGTTGCTCCTGGCGGGGCTGCCCGCCGCGGACCCGTTTCCGTGGCAGGCGCCTTTCCCGCACTCGCCGCGCAACCTCGAGGCGGCGCTCGCCGCCGGCGTTGCGCTCGGCATCCCGCCGGCGGCGCTCGTCTCGCGCGCCGGCGCGCTCGCGTTGCCCCCGCTCCGGGGCGAGTGCAAGACGCACGCAGGCGTGGATCTGCTCCTCGATTGCTACAACTCGAATCCAGCGGCGCTCGAGTCATCGATCGCGCGGCTCGAGCGCGAAGCCGCGCGCGGGCGCCGCGTTTGCGTGGTCGGCACCATGGAAGAGCTGGGAGTGGAGGAGGAAGGCTGGCATCGGCGGCTCGGCGAGCGGCTCGCATCGCCCGCTCTCGACGCGGTGTATCTCGTCGGCCGCGCGCGGAATTGGTACTTGGCGGGGCTGCGCGAGCGCGGCGGCGACGGCACGCTGCTCACGGACGACGATGAGTCCGCGGTGCGGCTCGCCGGATCCCTGCGCCCCGGCGATCGCGTGCTCTTCAAAGCCTCTCGCCGCGATGGACTCGAGCGATTCGCGGCGCGCGTCGCCGAACACTTGGATCGATCTCAGTAGCGTGGCGGCACGGATTGGCGCGTCTCTCTTGCGGGAAACAGGGGTGTCCGAATTGGAGCGGCGATTCGGTTTGACGCCGGCGGCGCGCATCCTTTTGCTCGCCGTCCTCGTGCTCGTCGCGCTGGGCGCGGCCGTGCTCTTCTCCGCGACCTTCCATCGCGCCTACTTCGCGCTCGGCGACCCGGCCTTCTTCCTCAAGCGGCAAATGCTCGGCGTGGCGCTTGGAGCGGCCGTACTTTGCGCCGCCACGTTCCTGCCCCCGCGCCGTTGGCTCGCGTGGGCGCCGGCTCTCTATGGAATCACGATTCTGCTCCTCGCCGCGGTGCTCCTCGCGGGCCCCAAGATCAATAACGCGCATCGCTGGCTCCCGCTCGGCTTCATCAGCGTGCAGCCATCGGAGCTGGCGAAGCTCGTGACCCCGATCATGGTGGCTTGGCTCTACGACCGGCGCCTCCGCGACTCGAGTCTGACCGCGGCGAAGCGGCGCCCGCTTTGGTTTGCGGCGCTCGCTGCGCTCGGGCTTCTCGGCGCGTTGATCATCGTCGAGCCCGACTACGGTTCGGGGCTCTTCATTCTCGGGGTCGGGGGCGCGCTCTTGCTCCTCGTGGGACTGCCAGCCGCCTACGTCGTCGCGGGGGTCGTGCTCATGGTTCCCGCCGCCGTGCTCCTTTGGCACGCACGCGGCGACGAGCTGACCGAACGATTCCTCGCGTTCGTGCGCCCGGAGCAGGTCTATCAAGTTCAGCATTCGCTGACCGCGATCTCGTGTGGAGGCATCTTGGGCAAAGGCTTCGGAGAAAGCTGGGAGAAGACCGGCTATCTGCCGGAGGCCCACAACGATTTCATCTTCGGCGTCTATGCCGAAGAGACCGGTCTCGTGGGTGTGGCGTTCTTGATCGGACTATTCGCGCTGCTCCTCCACGCGGGTTGGCGCGTCGTGCGGGAGTGTCCCGAGCCTGCGCTCCGCATCATCGCCGGGGGTTTCGTGCTGAACCTCGTGCTGCAGGCGGCGATGAACATCGCCGTCGCGAGCGCGAGCGCGCCGACGAAGGGAATCCCGCTCCCGTTCATCTCCCACGGATCCTCCGGGCTCACCATCGCGTTGCTCGAAGTCGGCATCATCCTGGCGATCGCGCGCGCGAGCGGAAACCCCGCCGTTCCTCCCGCGCCGGCGGAGGCGCCCGCACCGGCGGCGGCGGCGCCGGGAGCGCGGTCATGACGCGGCGGATCCTCCTCGCGGGAGGAGCTTCGGGCGGTCACCTCTACCCGGCGCTCGCGCTCGCGCGCGCGCTCGCGGAAGGGGCCGGCATCGAATCGCACGTTCTCGCCGGCAATCGGGAGGCCGAGCGGCGCATTCTCGAGAGCGCCCCCATCTCCGTCGAGCGCGTCGCCGCGCACGGCGGGCGCGGACCGCTCGCTTTCGCGCGCTACGCGCGTGCGCTCGGCAGGATCTTCGCGCGGCTCGAGCCCGCCGCGTTCGTAGGACTCGGCGGCATGCCGAGCGTGCTCCCGGGCTTGATCGCTCGCTGGCACGGCGTGCCGGTGTTCCTCCTCGAGCAAAACCGAATCGTGGGGCGGGCGAACCGCGCGCTGATGCCGTGCGCGAAGCGCATCTTCCTTTGCTTCCGCGATGCGCGCGGACCGCGGGGGTTGCGGCGCCGCGGCATCGCGATCGGCTGCCCGGTGCGGAGCGGGTTTAGTCCCGCGCCGCTCCCCGGCGGCGTTCCCGCGGTTCTCGTCCTAGGCGGCAGCCAGGGCGCGGAGGATGTGAATCGGCTGCTCGAAAGCGCGCTGCCGGCGCTTGCCGAGCTGCGCGGACGCGTGCGTTTCATCCACGTGACGGGACCGGGCAAGGATCGGCAGCTCGAGGCGCGCTACCGGGACGCGGGGTTCGCCGCGGAGGTGCGCGACTTCGCGGCCGATCCCGCACCGTACTTCGCGGCGGCGAGCCTCATCGTAGCGCGCGCAGGGGGGAGCACGATTGCGGAGATCCTGGCGGTCGGCCGCGGGTCGCTCTTGCTGCCTTATCCTCATCACTCGGATCGCCATCAGTTCTTGAATGCGGAGCCACTCTGCAACGCGGGAGCCGCTCGGCTCTTGAGCGGCGACGTCGCGGAATTCGCGACGACGTTGCGTGCGTTGATCCAAGATGGAAGCGCCCTCGCCGCGATGGCGGCAAGCGCCGGCGACCTCGCCGCGCCGGCCGCCGCCGCGCGCATTGCCGACGTCATCGCGACTCATCTCGGCTGCGCTCCGAGCGGCGCCGACCCGCGCGCTGCCGTTTGGGCGGGGGCCGCATGAGCGCTCGCCCGACCCGGCTCCGCCGCCGGCTCGACCTCGCCCGCGACGTGGCGGGTGCCGCTCTGCAATGTTCGAGGCGCATCGCCGGCCACTGGGGGAGCGGCCTCGTCGTCTTTGCAGCCGGCCTGACGGCATTGTTGCTCCAAATATCTCCGGAAGAGCCGGAGCAAGTAGACGTGGCGGTGAACCTCGAGTCGCCGCCGCACACCGTTCTGGTCGGAGGCTCGCTCTCCGCATGGTATCTCGCGCCGTTGGACGATCTGCCCCCGGAAGGATTCGAGGAATACGAGGATCTCGAGGGGGGTGGAGCCGCGGGCGGCCAGAGCGGTGCGGGAGCGGCCGGCGCAGGCGACGAGCCGCTAGGGAGAGCGCATCCAGCGAGCGGAGATCGGGCCGCGATCCACACCGTGAGAAAGGGACAATCGCTCTGGCAGATCGCCGAGCATTACTACGGGAGCGGCAAGGAGTGGGTCCGCATCCGCGATGCGAATCCCGCTTTGAAGCGCGATCCGTCGCGGATGCGCGCCGGAATGGCGCTCAAAGTACCGCTCGCCGCCGAGTCACCCGGCGAGAGCGCGAAGGAACGCGCGCCGGCGAAGCCGGGAGCGGGCGCGCGCGCGCGGGAGAAGGTCCATGTTGTGAGGCGGGGAGACGATCTCTACACTATCGCACGCACCTACCGCCCCCATCAGGGGTGGCGCTGGCTGTACGACGCCAATCGGGGGAAGATCTCGGATCCGAAGAGGCTCCGGGTGGGGACCAAGTTGACGATTCCGCCGCGCAATGGGGACCTCCTGCCATGAGGCCGATGGACGCTCCCAAGTGGGTGCACATCGTCGGGATCGCGGGATCCGCGACCAGCGGCCTCGCCCGCATCATGCAGGCGCAAGGCGCCGAAGTGACGGGCTCCGATCGAGAAGAACGGCGCGCGCTCGCGCTCTTGCGCGGCGCCGGCGTTGGGGTGCAAGCGGCGCATGATGCGCGCAACGTCCACCCGCACGTCGACCTCGTCGTGTATTCGGCAGCGGTTCCCGACCACAATCCCGAAATCCAAGAGGCGCGCCGTCTCGGCATTCCCATCGTGAGCTACGCGGAATGTCTCGGCGGGCTGCTCCGCGAGAAGCGCGGAATCGCGGTCGCGGGCACGCACGGCAAGACCTCGACCGCCGGCATGCTCGCTTCGATATTCATCGCCGCCGGGCGCGATCCTTCCGTCCTCATAGGCGGCGAGCATCCCCAGCTCGGGGGAAACTGGCGCCACGGCGATGGCCCGGAATTCATCGCCGAAGCGTGCGAATTCAACCGGTCATTCCACTCTCTCCATCCTGCCGCAGGCATCGTCACGAACCTCGAGCTCGATCACCCCGACATCTACGCGGACGAGGATGCGATTCTAGAATCGTTTCGCCGCTACCTCGCGGGCTTTCCGCCCGGCGCCACGCTCGTGAGCGGCGGCGACAGCCCGCTCTTGGCGCGTGTCGCGGCGCCGGAAAACCTGCGGCACCTGCGCTTCGGAATCGGTTCGGACAACGACTGGCAAGCGTGCCCATCCGCGGTCGGCCTCGCGCCGCGCTTCGAGATTCGCAAGCGCGGCGCCGTCTGGGGCACCGTGATGTTGAAGGTCGCCGGACTCCACAGCGTGCTGAACGCACTCGCGGCGGCGGCGCTCGCCGCCGAATTGGATGTCGAACGCGCCGCGATCGTGGAAGCGCTCGGCGCTTTTCCAGGGATCGCGCGGCGCTTCCAGCGCGTCGGGAGCATCGACGGGATCGATCTCGTCGATGATTTCGCGCACCACCCGACGGAAGTACGGAGCACTCTCGAAGCGGCGCGCGAGGCGTTCCCGCGGCGGCCGCTGTGGGCGGTGTTTCAACCGCACCAGCACACCCGGCTCGGGACCTTTCGCGGCGCGTTCGCGGAAGCGCTCGCGGCGGCGGATCGGGTGGTGCTCCTGCCCGTGTATTCCGTGCGTGAAGCGCCGCCGGCGTACCGCGACGAGCAGCTCGCCCTGCTCGAGCAGGAGCTGCGCACGCGCGGCACTCCGGTGCAGCGCGCGGGATCGCTACACGACGGGGCGGAACTGCTCGGAGCCCAGCTCCACGCCGGCGACGTGTGCCTCTCGCTCGGCGCCGGCGATGTGTATCACTTGACGGAAGAGCTGCGAGGATCGCTCGAGCGGCGGGGGGTCGCATCATGAGGATTCGGCGCCGCGAACCGCTCCGCGACAAGACCTCGTTTCACATCGGCGGGCCGAGTCGCCTCTTCGCAGAGCCGGAGACGATCGACGAGTTCGCGGCTCTGCTCGCCTGGGTACACAGGCGCGGCATGCGCTGGTTCGTGCTGGGCGGAGGAACGAATACGCTGTTCGAAGATGGCGGCTTCGATGGCGTGGTGATCTCGACCGCGCGCTTGCAAAGGCTGCGCGTCGTCGAGGAGGGGCTGCTCGCCGCCGAAGCGGGCGTATCGCTCCGGCGCATGATCAAGCACGCGATCGGCCTCGGCTGGGAGGGGCTCGAGCGGTTCGTCGGCATCCCAGGCAGCATCGGGGGCGCGGTATGGGGGAACGCGGGCGGCGCCGAGCGCGCGATCGGCGAGGTCGTGGAAGCGGTCGTGCTCCTCGACTCCGACGGGACGCGACGCTGCCTTCCGGGGGATCAGATCGATTGGTGCTACCGCTCATCCGGCATCGGCGCCCGGGGGATCGCCGAAGTGTACTTCCGCTTGTGCCCGGGGAGCCGGGCGGCGCTCGTGAAGATGGCGCGAGCGATCATCCAGCGCAAAGGCCGCACGCAGCCTCTCAAGGCGCGCAGCGCCGGCTGCATCTTCCGCAATCCCGGCGGCGCCAGTGCGGCGCGATTGATCGATGAGGCAGGGCTGAAGGGCGTTCGAATCGGCGGCGCCGCGGTCTCCGACCTGCACGCGAATTTCATCGTCAACGAGCGGGAGGCGACGGCGCGCGACGTCTTCGACCTGATGGACTTGGTGCGTTCCCGCGTGCTTGCGCAGTTCGGTTGCGAGTTGGAGCGGGAAGTGGTCTCGCCGTGCTCCGGCGCGTTGATCGGCATCGGCTGACGCCATGGCAAGGACGGAATCGAAGCCGCCAGCGGGCGCGTCCAGAGTACGCTATCTGACGGCGTTCGCGATGCTCGCGATGGTGGTCTCCGCCGCGTATTCGATGCGGGACTACGTGGAGCGGCGACTTGCGTTCGCGGCCGCTGGCTGGCAATTCTCCAACGAGTCCTTGCCGGCGTGGATGTCCGTGCGGGCGCGAGAGGATTGCGCGCGCCAGATCGCGGAGATTCCAGCGCGCGTGTCGCTCGGTAGCGCGTTCTGGCGTGAGGATCTCCGCGCGGAGCTGGAAGCTCTCTCGTGGATCGAGAGCGTGACCTCCATCTCGCGGTCCGGAGAGACGATCACTTTCAACGCGCGTTTCTTGCGGCCGGTCGTCGCCGTGCGGACCGCCGGCGGCTATTTGCTCGTGGATTCCAGCGGGCGCGTCATCGATCACGCGCACGGCGAGTATCTCTCGCGGGACTGGGGAGTACCCGGCTACGAGCCGAGCGCGGGACCGGCGCCGCTCATCGCTCCCGGCGAGCTGTGCGAAGACGAAGAGCTGAGCGAGCTGCTCGAGATCCTGGGCCCGCTCGCGGAAGCGGGCGCATTCGAGGCGTGGCCGGGCGCGATTCGCGAAGCGGCCGCGGATCTCGGGCGCGAGCGCGATCGATTTTGGATCCTGCGATTGGCGCATGGCACGCCGGTCGAATGGGGCAGGGCGCCTTCTTCGGCGCTGCCGCAGTCCGTGGCGGCCTCCGCGAAGCAGCGCGGCCTCCTGGAGGTGCTGTCGGTCTGGCGGGAATTGGAGGGTGCGGCGCGGGTGGAGCTCTGGGTCGATGAGCGCCCCATGGTGGCGGCGCAATGACTGCCGCTCGGGCCCGCCGCGCGCCGCCGGAGCCCGACATCGTCCCTCCCTGGATCACACTGCTCACGGACTTCGGACCGCGCGACACTTACATCGGGATGATGAAGGGCGTCATCGCGACGATCGCGCCGCGCGCAGTGGTCGTCGACCTCTCGCACGGCGTCGCCCCGCAGGACATCGTGGATGGCGCGTACCTGCTCGCGACCTCCTACAGGTATTTTCCCGCGGGCACGATCCATGTCGCGGTCGTCGATCCCGGAGTCGGCGGCACGCGTGCGATCCTGGCGATGGAATTCGGAGGCTTCCGGTTCCTCGCTCCCGACAACGGGCTGTTGGGCGGCGTCCTCGGAGGCAAGGCCCCCGACCGTTTGGTGGAAGTGAAGAACACGCGCTACTTCTTGCCGCGGGTCGCGGCGACCTTTCACGGCCGCGACATCTTCGCGCCCGTCGCCGCGCACATGGCATTGGGAGCGAAGCTCGATGAACTCGGTCCCGCACGCGCGGAGATGCCGAAGCAGCCATGGCCGGAGGCGAGCGCGGTCCCCGGTGGCGTGCGCGGCGAAGTGATCTATCGCGATCACTTCGGGAATTGCATCACGAACATTCGGCTCGACGAAAACGCCGCCGGTACGGCGCGTGTCGCGGGGAAGGACCTGCCGCTGTCGAGCCACTACGCACAGGCGGCGCGCGGAGAGTTAGTGGCGCTTCGAGGAAGCTCCGGGTACCTTGAGCTTGCAGTGCGCGAAGGCAGCGCCAGCGAGCGCTTCGGGCTCGATCGCGGAGCGGGCATCCTCTGGATCCCGGCGGCGCGGAGCGGTTGACGATGCCGAGAACGAGTGCGTTCACGCTGAAGGCGCGATCGTCATCGGACGAGTCGAGCAAGAGATCGAATTGAAGATCGCGCAGCAGTTCGCGGCAGCCATTCGCGGAGCGGCGAACGTCGTTGGGCGAAGCCGGAGCGCCAAGGACCCCGGGAGACGTGCCGCCACGGCGGAATGCGTGAGGATCGACCGGAGAAGCGACCGGAGGAGCGAATCATCGCATGGCAACGCGTGCACCGCGCAAAGATCGCTACCGTATGTTCGGCGAAGTCGCCTTGGAGCAGGGTTTCGTCACGGCGTCGCAGCTCTACGAAGCGCTCACGGTGCAGGCGAGGCGTAAGGCGGAGGCGAAGCCCGACAAGCTTCTCGGCCAAATCCTGCTCGAGCTGGGATACATGGGCTCCGAACAAGTGCAAGCCGTGATCGACGTGCTCTTTCCGGTCGATGCGGAGCGCTAGCGGCCTTCGCATTGTCCGCGGCCAAGACGCGCTCCAGTCGGCAACCTCCGGATTGCGACTTCCGGACGGCGTCCGGCGCCGCTCTGCTGGCTTCCGGGCCGGAATCCGGTAAATTGAACTGCCGTAAGTTGGACTACCCTCGGCCGGCGCGCTCCCGCCTCGGATGAGCGCAGCGGCCTGCGACCGAGGCCTCGATACGACAAGCGGCCAGGACGGCTTCGAAGTGCCGGCGCCGCCGGGAGATCCCATGGGAGTTACTCTTCGCTATTGCGACCTGTGCGGCAACAAGCTGGAGAGCGCGAACATCGATTCGCCGGAGACGCTGAAGATCAAGGACAAGATCTTCTGCGGCGCCTGCCGCCCGAAAGTCTTGGCAAAGCTCGAGGCTCAAAAACAGAAGGCGCAAGGCACCGCTCCTGGCAGTGTGGCGCCGCAGATGGCGGCGCCGCCGCCGGCGGCGGGCGGCAGCGCGGCTTCCGCACCACGCGCCGGGTCCCGCATCCCGGCCCGAGTCCCGGCTCGCGTTCCGGAGGAAGCGGGCGCGGCGCGTGCGGCAGGCGGCGCGGCGACCTCCTCCTCGCCCCTTTCGGCGCGTCGCGCCGGCGCGCCGCCTGAAGCCGCGGCGCGGACCGGCGCACCGGCGAGGCCGTCGTTCCAAAGTCGCAGCAGGTCCCCCAAGTCCGCGGCTCCCGAAGAAGTCGGCGAGCGGACCGTCCGCGTGCGCGCGCCTTCCAAGATGCCGATCCTCATCGCGTGGGCCGCGATCGCCTGCGGCGTGATAGGCGCCGTGGTGTGGTACGTGAACAGGGATACCCCCTCGGACACGACGACCACGGCAATTCCGGTCGCCACCGCTCCGAAGCAGCCGGATACCGCCGAACGGGCGCGTAAGGCGCTCGACGACGCCCGCGCGTACTGGGAGGCGAATCCCGCGGAATACCGCGCCGCGCACGACAACTTCGAAAAAATCCGGAATACGTATTGGACCGAGTGCGGCAAGGAAGCGCAGGAGCTGCGCGACCAGGTGATGCGATCTTGGAAGTCGAGCGCCGATGCGGCGCTCAGCAACAAGCTGAAGCAACTGAACGAACTGCAAGACGCCGATCGTTTCGTCGACGCCGTCGAGGCGTGCAAAGAGCTTGAACCGATCATCGTCGACTACTCCGGATTCGTGTGGCCGGAGTTCGCGGAGTTCCAAAAGTTCGCACAGGAAGCGAAGCGGCAAGCGGAGGCGCACGCCTACCTTGCCGAGCTGTTGGCAAAGGGCAAGCCCTACGCGGAGCAGGATGCGGCGGATATCGCCGGCGAGGTCCTCAAGCAGTTCAAGCCGGAGGACTACGCGGGAACGAAGATCCACGCGGTCTACGAGCGCTACAAGAAGCAGATCGAAAGCGGCGGCGTGAAGGCGTGGCAGGAAGTGCAAGAGAGCGCGGAAGCCGCCGCTCTGGCGAAAGCGAAGGAAAAGGAAGAGGCGGAGCGAAAGCGGCGCCTCGAAGAATGGAACCAGGAGCTGGCGACGCGGAAGTGGGAAGCGCACATCGGGCGCTTCGATCTCTACAACTGGGCCTGCCGCGCCGGCAATTGGAAGCTCGAGGTACAGGGGGGAATCGGCGTGCTCGCCGGAAACAATCAGAACAACGCCACTTCCTACGCCGGGCTAGCCCATTCGCATTGGCAAGACTACGTCGTTCGCTACGAAGCGAAGATCGACAAAGGCTCCATCAAGCTGTCGCCGCGCACCGCCGTGATCGGCGGCGTCGACAACGGGCGCGTCCGAGATCAATCCGAGTTGATCGAGATCACGGCGGAAGATCTGGGTGCAGGAAAGTGGGTGGAGATCACCATGGAGGTACAGCAGGAGAGCGTGCGAATCTATCGCGCGGACAAGAGCAATACCGAGCCTTGGAAGAGCCTCACCGGTGGCGACGAATACCGCCTGCTCCCCGCCGGCGGGCTTCTCATCTATCTCTCCGACGACACCACGGCGACGATCCGCAAGTTGGAAACGAAGCTGATCAGCGACACGCGCCAGCGCAAATATTAGAAAACTCTCAGGTTCCTTTCGCAAAGCGCGCTCGCGGTCGCGGCCCAGTGGCTTTGATTCTCGGCGCTCCGGCTTCACGCCAAGGAACGCGCGTCCGGCCCGCCTAGTCCGAGCACAAGCGCCGTTTCTTTCCAACGTCGCTTGTTCTCGAGCCTAGGTCGTCGTTGCGCATGGCCTCCCGTCGCATGTCATCGTGGCAGCGAGAGCGGCGTTCATTTTTTGGGACTCTGTCACTTTGACAGTCGCGTGGTAGGTGCCACCTGTAAGGCGATCGTAAATCGTTGCGACAAATAGCTTTGTGCATGCTCCCTCCTGGCGAGATGGCCACTCCTTTGCGCAGGCGGCTCTGAGTGACTACGCTCCCAGCCCCGCCGGCGAGCATCCTCGGCGGGGGAACGGAGCGGCGTCCGGTGGGTGGGCGTCAGGCTCGGAAGTCCGAGCGATCGAGGCGGGGTGCTTGGCGGCACCGTCGTTCGCATTCTTGGCGAGGGAAGGATCCATCGTAATGGCGAAGAAGGTCACCTTCGAGAAAGAGGCGCGCGATGCCCTTGCGCAGGGGGTCGCGAAATTCGCGCGCGCGGTGAAATCGACGCTCGGCCCGCGCGGCCGGACGGCAATCGTAGACCGCGGCTTCGGATCGCCGCGCGTCACGAAGGATGGCGCTTCCGTCGCGGAAGATGTCTCCTTGCGCGATCCGATCGAGAACGTCGCCGTGCGACTCATGCAGCAGGCGGCCAAGAAGACCGCGGACCAAGCGGGTGACGGCAGTACGACGGCGACCGTGCTTGCGGAGGCGATCTTCAGCCGCAGCATGCGCAACGTCGCCGCCGGCGCGAATCCGCTGATCTTGCAGAGAGGACTGCATGCCGCGACGCAGCGCGCGATCGCGGCGCTCGAGACCCTCAAGACGCCGGTGAAGGGCGACGCGCAGATCGCGGGGATCGCGGCCACCGCCGCCAACAACAACGCGCAAGTCGGGAAGATCATCGCGGATGCGATCGCGCGCGTCGGGCGTGACGGGATCATTACGATCGAAGAGGGCAAGAGCTTCGAGACCACGGTGGAAGTCGTCGAAGGGATGCAATTCGACCGCGGCTATCTATCGCAGTATTTCGTCACGGACGAGGACAACGCGAAGGCGATCCTGAAGGATCCCTACATCCTCGTGCTCGAAGAGAAGATCTCCAACGTAAATCAGATCTTGCCGATCCTCGAGCGCGTGCTCGCCACGAAGAAAGCCCTCTTGATCATCGCCGAGGACATCGACGGGGAAGCGCTTTCCATGCTCGTCGTCAACAAGATTCGCGGCGTCCTCCCCTGCGCTGCGGCCAAGGCACCGGGGTACGGCGACCGGCGTAAGGCGATGCTCTCCGACATCGCGGCGACTACCGGCGCAACGGCGATCTTCAAGGACCTCGGGCTGGAGCCGGATTCCATCGAGCTGTCGCATCTCGGCACCGCGCAGCGAATCGAGATCACCAGCGAGCACACGATCATCGTGAAGGGCGCCGGCAAGAGGAAGGACATCGAAGAGCGGGTGCGGCAGATCCGCATGGAGCTGGAGCAGACGGAGAGCGACTACGACAAGGAGAAGCTCAAGGAGCGCCTCGCCCGCCTCGTCGGCGGCGTCGCAGAGATCCGCGTCGGCGGCGCCACGGAGACGGACGTCAAGCAACAGAAGAAGCTCTACGAGAATGCACTGAACACGACGCGCGCCTCGGTGGAGGAGGGGGTCGTGCCGGGTGGCGGAGTCGCGCTTCTGCGTTGCATCGAAGCGCTCGCCGATGTGGAGGTCGCGGACGGAGACGAACGCACGGGAGTGCAGATCCTTCGCAGCGCACTGGAAGCGCCGTTTCGCCAGCTCGCGGCGAATGCGGGTGAGGAACCGTCGCAAATCCTGCGCAAGATTCGCGCGCAGAAGAGCGATACCTACGGCTTCGATTTCGAGAAAAAGCAAGGGTGCGACATGATGAAAGCCGGGATCATCGACTCGCTGCGAGTGACGAGGACGGCACTCAAGAATGCCGCCAGCGTCGCCGGCATGCTGATTACGACAGACTGCGTGGTCACGGAGATTCCGAGCAAGAAGAAAGCGCACGATCCTCACCATCACGACGACATGGATATGGATGGGGACATGGACTATTAAGAGCACGTTTCAGATTGAAACGTGCTCTAAGAAGGCACGGGCGGCCGCCGATGGAATGGAGGCCGCTTCCGCACGGCGCGAACCGCGCACTCGGCGCGGCTTGGCATCGAGAAGCATCGAGAAACGGCAAGAGCAACCAATCGAAACGGAGACGGGTAGGACGATGGCGAAGCAGATCTTCTTCGACGATGCAGGGCGCAGACAGTTACTCGCCGGTGTGACGAAGCTGGCCAAGGCGGTTGCCGTGACGCTCGGTCCGTCGGGGCGCTGTGTCATGCTGGAGAAGAAGCACGGAGTCGCGACCTTCACGAAGGATGGCGTTACGGTCTCGAAGGAGGTGGAAGTCGAAAACCCCTTCGAAAACATGGGCGCCAAGCTGGTCAACGAGGTCGCCACGCGCACGAACAAGGACGTGGGAGACGGGACCACGACATCGGTGGTGCTCGCCGAAGCGATGCTCACGGAAGGAAACCGCTTCGTGACCGCGGGAGCGAGTCCGATCGCGATCAGGAACGGAATGCTGGCGGCGGCGGATTGCGTCGTGAAGTCCCTCGCCAAGAACTCCGTGCCGGTGAGGGGCCGCAAGGATCTCGAGCACGTCGCTTACATCGCGAGCAACTGCGATCAAGCGCTCAGCACCCTCGTCGCCGATGCGCTCACCAAGGTCGGCGCGAAGGGTGTCGTCACGGTCGAAGAGAACGAGGGCATCAACACGGTCGTCGACATGGTCGACGGCATGGAGTTCGACAAGGGCTACGTGTCGCCGTACTTCATCACGAACGTGCAAGAGGGGCAAGTGCGGCTGGAGAACCCGTACCTGTTGATCACCGACCACAAGGTCTCATCGATCCGCGACATCGTGCCGCTGCTCGAGAAGGTGCTCGTTACGCGGAAACCGCTCTTGATCGTTGCCGATGAAGTCGAGGGGGAAGCGCTCGCGGGGCTCATCATCAACCACTTGCGGGGCGTGTTGCGCGCCGCCGCGATCAAGGCCCCCGCGTTCGGAGATCGAAGGAAGGCGCTGCTCGAGGACCTTGCGATCGTGACGGGAGGTCAGTTTCTCGCCAAGGATCTCGGCTTCGAGTGGAAGAACGTGGAGCTTGGCCAACTCGGCCGCTGCGAGAAAGTCGAGATCACCAAGGAACGCACGGTGTTCTTCAAGGGCGCAGGGGAGAGCGAAGCGATCGCCCAGCGCAAGCGCCAGATCGAGGCGCAGATCGCGCAGTCGACTTCCACTTACGACAAGGAGAAGATCGAGGAGCGCCTCGGCAAGCTGGAGGGGAACATCGCCGTGATCAAGGTCGGAGGATTCTCCGAGGTCGAGATCAAGGAGCGCAAAGCCCGCGTGGAGGATGCCGTGAACGCCACCCGTGCCGCAATGGAAGAAGGATTCACGGCGGGCGCGGGCACCGCGTACCTGCGCGCGATCCCTGACGTGCTCTCGCTCTCCGTCGCAGGAGATGAGCGATTCGGAGCAGAGGTCGTGGCGCGCGCGCTCAGGAAGCCTCTCGCGCAGCTCGCGAACAACGTCGGGGTCGACGGCCCCGCGGTCGTCGCGGAGGTCGAGGAGAGGAACGGGCACGTCGGCTTCGACGCCGTCAAGAACGAATACGTCGATCTCGTGTCGGCGGGGATCGTCGACCCGGTGAAAGTGCTGCGCTCCGCACTCTTGAATGCCGTCAGCATCGCCTCCCTCAATCTCACGAGCGATGCGCTGATCGCGGACATTCCGGAGGGGAAAGAGGCCGTTGCCGGCGCCAGTACCTAAGAGCCTATCGAAATACCATCTCCTTAGGCCCGAAGTCGAGCGAGAGGCGCGCGCGCAAGGAGAGCCGAAGAGTCGTATTGATGGAAAAGTGCGGCGATGGACGTGGTGTGCGACGCAAGTATCGGTGGATGCGACCGAGGTGCACCAAGCGGCGGCTGAAGGGCGTATTGGACCGGTTCCTGGCAAGTGTACGTTTCGGAGTGAAGCCGTGGCCGTGGCAGGCGGCGCTCGAAGCGCGCTCTGAGAGCTGAACCAAGGGAATGGCAAAGGACTACTACCAAATCCTCGGCGTAAGCCGCGAAGCCTCGGAGGAAGAGATCAAGAAGGCCTACAAGAAGCTGGCCCTCAAGTATCACCCCGATAAGAATCCGAACGACAAGCAGGCGGAACAGCGATTCAAGGAAGCGGCAGAGGCATACGACGTCCTGCACGACTCCGAGAAACGCGCGCGCTACGACCGTTATGGACACGATGGCCTGCGCGGCATGGAGGGCGGCGGCTTCAGCAACGTCGAAGACATATTCAGCGTCTTTGGCGACATCTTCGGAGGCGGAGGCGGCTCGATCTTCGATGAGATCCTCGGCCGAGGCGCGGGGCGCGGCGCGCGCCACGCCCAAGGCGAGGATCTCGGCGTGGAACTCGCGCTGACCTTCGAGGAGGCTGCAGATGGCGTCGCCCGGCGAATCTCGCTCGAGCGGCTCGTCACCTGCGAGACCTGCCGCGGGAGCGGCGCGAAGCCCGGCAAGGAGCCGGCGACGTGCCCGCTCTGCCGAGGTCACGGGCAGGTGCAGCGCGCGCAAGGATTCTTCTCGATTCGCACGACGTGCCCGCGGTGCCGGGGACAGGGGCGCATCGTAGAGGATCCCTGCGGCAAGTGCTCCGGCGAGGGGCGCGTGCGGAACCGCGAAGAGATCGAAGTGCAAGTACCCGCCGGCGTGAGCGAAGGCGCCCGCCTTCGGCTCGGCGGTCGCGGCAGCGCGGGTCCGAACGGCGGACCCGCCGGAGACCTCTACGTTCTCGTGCGGCTGAAGCCGCACGCATTCTTCCAGCGCATCGACAACGACGTTCTCTGCGAGGTGCCGATCTCGTACAGCCAGGCCGTCTTGGGAGCCAAGATCGACGTGCCCACGCTCAAGGGCAAGGCGGTCGTCACCGTGCCGCCTGGCACGCAAGGGGGCGAGATCCTGCGCCTGCGTGGGCAGGGTTTCCCGAGCGTCGACGGCTACCGCCGTGGCGACGAGTTGATCAAGGTCGTCATCGATGTGCCGCACAAGGTTTCCGCCGAGCAGCAGGAGCTGCTAAGGCGCCTCGCGGAGCTGGAGGAAAAGCAGGTAGGATCGTCGCGGCGGAACTTTTTCGACAAGCTGAAGATGTACTTTGGATAGCAAACAGGATCGCGAACCACCTCCGGATCCGAAGCCGGAAGAAAGAGTAAGGCCCGCGTCCGAGGCGGCGGCGGAGCAGCCGGCTCTGGCGCCCGAAGCCGCAGGCGACGAGAACGGCCGCCCCGCTCTGGGCAGCGGCCCCGCTGCGGATAGGGGTGCCGCACGCCTCGAAATGGAGGCGCGCATCGCGGCGCTCGAGGAGGAGCGCAGTTTCTACGTGGAGCAGTTGCAGCGAGCGCGCGCCGACTTCGACAATTTCCGTAAGCGTACGAACAGCGAGCGAGCGCGGGAGCAGCGGCGCACGCGCGTCGAGATTCTCCGCGCGCTGCTCCCGATCTACGACGGTCTCCAGCAGGCGCTGCAGTCGCGAGATGCGGCGCCGGAGAGCGCGATCCTCGGCGCCGGTGCCACGCCCGCGGCGGAAGCGCCGCTTCGCGAGGGGGTGCGCATGTTGGCCGAGAAGTTCGGGCGCGTACTCGAGCTGTATTCCATCGATGCGATCGGCGAGGTGGGGGAGCCATTCGACCCGTCCTGGCATGAAGCTGTGATCCAGGAAGAGTCGAGCACCGTGCCGGAGGGCCACGTTCTTGCGGTGCTCGAGACCGGCTATCGGTGCGGCGAAGACCTGCTCCGTCCGGCACGCGTCAAGGTTGCGAAGGCCCCGGGCGCAGGGGGCGCGGGACACCCCAACGGCCTAGCAGGTCCCGCGACCGAAGATGTCTCCGGGGCCGATGGAAGAAAGTGACCGAGAGCGCGATGCCGACCTACGAATACGTTTGTCGCTCCTGTAAGCATGAGTTCGAGATCTTTCAGCCGATTAACAGCGCGCCGAAGCGCACCTGTCCGAAGTGCCGCAGATCCACCGCCAAGCGCAAGATCGGGAGCGGTGCCGGCATCATCTTTCGCGGCAGCGGCTTCTACGAGACCGACTATCGGAGCGACGACTACCGGAAGCGGGCGAAGGCTGAGCAGGAATCGCAATCGAAGTCGAGCGAGACCGCGGCGAAGGACGGGACAAAGGATTCGAGTGGAGACAAGGGCGCGGAGAAGTCACGCGAGAGCGACGGCACCTCGCCCGCCGCCACCCCCGCGCGCACGAAGCCTCAGAAGAAGCGCGCGAAGAAAGCGGATTAGCACCAGATCCAGCGTAACGCGCTGGATTTTGGGCTCGAAACAGCGGCAGGAGTTCTCGGCGATCGGGGTCGGCGGCCGCGGAAAGGACCGCGGGATGCATTACTTGTGCGCGCGATGCAGGGATCCGCGGCGCGTCCTCTCCCCGGACTCCCAGTACTTCCCGTTTTGTTCCCGGGAGTGCCGCGAAAGGGATCTCTCTTCTTGGATCCGCGAGGAGTACCGCGTCCCCGCGCGAAGCGCGGATGCCGGCGATGCCGCTGCCACAGAGGAGGCCGCAGCGGAGGTAGCAGAGGATGCGCCGCCGGATGATTCGCGCCGCGGCGGCGAGGGGACTTTGCGAAAGCCCCCTGAGAGAAACTAGACCCACAACAAGCGAGAACCTCGCTTGTTTTGAACCTAGTGCTTGCCCGTGCTGTCGATCAAGCCTTCCGGCAGCATCGATTCCGGCAGTTTGTCGACCGACACAAATTCGACGTGCTTGTCGGAGTAAAGGACGTTGACGCCCTTCTTGTGATTCTCGCGCTTCGCGCCCTTGCCTGCAATGGAGTCGTCGGATGCGAGCGCGACGTCGGAGCCGGCCGTGTTCTTGATCTTCGTCGCCGTGTAGGCGTAGCTGACGTTGCTCTCCGTGAGGATCGCCGCTGCGCCCGGCTGGGCCTCGGCGGCTTCATCCGACGACGACGGGCAAATGAAGATGTCCGCGTCCAAGGCATCGTCGAAATCGAGGTACACTTGGAAGGACTTGAACGCCGGCGGATTCTCCGACTTTGCGAACGGATACCATCCTTTGTTGTCTTGGGCGTACAACTCCGCGATCTTGCCGAGGCTCGTGAGATTGCTCACGCACGCGGTGCGCTGCGCCTTCGCCCATGCGCCGCTGACCGCCGGCAACAGGAGCGAAGCGAGCAAACCGATGATGCCGATCACGACCAGCAATTCGACGAGAGTGAACCCCGCCCGCGACGTGGAGAAGGCACGGCGGGGAGTTGGGTGAAGGTCTCGAATCGACATCGTGAGTCCTTTCGCTTGGACAGCGAGGTCCGGCCGCACACATCGCTGCAGCGTACACGGAATGGCGTGCGCGAAGTCCGAAGGGATATGGTTCGCTGCGGCTGCTCGCTGGCACGCGAGCGTCACGCCTGCACTGCTGTTGACACCTGCTAGGGCTTGCTTCGACGGCCCGCACGCCGCGCCAGCGGTCGCACGGGACCTTCCGGGGCACCCCAGGCGGCGCCTTCGCGCCGCGCGGACTTTACCCCGATCCCTTCCCGAAAAGCCATGGTAGCAGCCCTCTAGGCGCTTGCCCATCCCTATCTCTAGGCCGAGTACGAGCGCGCTCATGGGAAGTGCGCGCCGGCTCTCGGGCTGGTGGTGACGAGGTGGTGCCGCGCTTTCGAGGACCTGGCGAGCGTTCTTTGCCATGGCCGGAGCGCCAGGCTCTCCGCTCGCGGGCCGCGACGCTTTGCCGCGGGGATACGGGCCGCCGCAGGTTTCGTTCACCGTTCACAGGATTGACACTTCTTCCGCGAGTTCCCTATAATTTTTGCCCTTGGAGCCTGTCGCGATCACGTCGCCGTTGGCCATCACCTGGAGTACCCATCACCTGGAGTACTCAGACTCGAGCGAGAAGCACGCGCCACTCCAGATCGAGCAAGCAAGACCGGCTGCGATGACGCCGCCGGTCGCGTCGTTTTGCGAGCGCCGAATTGCGAGCGATTCACCCGGTGGCGAGGCGATCCTCGCTATGCAGTCGCCATTGAGGCGGATTGAGGCGGATTGAAGCGATTGGCGGGCGCGGTTCGCGGGCGAACCGAGCGCACGGGGCGGCCTCCTCCACGCCGCACAGCCAGAGTGAGCATTCGGAGCACAGCACGACCTGCAACGAGATCTCGCCGCGCTTGCTTCCCGGCCGCGGCAGTGAGCGGCACGTGATCGCACTTGACGGAAAGCACGAAAGGAATGGAGCAATGATCGACTCGCGACGAGTCTTCTCTGGCAACAAGAACGGGGCGCGTGCACTCTCCATTGCGGCCGCGCTCGGCGGATTGCTTCTCTCTGCGGGTCTCGGCTCGTATTCCGCGGACGAAGTCTCCATCGAGCGGCTCGATTTCGTCGTCGGGCGTCCGCGCACGATCACGGTTTACCCCGGCGTCGGCTCGGGCGAAGTGCAGGGAGAAGTGCCCAAGGCCGGCAAGGTATATTGGTACCTGACCTACACGCTGACCAACGCGAGCGATCGCGACGCGAAGTTCTTCGTTACGGTGAGTGCGAAGTCCGACGACGAGATCCAGTACAGCGATCTCGCACTGGCGGAAGTGGAATCGAAGATCGAGCAGCTCGAGCGCCGTAAGCTCCATTCCAAAGCGGATCTGCTGGCGGCGGACCAGCCGCCGAATTCCTACGAGGCGTACGCAAAGGCAGAGAGCAAGGAGTGCGTCGCGATCTTCAACACGCTCGACCCGGAGGCGCATCGAATCGCGGTGCGAGTGTACGGGCTCGTCAATGACCTCGTGCAGGAGTCGCTTGGCGACCGCAAGTACCGCATCACCGAGCGAGTCCTCGAGTTGGTCTTCGAGCGCCCGGGTGACGAGTTCTACACCTCCCTGGACAAATTCAAGTTCGGCGGCCAGAAGTGGGTAACGGTGATGCGCGAGATCACGCTGCCGCCGCCCAACGAGAAGTAGCTCGCTGCCCGGTGTAGCGCAGAGACCGAGCGTCGCGCGGCGAGCCAGGCGACCGGTGGAAACCGTCGCGGGAGCGTGCTCTTCAGCAGGGAGCAATGGGAGTCGTGACCGAGGACCACCGGGCTTTCGTGGCTTCGCTTCCCCACGAGGACACGCAGTTGCTGGTCCTCCGCGATGAATTGTATGACGGATCTTGGGAAGAGATGCGGCGGGACCTGGAAGCGCGGCGCGATGGCAAGCCGTTCATTTTCAAGTTGATCAACCGCATCGAGGAGGACCTGAAGCGCATCGCTCGGCTGGCCGCGTACGAAGAAAGAAACGGCGTCGATCTGAAGGACTACCTCGAGGAGAAATAGACCGAGCCGGTCTTCCGGCGCGCAGCGGAAGGAACGAAAGTCGTGAAGGGGCAAAGGACCAAAAGCATGCACTTGCCAATCGTACTCGCCGATTCGGGAGCGCTACTGACTCGATCCTCCCGCGGCCGCGGAATCGCCGCGGTCCTGGCGGGTCTTTGCCACGCCTCGATCGTACTCGGGCTCGCAGTCCTTTGCGGCTGTAGCGGCGGCACGCCCAGCGAGCGGACGACGCCGGCGGTGAAGACGGCGAACACGGAGATCGGCGACACCGAATCGCTCGCGCGAGTCGTGATCCCGGATGAACGCCTCCAGGACATCGGATTCCTGAACCTGTGGGCGGGGCGACCGAGCAAGGGGGGCATCACGAACGCTTGGTTCCTGCTCGACAGCCTCTATGTCGAGCGCCAAGAGGGCCCATCGAAGTTCTTCCTCGAGAAGATCGAAGGGGCGACAGGGCTGCAGTCCTGGTCGTTTCCGCTGGAAGGACGCTTGGAGTTCGCGCCGCAGGTCTATCGCTATCCGAAGCACCTGCGCGCCGAGAAAAACGATGAGTTGTTCCTCGTACAGCACAAGGATGGCAGCGGCGACCATGTCTTCTGTCTCGACGACAGGTTCGGCGCCACGACTTACACGATTCCGTGCGGCTTCCTGGTTTCCTCGCCGGCGTCGGCGTCCGAAGAATTCGTGTTCGTCGGCTCTTGGAACAAGACGGTCTACGCGTTCTCCAAGCAGACGCAACGGCAGTCGTGGTTTTACATCACGGAAGGGCCGATCGTGGCCGCGCCCGAGACCGGCGACGTCAACGTATTCGTAGGCAGCGAAGACGGCTTCCTCTATTGCCTGAATCAAGAGAAGGGTTGGCTGCAAGGCACGTCATGGCGCGTGCGGACGGGCGCGAAGATCGAAGGCAAGCCCACCTTCTACCGCAGCCGGATCTATCTCGGCTCTTGGGACTACAAAGTTTACCGCTTCGAAATGTACCAAGGGATTCGCAACTGGAATCACTCCGTCGGCGCGCGCGTCTCCCAACCGATCTTCCCGTTCAAGGATTGGATCTTCGCGGTGCGCGAAGGAGATGTCGCGGCGGGGAAGAAGGAGCGTGCGCTCGTTGCGATCGAAGACGGCGTGGAGAGCCGCATCAATTGGGAGCGGCCGGCGGTGCGCAGAGTCCTCGCCGCCGATGGTCTCCATTGCTACGTGCTCGCCGATGACGGGGCGATGAACATCAACGCTCTCCGCCTCGGCGATGGAACGCCGGCGTGGACGTTGGATGCGGGCAGCTTCGACTTCGTGCTCGGGCAAGATGCGGAACAGGGCGCGGCGCGGGAGAAGTGGGGACAGATCTATCTCGTCAGTCGCGACGGCATCATGCAGTGCATCCGGCCGCGCCGGTAGGTTTCATCGGGCGTCGCGGCACTCCGCCAGGAGCCTCGCGAATATGAATGCAGCGGGCGATGCCGCCGCCTCCAGGCGCACACTCGCGAGGTGCCGGTGCGCGCCGCTCGCCGCCGCGCGGCGGATCGCCGGGAGCCAGCACGGCGTGCCATTCCAAGCGAGCACGGGAAAGAGACCCCGCAACGGCTTTGGAATCCCTCGCGCGCGGAGCGTCTCCGAGACCTCCGCGCTGCCCGCGGCGAGCGCCAAGCGGTCTCCGGGTCGGGGCGGTCGCAGCTCGAGCGTGCCATCCAACCACGCGGATGGCAGTGAGATCTCGGCCGCGCCTCCGCCGGCGTCTCCGGCTCCAGGAACCACCGATACGGTGAGCCCGAGCGGCATCCAGGGAGTATCTCCGGGAACGCGAAGCGGCACCGGCGCCTGCGCGCCAGGCGTCGACTCGGCCCGCAACACGTAGATCCAACCGCCCGCCCGTTGCAGCGTCCAGCGGTCGGGCAAGTCATAGCTCGATCCATCCCCTTTGCCCTGGATCAGCTCCCGCCATGCCCTGTGATGGTCGCGATTGAGTCCTGCCTGGCGCCCGGCTGCCCGTTCCCAGATGAGATCCAAGAGCGGGGCGAGCAACGCGGGCGGCAGCTCGGTCCCGCCGCCGAGATCGGCACGCTTCAGCGCGGCGATGTGCGGTCCGTAGCAGATCTTCGAAGCGAGTTCCGCGATTCGAGCGGCGCATAGTTCCTCTTGCAGCGCGGCGTCCTCCGCGAGGCCGAGGAGCGCGAAGCGTACCTCCGGATTGTGCTCCCTCTCCAGGTAGGGGAGTAGGTCGAGCCGCAAACGATTGCGCCGAAACGTTCGCTCGATGTTGGACGCGTCGATCCGATACGGCAGGCCGCACTCCGCGCAAAAATCTGCGAGGTCGCTCCGCGCGTGCGCGAGCAACGGGCGGAGCAGCAGGGTCGCCCGCGCGCCGGCGAGTGGGCGCGCGCTCCGCATGCCGCGCAGTCCGCGGAGGCCGGTGCCGCGCAGGATGTTGCCGAGCACCGTTTCGACTTGGTCGTCGGCGGTGTGGCCGGTGGCGACCGCGAACAGCGAATTCTCGTTGCCCCAGCGCGCGAATGCTTCCAAGCGCGCGTTACGCGCGGCAGTCTCCAGCGAGGTCCGCGTCGCGGCGGCGAGCGCCCGCACATCGACCCGTTCTTCCGTATGGGGAAGGGAATTGGCGGATGCTAGCTCGCGGCAATGTGCGGCATCGAGGTCCGATTCGCGGCCGCGCAACCCGTGGTTCACGTGGCCGGCGCTCAGCTCGAGGTCGCTCCTCCTGTGCGCGCGGAGCGCGATGAAGAGTCCCAGGAGCGCCGTCGAGTCCGGGCCCCCGGAAAGTGCGAGGCGAATGCGCGCCCCGCGCGGAAGCTCCGGCAGCCGAGAAAGCGCGTGCAGGAAGCGCGGATAGGCGTCCATCTCCGCCTTCCTGTTGCTCGGCCTTCCTCTTGCTCGATGCGGCGCCGCTATTCGATCACGAATTCGAATTCGAGCGCCCTGTCCGCGGGCGCGGGCGGAGCCGCGAGTGGGCTCAATGCCGAGATCTCCTCGCGGAGCTTCGGCGGCGCCGGTGCCGAACCTGGCGGAGCCTCGATTCGAAGGTCGAAGATAGCGCCATTCGGATCGACGCGAAAGCGCAGCACGTAGATGCGCGCTCCCCGCGCGGCGCTCGCGCTTCCTCCTGCCGCGTGCGTGCTCGCCCAAACGGCGAGCAAGTGCTCGCGGATCCGCTCCCGCACAGCGAATCGATACTGCCTGAGCGGCTCGGCTTCCGCCCGCTCCTTCCGCACGCGCGCGAGGAGCGCGTCGGCCGCTTTCTCGTCGAATGCGGTTGAGACTTCATCCGCGGCCTGCAGGGGCGTCGCGGCGATCTCCGCGCGTGCGGCGTAAGAATTCGCTTGGGCGGCGAGAGCGCTCCCGCGCAAGAGAGCCGACGCGGCCGCAGCCGCGGCGAATCGTTCCCGCGGCGAAATGGAGTGCCGTGGGGACGGAGGCGACTGCTCGCGCGGCCGCGTCTCCGCCGGCGCGGCTGCCGGCGTTACCTCGAGCGCAGCGCTGGGCGCCGCCGCCCGGCTCGGGAGGACTTCGCGTTCCGGAAGAGGCGCTTCGTCCTCCCTGGCAATGGAGAGCGTGATCCGATCCGCTGCGATCAAGACGGGCCCTTCGAAAGGGTCGACGAGCAAGAGCCCGACGTGGAGGAGGATCGAGGCCGCGAACGAGCGCTGGAGGAGGGAGAGGTCGGCGAGAGCGACGCGTGTGTGCGCGGCGGCGGCAGCGGCGGCCTGCGCTCGCGCGGGGAGGCCGCCGCGAATCCGCGCCGCGGGAGCGCCGTCGCTCCGGCGATCGCTGGCCGCCGGGATCCTTCTCGCTTCGCCTCGATTCATGCGCTCGGGCTCCCTCGGACCCGCCGGCGGAAGGGCGGTTCGGCCGAGCCCATTCCGAGCGGCTCGCACCGCGAATGGTCTGGAGCGCGCGCAACCGCCGGCACCGGCTAGTTTGCAGGAGCGATCCGCGAAAACAAGGGCGCAGTCCCGCGCCCGGACCTTAGAGCCTACCCCAAAACCTCGCCTGGCTTCGGTCGGCTGCGAGGCGCGCGCGCGGCGTCGAGCCTCATCGCCGTATTTTTCCATCAATACGGCTCTTCGGCTCTCCTTGCGCGCGCGCCTCTCGCTCGACCCCAATAACTCCAGGTGATGGCCGACGGCGATGTTGTTGGGATAGGCTCCTATTTCTCGGTCCTTGCGAGCCACTTCTTCCAGTCTCGCTCTAGCTCCTGGATGGTCGCGAACTGCGTGACGCGCGGAAGCACATCGGCCAAGCGCTCCTCCGTCAACGCGCGCAGGAGCGGGAAGAAGCTCCGCGCGCCGAAGCGCTCCCGCAAGTAGCCCGCTACGGAGTTGCTCTGCGCGTAGAAGAGCGTCACTTGGGCTTCTTCCGGATAGGTGCTCGCGGCGAGGAGCGATTCGAGCGGGAAGAGCGATCCGTCCTCCAACGCTTCGAGGACGACGCGGCGGTAGTACTCCTGCTTGTAGGCAGGCTCTTCGCTCGTTGCGACTCCTTCTTCCATCCACGCGGGATAGGCGGCAGTGCCGCCAAGCACGTAGGGTAGGAGCGCGTGCGCCAGCTCGTGCGGGATCGACGCGGAGAGGAATTGGGGCGCGGCTGTGTTGAAGTGGATCTCCGTGCCGAATACGGCCCCATAGCGCCGCTCCACCGCGGTGAAGCCGTTGCTCCACGAGGGCGCATTCGTGTGGGCGCGAAGCTCTTCGGCGCTCGCGTGGAGGAAGACGTGGATCCTGGCGCGGAACTGCGGCAGCTCCTCCCCCCGGAACCAGCGCTGGCAGATCCGCGCGAAGTGGTGCTCGAGATAGCGCTCGACCTCTTTCGCTTGCGCTTTGTTGCGGTGGCGAATTGCGAAATAGCGCGACTCGTGCACGGCGCGCGCGGCCTGCTCCTCCTGCCAGCGCGGATCGGCGGAGACCGAAGCACTGTCGCCGGCGAGGCGCTGCTCCGCGCGCCGCCGCAGCTCGACGAGGTTCCTTGCGCCATCGATCACGCGATTCTCGGGTCCCGCGATCTTCGCGTAGTGGCGCGCCGCTTCGCCTAGGTCGCCGGCCCGTTCCGCCGTGAGCGCGAGGTGATAGCGGATGGACGGTTCCTCCGGGAGCAGGTCGTGGACGGCGAGGAGCCGTACGCGCGCGGCAGAGAAGTCCCCTTTCTCTAGGAGCGGCGCCACGGCCCGCAGCTCCGCGTACGCGAGCGGAAGCTCGAGGGTACGGATCAGGTCGGGTTCCTGGCGGAGCGCTTCCTGGTAGCAGGCGGACGCGTCGGCGAAGCGCTCGCCGTTGAAGTGCGCGTTTCCGACTTGGACCGCGCTCTCAGCCCAGGTGCGGCGATGGTCCGTGCGGGCCTCGGGAAAACGCTGCAACAGCTCCTTGAACGCCGCATAGGCTTCCTGCCAGCGCCCGGCTCCGCGCGCGGCGGCCGCGCGCGCCGCGAGGTCCGCGCGCGCGGCTTCTGCCTGCCGCGCCTTCGCGATGAGTGCGGCCAGCTCGGGCGCCTCGGGGTCGATCCCCTCCGCCTCGGCGAGGTGCGTCGTCGCCGCGTTCGTGCGCCCCTCGGTGAGCAAGCGCTCGCCGGTGGCAATCAGGGCTTTGATGAGCGCCCGCTTTCCCGCCTCGGCGGCGGGATTCTCTTGCCACGCCGCGCGCAGGAATTCGAGCCCGCGCTCCGCATCTCTTGCCAGCAGCTCTTCGCCGGTGTGGCGAAGAAAATCATCTTCATCCTCCGTGATCACGCTGGCGACTTGGCGCGCCGGAATCATCATCTCGCCGTAGGGCAGCTCGAGTGCCACCCCTGCATCGGTGTGGGCGATCACGCGGCCCCGAATGCGATTGCCGTTCTTGAGCACGACGATGTCGGCGACGAGCCGTGCGGGCATGGCGAGCGCAACGAAAGTCGTGAACGCGAAGAACGCCGCGCAGGTACAGCGCCGGCTTCTCCTCGCGCATGGTTCATGCGCAGCCAAAGTCCTCCCCTCGCGAGGCAACGCGCGGGCGCAGGACGCGCTCGCCGAAGTTGCCGATGCCCGAAGTTGCCGAAGCGCGGACCCGGAGCCGCGAAGCGACCTCCGGCCGCCGGCGAGCTCTCGGGCCCAATCGGATCGAGACTCCAAGGGATTATCGGTACGAACGACCTTCCCATTCTGTACTTTTCCTGCGCGAGGCGCATACTGGCGCGCTTTCCCAGCGTCGTAGCCAAGCGCTCGGCTGCGGGAGCAGCTCCGCCGCGGCGGCGAGGAAACCGGGCGAAATCCCCTTTGGAAGCGAGCAGGAATCAGGAATGGCGGATGAATTCCAGGACCCGATAGCCCATCGCTACGCGTCCGCCGCGATGCGCGAGATCTTCTCGCCGCGGCGCCGCGCGCTCGTATGGCGCGACATCTGGATCGCGCTCGCGGAAGCCCAACACGAGCTTGGCCTCGCCATCACCCCCGCGCAGCTTCGCGCCCTGCGCGAACGGCGAGACCACATCGACGTCGCGGCGATCGCGGCTCACGAGCAGCGCCTCCGCCACGATGTCATGGCGCATATCCACGCCTACGGCGAGGCGGCGCCCGAAGCGCGCGGGATACTGCACTGGGGCGCGACTTCTTGCGACATCACGGACAACGGGGATTTGATCCTCATGCGCGACGCGCTTCGCCTCGTCGCGGAGCGCCTGCTCCGGATGATTCACGCGCTCGCCGCCTTCGCGGGGCGCGAGGCGCGCCGGCCGACCCTCGGTCTCACTCACTTGCAGCCCGCGCAGCTAACGACGGTGGGAAAGCGCGCCGCGCTCTGGATCCAGGACCTCGTCGGATCGTGGGAGTCGCTCGTCGATCTCGAGCGCTCGCTTCCATTTCGCGGCATCAAGGGAGCGACCGGAACCCAGGGCTCATTCTTGCAGCTCTTTCGCGGGAAGGGCGAGCTTGTCGCCGAGCTGGACCGCCGGGTGGCCGCGAAGATGGCGTTCTCCCGCATGCTGCCGCTCGCCGGCCAGACCTATCCTCGCGTGCTCGACTTCCGGCTCATCAGCCGACTCGGAGAATTGGCGGTCGTTCTCCATAAATTCTCGACGGATCTTCGCCTGTTGCAGAGCTTCGGGGAGATCGAAGAGCCGCTCGAGAAGTCGCAGGTCGGGTCGTCCGCGATGCCGCACAAGAGGAACCCGATGCGCTGCGAGCGCATCGGGGCGCTCGCCAAGATGCTGCTCGGTCTCGCGCCGGGGTTCGGAATGATGGCAGCCACGCAATGGATGGAGCGCTCGCTCGACGACAGTGCCATGCGCCGTACCGCGCTCCCGCAAGCGTTCCTCATCGCGGATGCGCTCCTCGTCCTCGGCTTGAACGTCGCCCGCGGCCTTACGGTTCATCCCGCCATCATCGAGCATCGCATCGAGCAGCAGCTTCCATTCCTCGCCGCGGAAGAGCTCATGTTGGAAGGGGTGGCGGAGGGTGGCAACCGCCAAGAGCTGCACGAGCGGCTGCGCGGTTTGGCGTGGCAAGCGTCTGAATCAGTACAGCGCGGGGAACCAAATCCCCTGCGCGCGCTCCTCGAAGGCGATTCGGTACTCGGCCCGCTCGTGCGCGCGCTACCGCCGTGGCGCGCGGACCGGTTCATCGGCCTCGCGCCGCAGCAAACCACGGACTATCTCGAGAGCGTGGTGGCGAAGCTTCCGCAGCCTGCCGCGGAGCGCGGCGACGACGAGATTCGCGTGTAGTGCCGCGCCGGGTGAGGTTGCCACGCGCCGAGCGGATGGGGGCCTAGCTGTGGCCGCGTTTCGCGCCCAAGTAGTGCAGCGATCGAGCCGCGAACTCCTCGTGCGGAGCGCGGATGGAGAAGAGTGGGTGTGCGAGCTGCGCGGCGTGCTGCGGTTACGCGAAGACGGCGCCGTCGCGGTGGGAGATTGGGTCGAGGCTGAAGAGGACGCTCCCGGGCGCGGGCGCGTGCGCGAAGTGCTGCCGCGCAAGAACTCGCTCTCGCGGCTGCGCGCCGCGGGCGCCGGCCGCGAGTTGATCCTCGCCGCGAATATCGACCAAGTGGTCGCGCTCTTCGCCGCACGCAGGCCGCGCCTCAAGTTCGGCGCTTTGGATCGCTTGCTGATCGCGGCCGAAGCACACTCGATTCCGGCGCGCATACTCGTGAACAAGAGCGACCTCGGAATCGATCCCGAAATCGAGGAGCGGCTGGCGCTCTATCCGGCGCTCGGCTACCCCGTTCATTACCTGAGCATCGCGACCGCGGTGGGAGTGCAGGAAGTGGAAGCCGAGCTCCGCGATCGCGCGAGCGTCGTCGCCGGTCCATCCGGCGGCGGCAAGTCCTCGCTCCTCAATGCGTTGCTCCCCGGGCTCGATCTGCGCGTCGGGGAGGTCAGCGAGCACAACGAAAAGGGGCGCCACACGACGACGGCGATGAATTGGTACGCGCTCCCTGCCGGAGGCGCGCTCATCGACACTCCGGGGTTTCGCGAGTATCAGCTTTGGGGAATCGCTCCCGGCGAACTCGCGGAATTGTTTCCAGAGATACGGCTCCATTTGGGCAATTGTCGCTTCGGCGATTGCCGGCACGCGAACGAGCCCGCTTGCGGCGTACGAGCCGCCGTAGAATCCGGCAGCGTTGCGCCCGTTCGCTACGAGAGTTACCTGCAGATCCTCGAAAGCCTAGGTTCGCCGTGAGCCGCGCCGCGGCCGCCGGGGTTATCGGCACCTCCGCGCCGCAGTCGCCGCGCTCGCCAGTGCCGTGCGCAGGCCAAGCGGTGCGGAGCGCGCGCGGGTTCGGAGCACACGGCTCCGTCTTATCGATTCTCGTCGCCGGTCCGCCGGCGCACGCCGCGGGAAGGCGGCGCCGCACCGAGTCTTTCGCGCGCGCCGCGCCTTGCGGATTCGCGCAGCGCACCTACGATTGACGCCACGGAGTCGATTTCCGCGCTTGGCGCCAGCGCAGGGCGGGTAGCGCGGCAACGCGGAGGGCGGCGTGGACGACGAGACCCCGAAGCTGGTGGAGCGCGCCTGCAAAGGAGACGGCGCGGCATTCGCGGAGTTGGTGGAGCGCCATCGCAAGCTGGCGGCGAGCACCGCATTCGGGATCCTCGGCGAAGTGCATCACGCGGCGGATGCCGTCCAGGAGTCGTTCTTCAAGGCGTTTCAGCGCCTCGATCAGCTCCAGGATCCGGAGAGGTTTCTCTCCTGGTTCCTCGCGATCGTCCGCGCGACCGCGATGGATATCGTGCGCAGGCGCGTGCGCTGGGGCACGCGCGAAGTACCTTACGCGCGCGGCACGCAAGATGAAGATGGCGTGCGCGAGCCGCTGGGCCGGCTGCCGAGCGGCGCGGCAGCGAGCACCGCTCCATTCGAGGTCGTCGCGCGCGCTGAGGAGGCGGATCGGATCCGCGAGGCGCTGATGGCGCTGCCTCCCGACTATCGAGAGGTGCTGCTCCTCAAGCACCTCGAAGGCCGCTCGTACCGGGAGATCGCTCGCTTGCTGAAGCAGAGCGTGCGCGCCGTCGAATCGAAGTTGTTTCGCGCGCGCCAACAGTTGACGGCGCAACTGCGAAAACGCGACGTGGCGGAGGGGATTGGAGTGGAGAATCGCTCGCAGGCGCCGCACCTGGCAGGCGCCGATGCCGGCGCCGATGCCGGCGCCGAGACCGAGACGCGCGCGGGCGCGGGGTGCGCGCCGCAAGGCGGCTGCGAGCAGGAACTGGATGACGACGGAGAAAACACGTAAGAATGATGGTGGGACGATCGCTCTGATCTTGGGATCCGGCTCGCGCCGCGCAGTGCCGCGCGGCGCGCCGGAGCCGCATGCGAAGGTGATGCACGCGACATGACGCCGGCAGTTTCCTGCGCTCTTGCCGAAAAGTGGATTTCGCTCTCCATCGATGGGGAGTTGTCGCCATCGCTCGAGCACGAGCTCGAGGCGCACCTCGATGCCTGCTCGCGCTGCCGTAAGCGCTTCGATGAATACGTCGAGGAGGAGAGGCTGCTCGATGCGGAGCTGGGCAGGGTGGCTGGGGAGATGGAGCATCTCCTCGAAGGGCGCCTCGACGAGAGGACGATTGCCGAACGCGAGTACACCGCCTTTGCGGCGGCGGTGCGCCCCGAGGGAGCACGCCGCGCCTCGCGGAGCAAATTGCGCGCACTGCAAGCGGCGCTCGCCGCGGCGGCCATCATCGTCGGCGCAGCCGTGTATTGGCGCGCAGCGTCGGAGCCGCTCCCCGAAGCCGCGGCGCGAGTGGCGTGGCTCGGCAACGGGGTCCAGCTCCGAAAGGAAGGCGCCGAATTTGTCCCCGCCGCGCCCGCCCGCGGCCTGCTCTACGTAGGCGAGACGATGCGAGCCGAAGAGGGAGCCCACCTCGGCGTGCAGTTTCCGGATGGCTCGAGCGCCCGCGTGCGGAGCGGCGAGTTCACGGTACGGCGCGATGGAAGCGCGACTATTCTCGCGCTGAGCGCAGGCAGCGTCGAATTCGAGGTACAGTCGGGTACGCCAGAATTCCGTGTCGAGACTCCGGCGGCGCAGATCCGCGTACTCGGAACGCGTTTTCGCGTCGAGCACGACGAATCCAGCGAGACAACGCGTGTCAGCGTGACGGAGGGGATCGTCCGCGTGGAGGCGGTTCCCTTCGGGAAGTCGCTGCCGTTCCCCGTGGAAGAGGGGGAAGCGGTTCGCGTGTTCCCCGTGCAGCGTGGCTCCGGCAGGGTTTGGGTGACGCGCACCGAGACGGAAGCGAGCGGTGGAACCAGGACAGGCGCCGCGGAGCCGGCGCCGCGGCAGGGAGCGGATCCACGCCAACCGCAAAGCGCCACGGAGCGCCGCGGCGCGGCGGATTCGCCGCCCACGAAGGCCGCTCCGCCGGCACCGGATCGCGCCGCCCCGACCGCGCCCCTCGACATGCCTCCCAAGGAGCTTCCCGCAAAGGACAAGGCGGACGACGGCGAGCGCTAGCGACTATTCGCAAACTCGACTCACTGCTGGATATGGAAGACGAATCCGTCGGTGAGGCAGGCATAACGCTCGCCGTAGAACCAGGCTTCCATAAGCACGCTCTCGCGGCGCGTCCAAGTCACGGCTTCGGGGTATCCCCAAGAGAGCGCGACTTCCGCGCGATTCATCCCGAGCACCAACTTGCGCTCGCGCGCGCGGTTCAAGTACTGATTGGCCGTCAGTCCGCGGAGCTGCTGGCTCGACCGGCGGCTCTTCTCCCACGCCCGCACCGCGTCATCGAGGAGCGCGCGCTTCTTCGTGATGAGCGCCCCCTCGACCCGCACCATGCCGATCTCCTGAAGGAATTCGCTGTCGATGCACCACTTGTCTCCGAGGCGGCGCAGCCCGATTTTCTGCGCCGTCTCAGCGATCTCGCGCTGGTCCCCATAACAATTCGCGAATTCGATCAGCATTTTTTGCCAGCGCGAATCGCCTTGCAGCGCGGCATCGCCCGCCTCGAGCCAACTGAAGTTCTCGATGCGGCCGGCCTTGATGCTCGCTTCGAGCAGCGCGGCGAGCGAACTTAGGAGCGTGTCCTGCGCCCGCTTGGTGAATGAAGCGTCTTTGTGCCGCTTGCCGCATTGCGCCGCCCAAGCGGCGATCAAGCACCGGCGCACCGGAGCGAGCGATGGCAGCTCCGGCTCGACGAGCGCGAAAAAATCTCTGCTGTTCGGTCCGATGGCGACAGCGCTCACCGCGAGCACGATCGGGCCGCCCGGGGCTTCGCTGGGAGCGCGCCGGCAGTCGATCGCGAGGTGGATGTCGCGCAGATCGGCGCGCCGAAGCACCGGAAAATCGACGTCCGGCGGAAGCGCAAAGAGAGCCGCGCTGCTCTCGACCGTGAAGGTCGTGCCCAGCATCTCTCGATAGCGCACGATGATCCGCACTTGGTCCATCTGCTCCAGGTCGAGGTACGGCAGCTCTTCCACGAGGTAAGGGCGCCGTGGAGCTTCGCCGGCGGCGACGACGAGCAGCGAGAATAGCGCGACGGCGATGAGTCTCACGGCGCTTCCCCTTCCAGGAGCAATGCGCGTCCGCTGTCCATGAACAGGAATAGGTTGCCGCTCGCGGTGACGCAGAGGTCGATCGGGATGCCATCGACGGCGAGCATCCAGCGCGTAGTCCCGGAGGTATCGAGTCCGTAGACGTTGCCATCCCGCCCCGCGACGACCAGGCCGTCGCGCACCAGGAGCGGTGCGCAAGCCGCTACGACCGGCAGCGGCCCACTTCGCGACTCCGCGCCATTCAAGAGCACCCAGCGCCGGTCTTTGCTCGCGTAGAGCGCTCCCTGCCAGGTGGTGCGCACGTTGGTCGCGGGTACGGGGAGCGACTTCCGCTCATCGCCCAGGCACAGAGTTCCATCGTCGAGGAGCAACCCGCCGCCGGGTACCGCCCCCGCGATCCCCCTCGGCAGCGACACGTCGGAGACGAGCGCCCAATCCTCCGAGCGCAGCGCCCGCAGTTGGCGCGCGCGGTCCGCAATCCTGAGCACGCTCCGATCGAATACGACGACCTCGACTGGAAAAACGCCTGCGAGAGTGTGCACCCGCTCGCCGCTAGAGGCATCGAGCACCGAAGTCGTGCCGGCTTCGTTGCCGAAGGCGACCCAGCGACCGTCCTCGCTGATTGCGGGCGCCGTAGTGACCGGCGCCAGATCCTCGAAGCTCCAGAGCTTCGCGCCATTGTCGGCATCGAGGCGCAGCACTTGACCGGAGAGCGACGTCACGAACAGCGTGTCCGCAAAGACCCGAATGTGCGCACCGGGGTATCCTTCCAACCCCGCCTTGAAGCGCCAGCGCGCAGACTGCGTCGAGATGAAGTCTTCGGCGAAGGAATAGATCCAGCCGTCGCGCGACGCGACGAGCAGATAGCCCTTGAACGAGACGATGCCTCGATGAATCGGCGCGTAGAGCTGGGTGCGCGCGGCTTCCGCGCGCTCCATCGCGATCGCGAGCTTGGCCGTGCCGTCATCTTCGAAATCGCGGAGCGCGGGCCGATATCCCTTCAGCCGCAGCTCGACCGAGAAGCTCCCGCCGGGAGCGTAGTGATGGACGAGCGGCGTCCTGCCGAGATGCGCGCCTTCGACGAATACTTCGGCGCCCTGCGGTGTCGACTCGATCCCGAGAGGAAAGCGCACGCGGTCGAGTTCGACGAGCGCCGTGTAGTCGTGCAAGAGCAATCGCAGGTGCTCGCGCGCTTCCGCCAGGCGACCCTGCTCCTCGGCGACACGCGCCTTTTCGGCGAGCGCCAACGCTTCCGCTTGCCGCGCGTGGCGTGCCTCCCGATCTGCCTGCTGTTGGTGTTTCTCGCGTTCGGCCGCATCCGCGCGGCGCTTCTCCGCGAGCGCTTCGAGGCGAAACGCCTCGCTCTCGGCGAGGTCCGCGCGCGTCGACCAGGCGAAGCTCGCGGCTACTTCGCGGTAGGATGCGATCGGCTTTTCGAGCGTCTCGCTGTCTGCATACGCAGCCTCGACGAGGCGCGCCAGCTCGAATCGCTCGCGCGCCTTCAGCTCGTAGCGCAACGGCGGAATGACGGCGATCAGGATGCCGATCATCGCCATGCCTACCAGCGTGAAGCGGCGCTGCTTGCGCTTGTCTTCCTCTTCCTGGATCGCGAGCAGGGACTGCATGCGCCTGCGGATGTCCGCGCGGGTCGGGTCGATGTCGAAGATGAGGCGCGCGCAGCGGATTTGCTCCCTCAGATCGTGGGATTCCTCGAGGAGCGCATTCGCTTCCTCGAGGAGCGCGATCGCCTGCGTGGAGTCGCCGAGGCCGCGTTGCGCTTCCGCCTTGAGGAGTAAGAGAGGCGCCCGCGATTCGAAGTCTTCTTCGGAGCGCGACAGAAACGCCGCCAATTCCAGAAAACGGCTCTCGCGCTTGAGGCGCTCCACGATCGTGTCGCGAACGCGTGCCTTCTGCTTCGCGTTCGCCCCGGTGCGCACTTCCCAGACCGCCATGAGATGGTCGAGCGATGGCGTGCCGCAATCGATCAGTCGGAATCCGACGTCCCAGGATTCGGCCCTTGCGCCTCGCTCCGCGTGCAGTTGCATCGCCTGGAAGAGGAGCGCCGCGCCGCGATCGCGCTCTTGCAGCTCGATGAGCGTGTCGCCCGCTTCCGCGACGAACGCGGGATCGTTCTTTGCGTGCTCGTTCGACTCGCACAAGTACGCATACAGCTCGACGCACTCGCCGACCTTCTCCGCCTTGCGGAGCTGCTTCAGGATCGGGGGATACTCGTCGAATTCGAGCAAGCGCAGCCAACCCTTGGCGAGCAGTTGGTGCAGCTCCTTGAGAGTCTGAAAGCGCGTGTCGTGCGATGCTTCCAGGGCGCCACGCACGGAACAGGCGCGCGGCAGCTTGTCCCAAAGCGCCTTCGCCGCCGCGCTGGGGGTGTCTGCCGGCGGCGGCGAAGTGACGATCCTGCGGAATAGCGCGCGTTGATCCGGAAGTTGGCGCTCGATCGATTTCCATTCGTCGAGTTGGCGCAACCCTTCCATCAACACGGCCTTCGGGTCGATGCTCAGTTCCGTGTATTGTTGATTCGGATCGAGCAATTCCGGGGGCGCGTGGCCAGGGAGGAATTCGAAGGTGCCTTCCTCCCAAAGCAGGAGGTCGTACAGCTCTTCTTCTACCTTGCGTCGGAGCACCGCTTGGATGTCATCGCGACTGACGGTCCCCTGCTCGATCAAGATCAATCCCAACAGCTTGCCGCAGCGTTGCTGCTCCGCGAGCGCGGCGTCGAGCTGCTCGGCGGTGATCTTGCCTTCGTTGATGAGGAGGCTGCCAATGCGAATGTTCTTGCCGGAGGAGAAGAGCGCGATGGACCCGGTCGTAAAGTAGATGATCTTCTTGTCGTTGGCGCGTTGGACGATAAGAGAGCCGGTGTGCTGATTCAGTGCGAGGGTTTGAAACACCTCGCCCAGACCAAAATGTTGCAACTGGCCCTTGAGAGTCATAGTGTGTCCGGCCCGCCGCGGTGCGGCGATCGTGCGAGAAGCGAGAGCAGTGGCCGTGGCGTAGGCACGCCGCCGCCTGCTCGATACCCTTTCCCTTTAGAAAGATACGGCATGCTTCGGCCAGCGACCATTCCCGCGCCGCGCGCGCAAGGCGCCGCGGGGCAGCTTCCGCTCGCGCGCGAAGACGCAACTTCGCCGGGTCTCTACGTCCACGTGCCGTTTTGCCACAGTCGCTGCACCTATTGCGATTTTCATACGACGGGTTATCGGGAAGCGCGGGCAGAGCGCTACTTATCGGCCCTGACGCGCGAAGCCGATGCCGTGGCCCAGAGCGGTTTCACGCCGGTCACGATCTTCATCGGCGGCGGGACGCCGTCCGCGCTCTCGCCCCGCCTGTTCGATCGCCTCCTCGCCGTCATCGAGGAACGGTTCCGCACGGCCGCGCTCCGGGAATGGACCGTCGAAGCCAATCCCGGCTCGCTCACCGCTGAAAAGGCGGAGATCGCAGTGCGGCACGGCGTGGACCGCGCCAGCACCGGCGCCCAGTCTTTCCAGCGAGAAGGGTTGGCGATCCTCGGGCGTCGCCACAGCGCGGCGGATGTCTTCGAGTCGCACCGCCTGCTGCGCGACGCCGGCATCCGGAGATGTAACGTCGATCTGATCTTGGGCTGGCCGGGTCAAACGGACGCTGCGCTCGCCGCGGATTTTCGGATGCTCGCGCGGCTTCGCCCCGAGCACGTCAGCGTCTATCACCTGACCTACGAAGAAGGAACCTGGCTCACTCGCATGCGGGACCGGCGCCTGCTTCGCGTGGAGAGCGACGAGACGTTGATCGCGCTCGGCCGCGCCGCGTTGGTCGCGTTGGAATGCTCGGGCTATACTCGATACGAGGTGTCGAATTTCGCGATGCCCGGGGAGGAATCGCTGCACAACCTCAACTATTGGCGCCGCGGCGTCTACCGCGGCATCGGCTCTGGAGCGGCGTCATTCGACGGCGTGCGGCGCTGGGTGAATCGTCCGGACGTCGACGCCTACATCGAAGGAACGGCACGCGACTCGATCCCGCGGAGCGTCGACGAGGAGCTTGGGATCGGCGAGGCGGCCGCGGAGCTGCTGCTCCTCGGCCTGCGCCTCCGTGAGGGACTACCGGACGCGCGCTTTCTGGCAGCGGTCGGGTGCTCGCTCGCGGAGTGTGCAGGGAGCAAGCTGCGCGAGCTGGCGCGGGGCGGCTTCCTCGAGTGGGATTCGGGAGTCGTCCGCGCCACGGCGCGCGGCTATGAAGTCCTCGACAGCGTCGTTCTGGCGCTGGTCGAGGAAGTGGAGACTTGGTTCCAGTCGGGTTCGGAACCGACTCGGTAATTCCGCAGCGCGCGCGTTTCGGCGCAGCGCCGCCGGCGATCGATATCGATGGAGTAGCGCGGTGTGCCACCGCGCGGGCCGTCCAGGGAGGCCCGCTCGAGCCGGAGCCGCCGATTGCTAGTAACGGAAAAGATCCGTATCGCTATGCCGAACGACGAGTGCTCGCAGCTCATTCGAATACTCCTCTATCACGGCCGCGTGCGGGAAAAGGATCTGCGCGAGATCCTGCGCCGGCACGGAACGCCGATGGACAGCGCCGCGCTGCTTGCCGAGATCGTGCGCGCGCGGCTCGTCGATGAGGCGTGGGCGCACGAAGTGCAGGCGGTGCTCAAGCTGCGAGCACGGCGCCACGGAGCGACGTCCGAAGAGGCGGCACGCATCGACCGATCCTTCGGGCAGATCGCCATCGAGCGGAAGTGGATCAGCGTCGCCAACCTCGAGGCCGCAATCCTCGAGCAGCAGCGGCTCCGCCGGATCAACCTGTACTTTCGCGTCGGCGAGATCTTCCTCAATCGGGGGTTGCTCACCGTCGAGCAGGTGCGTGCGATCCTCGAGTCCCAGGGGTACGTCCAAAAGGACTGCACGAACTGCCACTCCATAGTGCGGGTCGTCGCCGGAGTGAGCGAGAAGGACCCGAGCTGCCCGTTCTGCCATGGTGCCTTGACGCCGACCATATTCCTCGATTCGGTGCAGAGCGACGCCCACGTAGACGCATGACGGCTCCGGCACGGGCAGCGCCAGATTCGCCCGCGAGCGATCTCCTTCCGGCGCGGCTGCCCCGAGAGCAATCGACGAAGCAGCCTCCTCGCGCGAATGCGGGCTAGGCTTCTCATCGGTCCCGCGGCGATGTAACTTAGCGTCATGGCGGAACACGATGAGATGACTCTCGGCAAGGCGCTCGTTGCGGAGGGGCTGCTCACGGAGCAGCAACTCGAAACCGCCGCACAGTATCAAGTGTCCATCGGCGGCAAGCTCCGCGACATCGTACTCAAGCTCGGTTTCGTCTCGGAGAGCGATCTGAACCGATTCTTCGGGCGCCACGAGCACATGCGGACCGTGGAGTTGACCGGCCGCAAGGTGGACGAAGAGCTACTTAGCCGCATTCCGCGCGAAGTCATCGAGAAGCACGAAGTCCTGCCGTTCAAGCATTCCGCGAATACCGTCCTCCTCGTCATGAGCGAGCCCGCGGATTACGAGGCGATCGAGGAGATTCAGTTCCTGACGAATTCCAAGATCGAAACGGCGCTGGCGCCGCGCTCTCAAATTCGCGAGCTGATCACGCGCTTCTATCGGGACCGTGACGGGCACCACGTGCCGAGTGCGGAAGAGCTGCTGCTCGGGCGCGTCGCGGATCCTAACGTTGCCGCATTCATCCGCGCGCTCCTCAAGAAAGGCGTCGTGACCGTCGAGGAATGGTCGCGCGAATCCAAAGGCCTGTCCGAATAGAGTTCGTTTCAAGACCTCGCAGCCGACCGAAGCCAGGCCAGATCTCGAAAAAACCTAGTCGCTCCTACTTCGGGAACCCCTGCTGCACGAGGAAATAGCCCCCGAGGATCGCGAGCGCGAGCGCGAGGAGAAGCGCGAGCAAGAAGGGGATGATGGCGAGCGAAACCCGCCGCGGAAATCCGCTCGCGGCTGCCAGTGCGTCGCGAAACTCCAAGCTTGGCACCGCCGGGACCGCGATCTTGGCAAAGTGATTGCGGATCAGCTCCTGATCCTTCGCGACCGCGGTCACGAATCGTTCGCACTCCGGGCACTCGGCGAAATGCTCGTCCACGGGAATCGCAGGGGCTTCCGCGCCGTCCGCTTCACGCCAGAGCCAGGCTTCCCTGGCCGCTTCGCAATCGAGCTTCATCATGCACTCTCCAAGTCAGCGGGTCCGGCCGGCGCCGGCGCGCCCGGCACTTCGCCGCGGCGCGCGCGCCGCGCATTCGCTTCCGCGGGCGCGCCGCGCGACGGGCGCTCCGAGTCCTGCTCGAGCAGAACGCGGAGCCGCTCGTGGGCCCGAAAGATCCGGTTGCGAATCGTACCTTCCGGCTCGGCTAGGAGGCGCGCGATCTGGGCCGGGGTCAACCCCGACCAATAGCGCAGGATCACCACCGTGCGATAAAGGTCGTCGAGGCGCGCGAGCGCGGCTCCGATCCGCGCATCTTCCTCGCGCCGCTCGAGGCTGCCTTCCATGGCCGCGCGCTGATCGTCCACCGGCAACAACAAGGCAGGCTCGACGGGACGCTCCGGACGCGCTTGCCGGCGGCGCAGCGCATCGATCGTCTTGTTCGCCGCGATCGTAAAGAGCCACGCGAAGAAGCTGCCGGCATCCCGCAATGTGGCACGCTTTTCGTAGGCGTGCAGAAAAGTGTCCTGCGTTAGGTCGCGAGCTCTCTCCGTGTCGCGAATCCTTTGTTGGAC
>JAKEFC010000078.1 GCA_022616235.1 Planctomycetota bacterium
CGACGCTCCAACTCCGCAAAGTCTCGTCGAGTGGTGGTCTTCATGCCCTCATTATACATGGCGCTTTCGCGGTGTCACTATATTCTGCGAAGCTCAGTAATTCTCCGTCAAGAAGAAGTGCAGGACGAAGTCGCGTTCCTCGCCCTGGCGGCCGGTCGAGAGCGTCATCCGCACCGGGAGGATCACGTAGTCCTTGACGACTCCGGAGTCGATGTCGCCGTCGCCGTTCAGGTCGTAGCCCAGGGGCGAGCCGCCGAACTCGACGGGGACGTCATCCTCTATGTCGAACACTTCGATCTCGCCGCTCGCGGTAGACTCCGCGGGCTCGCTGAAGACGACCGCGCCGCTGTCGTCGCAAAAGAAGTACTGCTTCGCGGTACCCGAGCCGAAGTTCGCGGGGATCGCGGAGAATCCCACCTTGCGTATCTCGTGGTAGACGGCCCGCGCGGCGACCGCGCACACGTCGTGCTCGCGAACCTCGGTGGAGATGCGCGAGAAGCTGGCGAGATTCCCGACGAACGCCATGACTCCGATGGCGAGAAAGGTGACGGTAGCGATCAATTCCACGAAGCCGAAACCGGATTGTCGCGTGCGCATCGTTCCGGACTCCTGCTCAGCGATTGATCGGCGAGATCATCTCCCGCACGGACTCGGTGGCGACCCCGCCCTGCGACAACTGATAGCGATACTGGAGATCGACGCTGAGGACTTCGCCGTCCAATGAGAATATGACGTCGCTGAGGTTCGCGGCGAGGACAGCTCCATCCAGCATCAACGTGCCGTCATCGAACGACAGCGTCCGTACCGGACCCAATATCGGACTCGTGCCGTTCCACCCTTCGACTCTGCGGAATCCGACTTGGCTGGAACCGCTCGGATTCGGGATCACGAACTCGGCGGGGTCGACGAAGCGCATCTCCGAGATGATCTGTTGATAGACGCGTCGCAGCGAGTTGTCGGCGCGGACGCCGGCGGAGACTTCGTTGGATACGTTGAACGACGAGGTCAGCGCTGCCCCCGCCGCGGCGAGGCTGGCCGCGAGCACGAAGAGCCCGATCGCGACCTCGATGAGGCTGAATCCCGCGCTGCGATCGCCGGCGGCGGGCGCGTTCCCGCAGCGGTGCCCCGCGGCATCGGTGCGCTCCGCGGACGCATCGCTGTCCCGCCGCCTCGCGCAGTCGGATACTTCGCTCGTATGCAACATCAAGCGCCTCGCACCGACTCGCATGCGATCGGATAGGCTTTCGCTAGTAGCCACAGCCGATAATCCGGCTGTGATCCTGCACCGCTCCACGGATAAGCCTAACACGCGCTACTTGGCCCGGCAAAAACGGCCGAGCGAACCCCCTTGGCGCGCCTCACGCGGGCGAGACAAGCCGCATTCCGGCCCGGAGTTGCAGTCTCGCCGCGCGTCGAGCGCGGCGCCGGCCGGCGGCAAGCTGCTTCTAGCGAGGGAGGGGCGGCTGCCCCTCCTTCACTCGAGCAGAAACTCGCCGCACTCCTCCAGCGCACGCTCGAGCACCTGCCGAGATGCATCGCGGAGAGGAACCAGGGGTAGCCGCACGATCTCTTCGATGCGGCCGAGCGCGGCGAGCGCGGCCTTGACCGGCACGGGATTCGTCTCGACGAAGAGCGCGTGAAAGAGGGGCGTGAGGCGCCGGTGCCGCTCGCGCGCGCGCACGAGCTTCCCCTCGGCGATGTAGTCGTAGAGGTCCACCATGGCGCGCGGAGCGACGTTGGACGCTACCGAAATCACGCCGTGAGCGCCGAGGCACATGAGCGGCAGCGCAAGCGCATCATCGCCGGAAAACACTTTCAGCTTTCCATCGGCAAGGATGCTCTCCACTAGCGTAAGGCTTCCCGAGGCTTCTTTGGTGGCGACCACACCGGGAATCTCGGCCAACGATCGATAGCTCTCGACGGTGAGGTTGACGCCGGTTCGCGCCGGTATGTTGTAGATGACGAGCGGCAGACCCTCCGCCGCGAGCGCCTTGAAGTGCTCGATGATCCCCTCCGGCGTGGGGCGATTGTAATACGGCAGGACGATGAGAGCGGCATCCGCCCCCGCGGCGCGTGCGTGCCTGGTGTAGCGGACGGCTTCCGCGGTCGAATTCGAGCCGGTCCCCGCGAGCACCGGAACGCGGCCGTTCGTCCGCTCCACCGCGAATGCGACGACCTGCTCGTGCTCCTCGGGAGTCAGGGTCGGGCTCTCGCCCGTCGTACCGCAGGGAACGAGCCCGTGGATGCCCTCGTTGATCTGCGCTTCGATTAACTCGCCGAGCGCCTTCCAGTCGACGCCGCCATCTCGAAACGGCGTCACGAGCGCCGTGAAGACTCCCTCGAGCATGTCCGTCATGTCGCCTCCCGCAGCGCCAATGCCGCAATCGCCGTTCGGCAAGCGCCAAACGAGCACGCGCGGGCACGATTCTCACGCCTCGCTGAAACGCCTTCAAGCACATTCCAGCGGCGTTCGTTGGACGCCGCGAGCCGACGCTGGCGGTGCGCCTCGCGCTTCGCGTATCCTCCGCTCTGCGCTCGGCGCGAGCGCGGGAAGGCGAGGCGGATGCGATTGATGCTGCAAAAGTGCGAGGTGCGGAGCTTCTGCGCCTCGGATGCCGAGTCGCTCGCCCGCCACGCGAACGATCGCCGCATTTGGATCCACTTGCGAGACCGCTTCCCGCACCCCTACACGCACGCGGATGCCAAGGAGTACATCGAGGACACGCTGAGCGACGATCCGCAAACGAGCTTCGCGATCGTCGTCGACGGGAGTGCCGCGGGCAGCATCGGCTTGCGGCTGCAAGGCGACGTCGAGCGCGTCGGGGCGGAAGTGGGGTACTGGCTGGGCGCGAGCTACTGGGGAAGAGGAATCTGCACGGAGGCCTTACGCGCGGTGACGGACTATGCGCTACGCGAGCATGACCTGGCGCGGCTGTTCGCGCTCCCTTTCGCGTCGAACCTCGCGTCGCATCGCGTCCTGGAGAAGGCCGGCTACGTGCTCGAAGGCCGACTCCGAAGGAGCGCGATCAAGGATGGCCGGATCATCGACCAATTGCTCTATGCATTCGTGCCGGATAGCCTGGTAGGCGGGTGATTCCCCACCAGGACAAGCAAGGAGGTGTGCGCAATGCTCGCTCTTCGCGCGCCCGGTGTTCGTGCGTTTATTGCGTTGTTCATCGCCATCTCGTTTCTAGCGTTCTGCGTAATTTGCCAGGCGCCAACCGCAATCGGCGCACAAATCGTCCCGAGTCCGTTCGCGCTCGTTGATCCTCCCGACTCCTTCCCGCCGGCGGCGAGCCAAGATGGCGGCGCGAAGAAGAACGACGAGGACGACGGCGGCGAAGGGAAATCGGAAGATGACGAGGAAGCAGCCGAAGACGAAGATTATCCCGACCCGCCGCCCAGCGTGATGAACCAGCCGTTCGGCTTCGACGCGAAGACCCAAACGCTCTTCGACGAGGCCTATGGACTGTGGAAAAAGGCCCACTCTCGGCAATCCGAAAAGAAGGCCTTAGAGTCCGCCCTGAGCGCGATGGAGAAGGTGAAGTCTGCGGCACCTTCTTCTCCCGTTCCGCACTTCCTGCTCGGGAGGCTGCACTGCCTCCAGGAGAATTGGGCGCGCGCGCGAACCTCCTTCAAACGCGCGACGGAGTTGGCGCCGGGTTTCTACGAGGCTCACGCTTGGCTCGGAACGGCGTTCGCGGAAGAGCGCAAGCACGGCGAGGCAGTCGCTCACTTCTTGAAGGCGATCGAGATCAATCCCACCTTCGGTAACGCGCTGTACTGGGCCGTGTATTCCCTCACGACGCTCGGACGCTTCGCGGAAGCGGAGAAGTTCGTCGCACGAGCCGAAAAGCACTTCGGCAAGAACGAGATCCTCGATCGCTATGCGAAAGCCATTCGGCTCGCGACGAAAGGGCCGGGATGGAAGGCAACGCACGAGTTCGAGAGCGAAAACTATGTGATTCGCACCGATGTATCGCGCGAATTGGCGGAGCGAATGTCGGAGCAGATCGAGTTGATTCGCCTGGTCTACGACAAGGTCTTTCCCGAGATCCCGAAACCCGATCGCAAATACGTCGTGCTGATCTTCAAAGAACGGGATGACTACTTGGCCGCCGGCAACGACCGAAATACCGTCGGGACGTATCACCCCCTCCCGCGGACCCTGATGCTCTACCTCCGCCCGGACGAGGCAGACACGACCAGTACGCTGAAGCATGAAGGCTTCCATCAGTATTGCCACGAGTACCTCGACAACATTCCGACTTAGAGCACGTTTCAGAATGAAGCCGTCGCCCCGAGGTCGAACGAGGCGCCGGATGTCAAGGAGAGTCGCCGAGGCGTATTGATGGAGAAATACGTAGAGGCG
>JAKEFC010000079.1 GCA_022616235.1 Planctomycetota bacterium
TCATCGGAGGCAGAGCCTCGGGTCCGCACGTGACGAGGCAGAGCCTCGTCACGAGGGGCTGCGTCGAGCCGCAGCACTCCAAGGGCAGCGTCGCGGGGACCAAGAGCCTGCGCTAATCCAGTTCGCCTGCGCCCGGCGCGCCGCGTCCTAGCGGAGAGCGTTGCAGCGGCTCGACTCCGCGAACCTGTTGCTCGCGATCCGTGATCTTCCGGAGCAAGCCCTTCAAGTCCTTGAGCAACACGCCGAGGCGCTCGAAGCGACGGCTATTCGCGAATTCGCGATCGAGCATCTCGCGGAGCGTTCCCCCTCCGCGCCAGGGGCGGGGATCTTGCGCGCGCGCTCCGCCGAAGCGCCGGCCGCCGCGCTGCGCTTCCAACCACTCGGCCGCGGAGCGTGCGTGCAGGAGTGAATGCGCGCGCGGAGCGCGCGGCGCACCCGCGGCGGTTTCCGCCTCGATGCGAGCGGCAAATCGCGCTTCGCTCGCGTCACTCTGTAGATCACTTTGCCGCATCGGCATCCTCCGTGGATATCAGCCGCTGGCTCTCCAACAACTGCGCCTTCCTCGTTTCGATGAACTTGTCGGTGGCATTCTTCGATGTATTCGTGTCGATCTTCTCCGGATAGAGATCCGCATTGTCGAATTCGACCTTATGAGCCTCGTAAACCTTCTTCGAATTGTCGATGGCGATCCTGGCGACCGCATTCGTGATGTCCACTAGATATCCCAAGTCGCGGCCATGGGGCAGAAACTTGGAAGACTTCTGCCGATCGCGAATCTCCTGCTGGGTCGCGCGCAATACGGTTCGTACTTCCCTCTCCATCCAACGCTGCCAGGCCGGGGCATCGAAGGCGCCATTCTTCTGGAAGCGCTGCTTCGCGATCGCGGCCGCGTGTTCCTCTCGCACGCGGGCGTGGAGCGCGCTCACCAATTCGACCTTCGACTTGAAGAACTCGCGAACCTCCTCTTGCTCCTTCTGCCGCTCTTCGTCCGTTCCGAGGTCGAACCTCTTGTCGTGAAATACCTCGGTCCACGGACTCGTGCCCAACCAAAACGTCTCCGGGTGCGACGTCATCATCTCTTGCACCTCCGGCGGCTGCTTCTCGAAGGCAATCAACGTGCGAATGAAGACATCCTTCAAGCAGGCATCGACTTGGTCGGCGGCGAACTCCGCGCTGAAGCGCTTCGTGCGATCGATCGTCAGCGAAAACTCCTGCAAGGTCTCGCGCCGCCAGCAAAGGTGCACCGTCACCTGCGTTCCTTCCGGCAGCTTCGGCGTCTTACCCGCGACCTTGATGTGCAGCGTGCGCTTCTTCGTGTCGGGGGTCACCGGTTGTTTCCATGCCGCGGTCACGGATGACAATTCCACGAAGCTCACCTCGCGGCCTCTCTTGCTTCCTTCGCCGCGCTCGCCATCGTCTTGGGCGCGGCAAAGGTCCAGCGCCGAAGAGCGACTGGCGAAGCCGAGCAGGCAGACGCTGAGGCCCCAGAACAAGATCTTGCTCGGTTGCAGTTTCATTTGGACTCCTCGCGGGGTTTTGCCGCGATCCCCAGGTCTTCCTCGATCTCTTTCCACTTGGAATTCAAGTAGGACCCCTTGGGCACGGCGCGAACGCGCGTCGCGATGTCGAGGTCTGCGGGCTCGCGATCCTCGGCGGCAGGTTCGACGCCGTACGCCGCGAACAGCTCCTTCGACTTCTCGACCACGCGCCGCGCCACTCCGCTCGAGATCTCTTGCAGATTCATGAGCGCTTGCCGGTGCGAGCGAAACGTGGCCTTCTCGAACGCGGCGGCGATCTCTTTCTGCGCGCCGCGCAGGCGCGCGAGGTCTTTCTCCAGCGCCACGCGCCAGGCGGCGGCATCCAGCTTGCCGTCGCGAATGAAGTCGCCCTTCCTCTCGTCGATCGCGGCTTTCGCCTTGCTGGCGACCGCGTCGTCGATCTCCAAGAGGAGCAGGTAACGAGACTGGAAGAACTCCACGAGTTGCTTCTGCGCGAGCGCGATTTCCTCCTCGGTGCCGAGTTGAAAGGCATGCTGGAAATGATGGTCGGTCCACGGACCGCGCGCCGCGGGAAAGTTCGTAGCGTCCTTCAGGATCGCCTCTTTCGCGGCGCCCTTTTGATTCTCGAGGCGCACCACGGTCCGCAGCCCCAATGGCTCGCCGACGACGACGGATTTCGCAAGCTTGAATTCCTCGTCGAAGCGCTCGTTCGCGCCGGAGGTGAATTGAAAGGTCTCGAGCGCGGCGGAATGCCACGTCACTTCCAGATCGACGACGGTGCCTGCGGGCAACAAGGGACATTCTCCCGCGACGCGGAGCAGCCACGAACCATCCACCCCCTTCGAGGGACGCGCGGAGGTAATGGTGACCAGCCGGATGGAGCTTTCCTGCTGCGCCGCGAGCGAGGGAGCGAACACGCACCACGCGAAGAACGCAGTCATCGCGACGCGCCGCGCGGCTCCGAGACCGAGAGCAGGCGCGTTCACAGCCGCTGCGCGCTGGTACTCGCTGTTGTCTGGCCGGAGGTGAGCGTTTTCGGGTGAAACCGTCGCGCCATGTCGCTCAGGCGACGGGGCACGGCGGAGAGGGTGCCTTGCCAATCTGCCTGCAGATACTCGGTACTGCACCGAAGGCTTCTCTTCCCGGGACTCGAGGGGCGAGGCCGCCTGCGCGCGGGGAACGAACCTGCCTCCAGCGCGCGCCCTTACCGTGCCAGCGCAATACACGAAGTGTAGGGCGGCTGCAACCGGAATGCCGCGTTCCGCCGCACTCCCTACGCAGTGTGCCGGGGGTTATTCACTCTCCGTAAGAAGGATCTGGGCGGAGGGCAAGTAGTAGGTGAGAGTCACATCGTCGAGGACGGGCGCGGCGACGAAGCGGGCTCCGAAGGGGCCGCCGCCGCCCCCCTGCGCCGCCGTCATCTTGAACTGATAGACGATCTCGGCGCCGCGGACGGTGTCCAACGTGCCCTTCACGTATACGTAACGTCCCGCGATGTTCGCGTTCTTGGTCGCATCGCCGCCTGAATCGCTCACTCCTTGCATCTGGTTCGAAGCTTCACCGACTCCCGAAACCGTGCAAGCGAAACGGGTCGGGCTCCAATTCACGCCGCGCCCCATGTACAGACCGGGCGGATACACCGTCCACGTCAGCGTCCGCAGCCGCAGGCGCTGGATCCCCTCCGGAAACGGGATGGAAAAGCTGTTCGTGTAGGTCGCTTGCCTGTCGGCGAAGTACCCTTCGATCTGCAGCGGGTTGAAAGTCCCCACGAAGGTGGTGAACTCATCGATCGTCGCGTTCGCCGGCACGCGCTTGATCGATTCGGCGACGGCTTGCAGATTCTCGTCGTAGTTGGTCTGGAACTTGAACAGGCCCTCCGTGGCGGCGGCTTGATCGCGAAGGAAGCCTCCGACGTAGATCTCGTCCTTCGGCTCTTCCACGTTCAGCGCGCAATACATGTTCTCGCCGAGGTTGTGGGACACCGCGGCGACATCTTCGAAGTCGAGGTGTACTTTCACGCGATTGCCGGGAAGCTCATCCTTGAATTCGACGGCGATATGATGCCACTCGTGCGCCTTCCAATCCTTGATCGGCACCACGACATCGGTCCGCGCCCAATGTTTCTGCTCGTCCACTTGCACGGGACTGCCCTGCTGCGGATCTTCCTCGTCCGAGATCTCCGGCACGGCGCCCGTCGTTTGTCCCTTGAGGAATGCTTGGTGGTAATAGAGCCTGCTGATCCGAAGCTCGCCGCTCGTGTTCTTCCACACGTAGAACTGCGTGCCCTCCGAACTGTCCGGATCCGTTCCAACATCCGACTGAACTTGGGTCGCGCCGATCAGGCCGCAAAAGACGGGGTCGCTGCCGTCGAACTCGAATTTGATCCAAAACGCCACGCCGCCGTCGTAGTAAGGCAAGTTGCCGATGTCGTTCTTGCGCGCGTTCATGGCGCCCTGATCCTGCGGATTCGTGCGGTACTTCGAAGCCGGATAACGCACGAAGGGCGTGCCGAGAGGACTATGGCGGAAGATGCTCGAGCCGTAGCCATCGGGGTAGATATCTCCGCCCAACTCCACCGGCGCGACCTTCGGCTCTAGGATCTGCTCGTCCTCGTCCTCCCCCTTCGCGGACTTCCAGAGGAATTTGCTGTAGCGCTTCTCGAAATTGCCGCCCTCGCGGGCAAAATCCGGATTCAGCACCGACCGAAGCTCTTCTTCGTACTCGAGACTCGTGCGCCCCTCCCGCACCAGGCGCTTGAGCCGTGCTTGCGAAACTTCATCGCGAAATCGAAATCCCTCGTGCATCTTGTAGCTGTTCCGCGACTGGTAAGGGAATTGCGACCTCTGCGCGGCGGGCAATACTTGCCGCTCCGCGTCGATGCGTCCGGCGATCGTGACGTAACCATCGAGGGACGAGCCGAGAAAGATGTCGCGATGCAGGAGTTCCATGGGATCCGGAAAAGTGGAAACGTATTGTCGGTGATTGACGCTGTTGAATGCGCCTGACGCGAACGGTTGCTCGAAGTCCTGCTGCGTCGTGTGCCGCAACACTTCCCAGACCTTGACGACGGTTCGCTGCTTGACTTCCGAGAAGCGTTCCGCTCCCGCATAGTCGGAGAGTTCTGGGCCCTCATCGACTCCCGGCTGCACGGCTGTAGGGCCCGTGATTTGCGCGAACGACGTGATCTCGAAGATCCCATTCGAATCGAAGCAGAACTCCGTCGTGTGCCCAGGACGGGGCGTGGTCGCGTCCTTGCCGTCCGCGCCGAGCTTGATCAGATTGGACTTGTCGACGGCCTGATAGGCCGTCCAGTCGGGGTTGTACTTGTTGATCCGCGCGTTCGGATTGAAGTTCGCGAGGAGCATGCCTCGCATCATGTCGTAGTACCAAGCGTAGCGACCCGAGAAGGGGAGCCCGCGCGATTGGCGATCCTGCCCCTCCCGGGAATCGTGCCCGCGGAGGTAGAGCACGCCATTCTCGTTCGACGCGTTCAGGATATCCGAGCGATAGCGCGGATTGTCGCGATCCTTGTCGCGCGGATTGACGACGGTGATCTCGTGCGGCTGCGGAAAGTAATCATCGGAAATGGTCCGATTCACGAAGTCGTAGAATCCATCCAAGTCTCCCGTTTCCGACTTCCACTTCGTGAACGGCGATCGCCGCCTTTGATCGATGATCGCTTCCGCGATGCGAAGCGCTTGTTCGTAGCGAAGGGGAGTCGAGTACACCCACACCGGCAGTTGCCTCAGCGTCAATTCCTCCTTGGTAGGAGGGAGCTGCCCATCGGCCGAGATCTCCGAACGATTCCGCTCTTCGGTTTGTTGAGTGTCGATGTTCACGTAGGGAAACGCGCGGCGCGCACCCAACCCCATGAGGCAGGCAATCAGCACGGGCTTCGGCGCCGTATTCACGTTGATCGGGGCCCGCGCTTCGGGAGCCAGACGCGCGACCCCGACGACATCCGTGCGCAGTCCCGTTTCGCCCGCTCCAACTCCGGTCGTCGGCGCCGTTGCCGCCTCGGTGTCGAATTGCTCGACGCCATCCGACCCGCGGAAAGTACTCTTGTCGACCCAGGACTCGGTGGTGATGAAGTCTTCGAGGACCGCGAAATTCACTTCGCCGATCCATTCCCTGACCTGATTCTTGGACGTGAACCGCTTTCCTTCGAGCCGATTGCGCCGCCTGATGATCTCGTCTCCCAGTACCTTGCGCCCCGTCTGCTTCGGCCCCTCGAAGAACGGATTGTAGCCGCCGTAGTCCGTGCTCTTCTGAAGCGCTTCGCCGAGACTGTCGAGCATTTGCGCGAGCGTATCCTGCTCGCCGTTCACGTTGATCTGCGCCGCCGCGTCGATGATCTTCGTCTTGAAATAGTCGCTCCCGCCGTCGTAGGTGCCGCCGACGACCCACGAGTAGGAAGACTCGCCCGGCAGCGCATCTGCGATCGGCTTCCGGTTTCCCGCGTAGGATTGCACCTTTTCGTCGCCGTAGATTCCGTAGATCCACGGCGAAGCGTACTTGTCGTACTTGTTGAACGCGTGCCAGAAGAGCCCGCCCCGCACGAGCGCGATGACGCTCGATTCCGCCGAGGTGGCCAAGAGGAGCGCGCGGCGGCTGTTGCGGACGTTCTCCGTGGCCCTGCGCTCCAGGCGCATGATCGACGCGAAGGTTACCGCAATGAGAGAGAGCAAGGTGAGGACTGCGAGGGCGACGATCAGCATGGAGCCGCGCTGCCGGGAACGACCAATTTGCTTCAAGGCGCTCTCCTAAGATCTCCTAGGTTCCTCTGGACGATCCACCGCCACTGGTCGCCGCCACGGCGCCGTCGCTTTGCGCGACTTTCGCGCTAGGCCCGCCGAGGTCCGCGTTGCGCGGAGCCGAGCGTGGCGCTTCCGGCATCGGCGCGAGGCAGTTACTTCGGCACTTCTGCGCTCCCGAAGCGCGCGCACTGCGAGCAGCATCGTCCGCAAACGGCATCTCTACCGAATCCGCGGGGTTCTGCAACCGGATTGTAGCCTCGGCTACCGGCAACGACGAAGAAAGGACGCCTTGGAAGCGCCATCGTTGCACGGCGCCTGGCCTAGCCCGGATTATTCATGAACTTCGTCACGAAAGCGCCGAGGTGGCTGGATGGCAAGGAGAAACCGCGACTTCGACCGCAGGCGACCTGGTGAGGTCGTTGAGGATCGAAGTCGCGGTTTCGACGCAGCAAGGCAGCCACATCGGCGCTTGCAGTAGAAGGATCATGAATTATTCGGGCTAGCTGGGAGCGGCCGAAGGAGCGGGGGTCGCCGCCGGCGCGGGAGCGGCGGCGAAGATCTTCCGGCGCACGGCAGCGTCGATCTTCTCGCGTACCGCCGGGGTGTCGTAGAGGAACTGTACCGCACGCTCGCGCCCTTGGCCGAGACGCTCCCCCTCGAAGCCGAACCAGGTGCCCGACTTGCTCACGATGTTTTCTTCGACCGCGAGGTCGAGGAGATCGCCGGCACTGCAGATTCCGCGCTCGAAAATGATGTCGAACTCGGCCTTGCGAAACGGTGGCGCCAACTTGTTCTTGACGACTTTGGCGGAGCAGCGGCTGCCGCTCACCTCCCCCTCCCCCTTTTCGCCCGTGCTCTTGATCGCGCCGATCCGGCGAATGTCCAGGCGCACGGAGGAGTAGAACTTGAGCGCCCTGCCGCCGGTCGTGGTCTCCGGACTCCCGAACATGACGCCGATCTTCTCTCGAATCTGGTTGATGAAGATCACGCATGTGTTCGAGCGGTGGATCACCCCCGTGAGCTTGCGAAGCGCTTGCGACATGAGCCGCGCTTGCAACCCCACGTGCGAATCGCCCATCTGTCCCTCCAGCTCCGCGCGGGGTACGAGGGCCGCGACCGAGTCGATCACTACGACGTCGACCGCGCTCGATGACACCAGCATCTCCGCGATCTCGAGCGCCTGCTCTCCGGAGTCCGGCTGCGATACCAGCAGCGTGTCGAGATTCACTCCCACCTTTGCGGCATAAGCCGGATCCAATGCGTGCTCCGCGTCGATGAAGGCGGCGACGCCGCCGTTCTTCTGCGCGTTCGCGATGATGTGCAGCGTGAGCGTCGTCTTGCCGGAGGATTCAGGCCCGAAGATCTCCACGACGCGGGCGCGCGGCACGCCGCCGACCCCGAGCGCTCGATCCAGGGCGAGCGATCCCGTGGCGATCACGTCGACGATCCGGTGCTGGGCGGTTTCCCCCAGGTACATGATAGCGCCCTGGCCGTGGCGTTTTTGGATCTGCTGCAACGCGAAGTCGAGCGCTTGCCGCCGCTGTGCGCCGTTCGCCGCGTCGCTGGCGGCGCCGCTCGTCCGCGCGCGCTCGGCGAGGCCATTCCCCTTCGCGGCCGCTCTCTCATCGGCGGAGCGCGCATCGGCGCTCCTCTTCTCCGCGCTCCTCCCTTCGAGTCCTCGCGTTTCCGGAGCCTTCGGGTCGGCGCCCTTCGATTCGACGACGGGGGATTTTGGATTTCGAATCAAGTTCTCAATTCCTCTCTTCCGCTTCCTTCTCAGCGTCACGATTTTCGTCTGCGTTCTCATTCGGAATCTCGCGCGCCGCTGCCACGGCGCCTGCGGCTCCAGCCGCGGGCGCGGCGGGAGCGCCGGCAGGACCGTAGAGTTCCGTGCCCGTGCGCCCCAACACGCGCCGGCGCTCCCCGAATTTTCCGGCATCGATGCTCTGCCCGGCCTCGAGGTCCGCGGCTTCCTCCTCGATGACTCGTTGCATCCGCTCATCCAGGCGCGTGCGAGGTTCGAAGGGCAACTCCTGGATCCGCGCGATCCGATCCGCATCGAGAGTGCGGCGATTGGCGCGCATGAATTCGACCTTCGCTCGCGCCGCATCTCCGGGAAGGAACGGTTCGCGCGATGCGCAGGACGCCGCTCCGATCAGCAAGCAAACGAGGAGTCCGGCGGCGTGCCGCACGGAGCTTCGCTGGGGAGCGTTCTGGTAGGTGCTCTCGAGCATCGCACGCGATCCCTTCTGCGAAGCGCCGCGCGATGTGGGGAATCCGCTCGCCACGGCCGCTCTGCATTCTGCCGCGCGCAGGATGGAAAGTCAAAAAACGAAGGCGGCGCCGCGCACCGGCCCGGTCCAGAACTGGGCGCATCTCCGGGGGACTGCCGGCACGAGGAGTCGTGAGGCCTAGAATCTACGGCGGTGCGTGGAGGTCGAGTCGCTTCCGAACTCGTAGCTGCGGCTGATCGTGACGACGGCGCCCATGACCAATGCCTCCATGCGAGCCAAGGTCTCGACGCTCGTCTCGCTGTCGAGGCCGAGCGCATTCTCGATCTGCTCGCTGAGATAGCCGGCGAGGTCGAACAGCTTGATGATCCGCTGCAGCGCTTCGGGGGCGCTCAGGCTGTTGGGAATGGAGGCGATCACTTCTTCCAAGTCTCGAATCGTGACGCGCGCTTCGGTGCCAGGGGCCTGCGCCGCGATCGGCGAACTCGCTTCGACGGAGATCCCCCGTAGGATCGGCGAGGACGGATTGCGAATGCTGTGTTGCGTCTGCGAGGGGATGAAGACCACCTCTCCGCGCCCGACTTCGCGGGTCACGTCGCCGACCGAAACCACTCCCCTGCCTTCGAGGATCAGGTTGATCTCCTCGCCGGCGGCGTGGGAGTGGGCGAAGGCCACTTCGCCGGGGTGCAGCTCGTATTCCCAGCACCCCGTGAAAAGTGCGCCCCCCTTCAGAGGGAACGAAGTGCTCGTTTGGAGCGATCGGATTTGCATGCGACTTGCCTGCCTGTCTGCCTATCCGCTCAGGTTTCGAGTCGGCCTCAATGCGCCGATTACGCCATCTAAAGCCTAACACGCGTCCGATAACCGGCAACCCCGCTCCGGAAGGGGCGGCGGCGGTGCGAGTTGGCGCCGCGCAGGGAATCGAATCA
>JAKEFC010000080.1 GCA_022616235.1 Planctomycetota bacterium
CTACGATAGGCTTCCTCATGTGCATGAGGCATTTCTCACATTGGCTTGCGCCCTTGTGTGTTTCAGGCAGCTCCACCCTTCATTTTGAAACGTGCTCTTAGTTCTCCACCGCGCACGGCGTCACTTGAGTCCGACGACGATCGGGCCGAGGTACCAGCGGGCCTCGGCGCCCGCGGCGAGCACGGCGCGCAAGTCCTCCGGGAAGCGCGGCGGATCCGCGATCTTGCCTTCCCAAAGCCGGTCCCACCAACTCGCCCCGCGCGGGAATACCTCGAAGCTCGCGCGCGCCGGATCCTCGATCTCGGCAAGCTCGCAGATCGCGCGCCACGCCTCGCTCCAGCCGCCGTCGCCATCGACGAGCCCGAGCGCGGCGGCCTCGCGGCCGACGTACAAGCGGCCGTTCGCGGCTGCGAGGGCGGTCAGCCGGTCGAGGCGCCGCCCCACGCGCACGCGCTCGACGAAGGCATCGTATATCTCGCGCAACTCGTTCGACACGAGCGCGCGCTGCTCCGCGCTGTAGACCTGCCAGCACGAGGGCGCGGAGTCCGCGCGCGCCGCGGCGAGGTGCGGCTGAACCCCGAGCTTCGATGCCGCGCCGGCTAGGACCCAATGGCCGCCGATCACGCCGATCGCGCCGAGCACCGTCGCGGGCGAGCAATAGATCTCGCTGCACGCAGTCGCGACGTAATACCCGCCGGAGGTCGCTTGCGTGCCGAGGAGCGCTACCACCGGCAGCTCGAGTCGATCGATCTCGCGCCAGACCGCCTCCGCGACTTGCACGTCGCCGCCGGGGCTCTCGATCCGCACGATCACGCCTTGCAGCGACGGTGTGCTGCCAATCTCCGCCACTGCTCGCCGCAATTCGTCGAAACCCTGCACGCGTCCGAGCAACGGAACGTCGTACGATTCCCCCGCGAGGAGCGCGCCTTCGATCGACAGGATGGCGATCGCCGGCGCCCCGTCGAGCGCGCCGCGTTCGTCCGGCACTTCGCGATACACCGCCGGCGTCACGAAGGCGCGGTCTTCCGACGCGAGCAGCCTTTGCTCCAGCTCGCCGGAATCCTCGATCACATCGATCCAGCCGTCCGCGAGCGCCTGCGCCGCGCCCAGCGTCCCCGCGGCGGCGGCACGCTCCAGCGCCGCGGAGTTGCGATCGCGCGCCGGCGAGGCGGCACCGCGGATCTCCCCGGCGAGCCGGTCGCAGAGATTCTGCCATTGGTCGCGGAGTGCATCGCTCGGCTCGGCGCGTGTGAATTGCTCGAACAGCGCCTTGTCGTCGCCATGCCGCACGAAATCGGCGGCGACGCCGAGCTCGGCGAGGGCGCCCGCGAAGAACGGCAGCATGGCGCGGGGAGCGCGCAGGTCGACGACGCCGAGCGGCGCGAGCGAAATCGTTCGCGCATGGCTCGCGACTGCCCACGCCGCGAGATCGTAGCGGGGAGCGTGTACCGTCACCGCCTTGCCGGCGGCGGTCAATTCAATGATCAGATCGGATGCTTCGTAAACGCGCCCGGGAGAGACTCCCTGCGCCCCGAGGCGGATGAGAACTGCCGTAATCCGCGGGTCGCCTCGCGCCCGGCGCAAGAGACGCCGCGCGGAAAGCAGGGCCGGCGCCTCTTCGCCTCCCGGGATCAGGGCCGGAAGGGCGCGATCGGAAAAGTCGTACGGCAGCACGATCTCGAGGCAGGAATCGGCGGGGACATGAGGCTCGCGCCAGAAGAAGTAGTATCCGATGGCCCATCCGGCGGCGGCGAGCGCGAGCGCCAAGAGCAGCCACCGGCGCCAACCGCGGGCGCGCTTCATCTTCGCCACCTCTCCATGCCCGCCGCTCGCGCGATGGGCGCCGTCGCCTGCCCGTCAGCTCTTCGCGACGATCTCCTCGAGCGTCGCGATATAGGGAAGATTGCGATAGTAGCCGTGGTAATCCAGGCCATAACCGACGACGAACTTGTTGTGGATCTCGAATCCGGCGTAGTCGATCGGCACGGCCTTGATCCTGTTTGCCGGCTTGTGGAGCAACGTGCAGACGCGGACTTGGCTCGGAGAGCGTGCGCGGAGATTCGCCTTCAGGTAGTCGACCGTCAGTCCGGTGTCTATGACGTCCTCGAGCAGCAGAACCTGCCGATTCGCCACGGAATTCGCGAGGTCCAATTCCAGCTTCACTTCCCCCGAGGTTACGATCGCCTTGCCGTAGCTGGAGACGCGCATGAATTCGATGGAGAGCGGAAAGTCGAGTTGGCGGATCAAGTCGCCGGCGAATACGAACGAACCCTTCAAGATGCAGACGATCACGGGATCGGAGCCGGCGTAGTCTTTCGTGAGTTGCTGCGCCAGCTCGCTCACACGCTTCTGGATCTCCGCTTCGGAGAGCAACTGCTGCAAGCGATGCGGCGGAGCGGATGCCGCTGCCAGATGGGGTACGCTAGTGCCGGACTTCACGAGGTCCCTCGTGCGGCGCAGGCGCAGGCGCAGGCGGAACCGGACGGCTTACACGTAGGCATTGTTCAGAATCTCCCCGAATCCACCTCCGCCTGGAACGATGTACTGGCGCTCGTCGAGCCCGAACTCCCTGTCCCAGTGCGTGCCCGGCACGGTGGCAAGTACGTCGGGATCGCTCAGGCCGCGGTCGAGCCGAACGGCGTAGATCGCCGCCGCGGGCCACTCGGCCTTCACGGCGCGAATGAATTCAGGCGTGGCGATGAGATGGACAGTGACGATCTTCGCGGGTACCCCCGCCACCTCGCGGCGATAGTGCTCGAGCACGCGCAGGATCGAGGCGCCCGTCGCCGCCATGGGGTCAGGGAGGAAGAGTATTTTGCCCCCAACAGGCCCGCCGACCTTGCCTCCGTGCATCTGAGCGCCCGTGACGCGCCCGGCGGGATCCGTCACGCGATTCAGTATCACGTGATCCTGGCGCACGTTCTCCGGCCGCAGAATCCGATTCAGCATGTCGTAGCAGATGTGCGAAGGAAAGGTGCCGGCGCGCGCGATGGCTACCGTGACCGCGCTCGCGCTTGGATCGATCACTTCGCCGCGAAAGCGGCCGCGCGGCGTGTATTCGATCATGCGCGTGTCCGCGCTCTGGCAAGCCCGCGGTAGCTCGTGGTTGAAGGAGTGGACGAGCAAGTGCCGGTAGCAGACCTCGATCAGCTCGTTGAATTCCGGCTGCACGGTTTCGGGAGCGCAGAGGCGCGCGAGGTGGGTGAGCAGAAACGGATCGGGCAGGATGTGGACGCTGGGGCCATAGCGATGCGGTAACTCGCACAGGCGATGCTCGAGCCGCTCGTAGGCCCGCTCCTCCGCGTGATCGTTGCGCGCCAAGCTCTTCTCCGCTCACGATTTCTCGCGCCGCCGGCGGCAGGCGCTCGCGTCGATGAGCATCACGGGAACGGATGCGAATTGCAAGGGCGGGCGGTGGAAGGCGGAGCGATGTGAAGTTCAGCGGGCCCCCGTGCGCGCTGCTACCGAGGCCGAGGAACCGCCTAGTGCATGCGCGCCGCGCGGTACGAGACTCGCTGCGCTCCGCTCAGTTCTTACCGAGGGACAACGTTCCGATCGACTCGCACGCGGGGCGGCGGAGCCACAGCTCGACGTCCAAGTCGCGGCGCGTCGCCGCTGCCGGAGCGACTTCGCGGCCCTCTTCCCGCCGATCGATCTCTGCGAGAATCGCTTCGGATAGCGGGCTGTCGCCGCTTGCAAATGCGAAGGCGACGGCCGCGGCCCCCGCGGCATCGAAGTCCTTGTCGGCGGAGAAAAGCTCGAGCATCGCTTGGACGGCGGCCGCGCCGGAGTCGTTCGGGTTCGCCGCGCCGTGAGCGGCGAGCGCCACGACGAGTGCGCGATGGCGCTCTTCGGAACCGAGGCTTTCCGACGCCGACCATTGGTACGTGATCAGCGCAGGATTCAGGCGATGGGCTTCTGCCGCTGCGGCTCCTGCAAGGTCGTAGTCGCCGGCCCCCGCGAGCGCGACCGCGAGATAGAGCTGCACGATGCCGCTCTCGGGAATCTCCACGCTCGCGTTGTAGAAAGCCTCCGCGGCGCGGTCGTACGCGCCGCTTCGGAGCAACGTCCACCCTTCGCAGAACGACAGCTCGCCGGGTCTGAGGTCTAGGACCTTCTCCTCCGCCTGCGCCGACTCCGTGTAGACCTGCTCTTGGATCGCGTAGCTCGAGTCGTACGGGTAGCAAAGCGAGCAATCGCGCAGGTGATAGTAGTGGTAGCCGTGCTGGTGGCAGTGATAGGAATGGTAATGTCCGTAGTGATGATGGCCGTAGTGATCGCAGAGCGAGTAGCGGCTCAAGCGGTAGTGCCCGAATCGAACGTAGAAGTTCGAATAGAAGTCGCAGCCGTAGCCGTAGAGGTACGGATACGGATAGAGCGAGTAGTAGCCGAAGTATGGAAATCCGATCGCGATCGATGAGTAGCCGCAATACCAGTCGAACGGGTAGTAGGAGTAATAGCCGTATCCGTAGTGGCGATAGCGGTAGCGGTGGTAGAGCGGCACGTAGATCGACACGCCTCCGAACACTCCCGAGGCGGATACCCCCACGGTCCCGAAGACGTCGAGACTCGACGAAGCAGGGATGCCTGCTCCCGGGGCCCGCACCGCGCCGGCGACCGGCGCGGTCGCGCCCGAAGTGAGCGCTCCCAATGCGCCGCGGTTCGGAAGCGCCGCGAGCCGCGTCGTGCGGTTGCCGGGGAGGGGGTCACCCGCGGTGACGCCGCCTGCCAGCCCGCCGCGCGCGCCGGCGCCAGGTTCCGCTCCGCGCCGGACGCCGCCGCGCAGCGCACGCTCGTTTCCCGCGACCCCCGGTCGCGCGATCGCCGCATCTCCGCGGTTTCGTTCGACTCGGCGCAAGCTCGGCAGGTCGGTCGTCGCGGCGTTGGGGCCGCGCGTGCTTCCTCGCGAGAGACCGAAGCGGCGCTCGAGGTTCCGCGTCATCTCTTCGTTCACCGCGAAGCGCTTCCGCGTCCCGGTCGATGGAGCAATGCCGGCGGAGTTGGGAGGCGGCGCGGAGGACTCGCCGGCGCGAGGCGCGACGATTTCGGGGGTTCGCCGCGCACGTTCGCGCCCAGCGTCGAGGCCGTAGCGCTCGCGGAGGCTCCCGCGACAATCTTGGCTCGCATCGGGGGCGCGGCGCGGGGCGCGCTCGCGTGACACCGCTTCGGGTACCGCGGCCTGGGAGCGCCGCACGGCGCGAGGAAGCTCCGGCGACATCGCGCCGCGCTCGGACTGCACTCGCTCGGCGCGAGGCGCGACCGGCGCCGGCCTGAGCGTGCCGCCGCTGGGACGGCGCGGAGCCGGGACCGCCGCTGGCGCCCGGACGGCGCCAGACGAGCCTTGCCGAGTCGGCGCGCGCGTGGCGCGACCGGATCTTGGGGACTGGGAAGAAGGCATTGGGCTCGAGACACGCGGCGCCGAAACCCGGGGCATGCTCGGCGCGCGCTGCGCGGGCGAGCTTACCCTGGGCGACGGCATGGAACGGGGAGATGACGAGTGGGAAGGTGCGGAGCGTACGGCGCCGCCGAACGAGCCTCCGCCCCGGCCGCCTACGGCGCCCCCGCCTCCGCCGCCACGTGAGGCGCCGCCGCCGCTCCGCGTCGCGCGCGATTGCGCGTCGGCGGGAATCGCCATTGCGACTACCGCGATCGCGACGATTGCCGCCGCGATCGCTCGGAGAAGGGATTTCGGTCGCGGCGCGCGAGAAGAGCGCGCGCGATGTGGGAGTAATCCGGTGAGTGCCTCCGACATCGGCAAACTCCTTCCCCTACACGAACTGGAACGCTCAAAACCCCTGTAATCCTAGCACCGGAGCGCAGGCGGCGCTTTCGCTAATTCCCAATAACGAACGCGGGAGGCGATTATTCGGTTTCCCGCCGCGCGCCAAACAGGCCTTGCGAAAGGAAGTTACGGGCGCGGCAATTGCCGCAATTGAGGCGTCCGCCGGCAAGGATTGCTGGAATAACGAGTTACGGCGGCGCTAGGCATGGTTCCGAACGACCTCCTGCTGCGTCGCGCGCGGCAGACAAGGCAGGCGTATCTCGACGCTCGTGCCTTTGCCGGAGCCCTCCGAGCGGAGGGCGAGTGCGCCGCCGTGGGCACGGAGGATCTCGCGTACGATGGCGAGCCCGAGCCCCTGCCCTTCGGAGTGGTGGTCGATGTCGCCCGCGATCTCGAGGGGACGCCCCAAGCGCGGGAGCTTCTCCGGAGCGATGCCGCACCCATGATCGCGCACGGTGACCGTCGCAAAGCCATCGCTCGTCTCCGCCGAGACGACGACGTCTCCGCCGCGCGCGGAGTATTTCACGGCGTTGTCGAGTACGCGCACTAAGGCGCTGTGGAGCAGCGTCGGATCGCCGCGGACTTGCCAATCGCCCTCGATCAAGTTGCGGAGACGCACGCCCTTCGCCGCCGCTTTCCCGCCCACGGCATTCAGCGCGGTGTCGGCGAGCGCGGTCCCGCGTACTGCCAGCTCCTCCGCCAAGGTGCGCCCGCCGTACCAGGCGAACAGCTCGAGCGCATCGTTCACGAAGCTCATCAACCGCTGCCCCGCCAGGTGAATGTGGGATTGCAGCTCCATCATCTCCGCTTGATCCTCGTACAGGCCTTGCTGGATCACTTCGCAGAACCCGATGATGGCGGTCAGCGGCGTCCGCATCTCGTGGCTGACGAGCTTCAGGAACTCGCTCTTCCGCGCATCCAATGCCCGCAGCTCATCCAGGGCCGCGGCGAGCTGAATCGTACGGCGCGCCACGATCCGTTCGAGATTGTCGTTCTGCTCCTTGAGGCGGGCGAGTAGAGCGCGATTCTGCGCTTCGAGGTCGACCTGATAGCCGACTCGGTGCAGCGCGCCTTCGACGGTGGCGTGAAAGGTCTTGGCAGAACTCCTGACCAAGTAGCACGCCGCCCCGAGGTTAAGCGCTTCCGCGGCGGTGTTTTCCGTGCCGGCGTCGGTCATGAAGACCACGGGAGTGTTCAGCCCGGAGGCCGAGACGAGCGCGAGCAACTCGAGCCCGTTCAAGCCCGGAAGCTCGCTGTCGACGAGGAGTATCTCTGGAGGAACGGATTGCAGAGTCGCCCAGGCGACCGCCCCATCCGTCTCGAGCTGCACGTCGTGCCCGGCACCCGCCAGAAACTCCACGAGGGAGCGGCCGCGGGCCTCGTTCGCTTCGCAAACGAGAAGTCGGCGCTTCGATGCCACGTTGCCCTCCAACGCGCCGCGTCCGATCGTGCGCTCGGCTGCGGCCCGTCGCCGGTTGCGATTCGCGCCGCCGGTGGCGGCGATCGCCGCTCCAACGTGCGCCCGTGAATCACCACTCAACGAATAGGGCGATAGATCAAGATTCGCTCGATGGGCGTGCCCAACACGAGCGCCGCCGCGATGACGCCCCCTGCGTCCGCGGCGAAGTCCAATGGATCCGCAAACCGGCCGGCAACGAAGCTCTGATGCAGTTCATCGCAAATCCCGAATGCGAGGCTCGCGCCGATCGCAAAGGGAAGCCACTCGCTGCGCGCCCGATGGAGCCGCGACGCCGGCATGAACGAGAGGAGCAATAGCGCGTAGAAGCCCGCGTGGATCGTCTTGTCCGCGCCAGCGAACGGCAGCTCGGGCCCGAGCGCTTCCGGCTCCAGGGAGGAAAGATAGGTAAGAACCGCCATCCAGGCAAGGGTAAGCGGCGGCAACCCGATGCGCGTCAAGGCGCGAGCTTGCCGTCCCGCAGGCGCGGCTCGCCGCCCACGAACACATGCTGAGCGCGGCCGCGAACTTGCCACCCCGCAAACGGCGTTACGCGCGACCGCGATGCGAAGTGCGCGGGATCGATCGAGTATTCCGTGCTCACGTCGAAGCAGGCGATGTCCGCCGGTTCGCCGGCGGCGAGGCGTCCCCCCGGCACGCGCAGGATGCGAGCGGGCGCCAAGCTCAAGGCGGCGAGCAGGCGCGCGAGCGGCAGTTCCTCCGTGAGGACGAGCCGCGAGTAGAGCACTCCAAAGACCGTCTCGAGCGCCCCGGTCCCCGGCGCCGCGTGAAAGAACTCAAGGTTCTTCTCCGCGTCGCCGCGGGGCGAGTGCGCGGAGGAGATCGCATCGACCGTACCGGAGCGCAGCCCTTCGATCAGCGCCTTGCGATCCAGCTCGGAGCGCAGGGGTGGGAAGTACTTATAGACCGGATCGAAGCTCTTCACCTTTTCTTCGTTGAACGTGATGTGGTGCGGCGTCACGCTGCACGTTACCGCCACTCCGGCGGCTTTCGCCTGCGCCACCTCCCGCAGCGATTCCGCGGTCGAGATGTGCATCAAGTGCAGGTCGGTGCGGATCGAGTGCGCGAGGCGCACGTTGCGCTCGACCATGATCTCCTCGGTGCCGGCGCCGATGCTGGGGAGGCCGAGCAGGTCGGCGATGAGCCCGGTCGACACCATGCCGCGGCCGCGGAGTCCCTTGTCTTCGCAGCGCGTGAGGATCGGCGCGTTCAGCATGCTCGCGTAACGCAGCGCTCGGAGGAGCACGTCGGCGCCATGCACTGCCTCGTCTTCATCCGTGAAGGCGATCGCCCCCGCGCGCCGCATGCCGCCCATTTCGCTCAGATGCTGGCCGGCGCGCCCGCGCGTGAGCGCGCCCGCCGGATAAACGCGGGCGCCGCGCGCCTCTTCCCCCTTCATGCGCACGTACGCGACGCTCGCCTCGTTGTCGATCGGGGGCACCGTATCCGGCATGGCGGCGATCGCGGTGAAACCGCCGGCGAGGGCCGCTTGCGCGCCGCTCCGGATCGTCTCCGCCTCTTCGAACCCCGGCTCACGCAGGTGGACGCAGAGATCCACGAGCCCCGGAGCCACCAAGAGGCCGCGCGCGGCGATCGTTTCCTCGCCGCCGCGCGGGGCGAGGCGCCCGATCTCGGCGATCGCGCCGCCTTCGATGCGCAGGTCGCAGATTTCGTCGCGGCCGCTCGCCGGATCGACGACGCGGCCCCCTTGCAAGAGGTAGCGGCTCACGCGTCGCCCCCCGCCGTCAAGTAGAGCGCCGCCATGCGCACGGCGAGGCCGTTCGTCACCTGCTCCAGGATCGCGGAGCGCGGTCCATCCGCGACCTCCGGGGTGATCTCGATGCCGCGGTTGATCGGCCCGGGGTGGAGGACGAGCACGTCGGGGCGCGCCCGGCGCATGCGCTCCGAGTTGAGCCCGAAGAGGCGGGAATACTCCTCGAGCGAGGGGAAGAGTCCTTGCTCCTGGCGCTCGCTCTGGATGCGAAGGAGGCAAAGGACATCCACTTCGGGCAGGACTTCATCCAGAGAATAGGACACGTCCACCCCGATGTCGCGGAGCGAGCTGGGAACGAGGGTCGGCGGGCCAACGAGCACGACCTTGGCGCCGAAGCGCAGGAATGCCCACATGTCGGAGCGTGCAACGCGGCTATGGCGGATGTCCCCCACGATCGCAATGCGCTTGTTCTCGACGCTCCCCAACTTGTCGATCACCGTGAACAAATCGAGGAGCCCTTGCGTCGGGTGCGCGTGGGCGCCATCGCCCGCGTTGATCACGCACGCCTGGACGCGTTCCGAGAGGAACTGCGGGGCGCCCGGCGCCGGATGACGGAGCACCACGGTATCGACGCCCATCGCGATGATGTTGCGCGCCGTGTCGAGCAGGGTCTCTCCCTTCTTGACGCTCGAAGTCTCGCCGTTGAAGTCGACGACGTCCGCGGAGAGGCGCTGCGCCGCGAGCGTGAAGGAGATGCGAGTGCGCGTGCTCGGCTCGTAGAAGAGATTCACCACGACGCGCCCCCGCAAGGCGGGCACTTTCTTCACGCTACGGGTGCTCACTTCGCGAAAGGAGCGCGCCGTCTCGAACAGGAATTCGATCTCTTCGCGGCTGAGGCTCGCGACGTCGAGCAGATGGCGGCGGCGCCAGGGACGGCGCTCGTCTCCCGGCGCGCCGGCCCCGGCGCTAGCGCCGGTAGCGGCACCTGCCACTACCTCGGGACGCGGGTTGGGACGCGAGTCGGGATGCGGCTCGCGAGACGGCGGCGTCATCGCCCACCGTCTTCTCGGATCGCGACGACTTCGTCTCTCCCATCGAGTTCGGCGAGGCGAAGCTGAACGCGCTCGTTCCGCGGGCGCTCGACGACGACCCCGACGTGGTCGGGATGGATCGGCAATTCCCGCATCTTGCGATCGATGAAGACTCCGAGCACGACTCGGCGCGGGCGCCCGAAGTCGGCGAGCTGCGTGAGCGCGGCGCGGATCGTGCGCCCGGTGAAGAACACGTCGTCGACGAGCAGCACGTTCGCGCCGTCGATGTCGAATTCGATCTGACTAGGTCGTACCGTGGGCTGCGGGCGGGCGGGGGTGAAATCATCGCGATAAAGAGTGATGTCGAGCACGCCGCTCGGCAGCGCGGGCCCGCCCTCGTCGCGGATTCGGTGCTGCAAGCGCTCCGCCAAGAGGTCGCCACGACGGTGGATGCCGACGATCCCCCAAGGACCTTCGCCGCCGGCGTGGCGAGCCGCGTCGCCGCCGCGCACGCGCGCCGCCAATTCGTGAAAGAACTTGTCGAGCAAGCGCGACGTCTCCGCCGCATTGAAGATGATCGTGTCGCTCATCCGTTGTGGCCTATCTCGAGACCTCGCATGGCTGCGGTCGGCTGCGCCGGGGAGCATATCCGAAAGCCGGGCGCGGCACCGGGCGTTTTGCGCCGAGAGCCGGCGAAAGGGACGCGGAACGTCAATCGGGCTCGGTGAGCGCGGCGAGCGCACGCGGCGGCGCGCCCGCTCCCATCTCGGCCTCCGCCGCCGCGAGGATCGCTTCGTGGCGTGGCAAGAAGGGAGCCGGCACGCCGCGCGGCGGATCTTCTGCGCCGAAGAGCGCGCGCAAGATCCCCGCTTCGAGGGCGTGGAGCCCCTTCCCCGCCAGTACGGAGACGGCAATTCCATCAGCGAGCGCAGGTGCAGCGCTGCCTGCCGCACCGCGGCGCTCGTCCGAACGCGAGTACACCTTGAGCATCGCGCACCGGTCGCGAATGCGTCGTTCCTCCGCGCGCGACTCCGCGCTCGCATTCGGCGGCTCGAGGAAGACCACGAGGTCCGCGCGCGCGATCGCCTCCCGCATGCGCAGGACCCCCTCCCGCTCCAGCTCGTCGCCCGCTCCGCGGAGTCCGGCGCCGTCGCTGAGGAGTATCGGATAAGCCCCGATCACGGCGGGTTCCTCGATGACGTCGCGCGTCGTGCCGGCCGCGGCATCGGTGACTACGCGCTCGCCACCGAGGAGGTAGTTGAAGAGCGTGCTCTTCCCCGCATTCGGCACGCCCGCGAGGACCACCCGCTTAGGCTCCAAGAGTCCGCGCGCGGCGGGGCCGCGGGCGCGAATCGCGCGCAATTCCGCCAAGGTCGGTGGGGGTGATCCTTGCACCGCCGCCTCCGCCCAACCGGCAAGGCCCGTCGCCTCTTCCGGCTGCCCCTGCTCGAGCAGAAGCTCCGCCGCCGCCAGAGTACGTACCCCCGGCAACAGATCGAGCGCCTCGCGCCAGATGCGGGATGCTCCGGCGGCCGGAAATGCCCAGGCCGTCGGAAAGGTAATGGGCGGCGCTTCGGATGCGCCCGCGGCTGCCAGCGCCTCGCAAAGCTCGGCGACGAGCAGCGGATTGCCGTGCACGGTGAGGATGAATTCTGCCGATTCGTCGGGGCGCGGAATGACCATGCCGTCGTCGATCGTCGCCCCGCTCGCCGCGACGAAGCGCCCATAGCACGCGCGATCGCGAGGCACCCCGTGCTTTGACGTGAATACGCGCGCGAGCACCTCGCGGCTCCCCGGTCCGAGCAGCTCGAGGACGTGTAGCGCGCCGCGTCCGAACGGGGAAGCGCGCCGCACGTAGCAGGGCTTCACGCCCCTCCCGACTGCGCCGCGGCCACACGCAGGCCATCGAGCGTGAGATGCGGGGCAACGATCTCGATCCCCTCGCACGATGAGGAATACGTCGCCGCCCCGCCGCCGGTTGCCACGACGGCCGTGTCGCGCGCGAGCCTCTGTTTCATCGCGTGGATATGGAAACCGATGCCGCCGGCGAGCATGCCGAACACGCCGCGGCGAATCGCGTCCTTCGTGTCGCGGCCGTAGAGGATCTCGGTCGGCTCGATGTCGACGTACGGAAGGAGCGAGGTCCCGGACGCGAGCGAGCGCGCGAGCAGTTCCGGGCCGGGCAGGATCACGCCGCCGCAGAAGTCTCCCTGCGGAGAGACGACGTCGATCGTGACCGCCGTTCCGAAATCTACGATCAGCGCCGGCCGATTGGAGCGCTCGCGCCACGCGATCGCATTGAGCAGCCGGTCGGCGCCGACCAGGCGCGGGTCGGGCCCCAAGCAGCGAATCGGCAGTGGGTTATCCGCTCCGAGCTGCTCGATCGGAATCCCGCCCAGCGCGCCCCAGGAGTCTAGCCAGCGCGCAGCGCCATCGCGGTTGACAGACGCGAACACCGCACGCGCCGCTCCGCGCCACGCGGGGAGCGGTAATTCCCAGGGTCCGGCCGCGGGAAGGCGCCCGGCATCCGAGAGCGTGCTGCCCTCGAACACCCCCCAATGGAGGTTCGTGTTGCCGAGGTTGAGTGCGAGTAGCCGGTCCATGCCCCTCCATCGCGCCATGGGCAAAGTCCGCGATTATAAGCAGGTGGAGGCGGAGCAGCGCGAGTCTCTTTGGCGGCGCGCGGCGGCGCGCGGCGGCGCGGAGCATGCCGGAGCGCCGCTCCCGTGTCTGCCCCAGCGGACGCTCCGCCGATCATATGGCCCTCGTGTCGAGGCTCTGACTCGACACGCGCGGGCCCGCGGCTCTGCTTCCGATGGCGTGACGATGCGGTACGTGCCGGCCCGTGGGACTGAGAAGCGGCAGAGCCGCAGGGGCTCGGTGTCGAGGCGGAGCCTCGACACCAGGGGCTAACTCGAGGACCGCGCCTATCGCGGAGCATGCCGGAGCGTCGACACTAGGCCGCGTCGATGGCGGGTAAGGCGGTCTTAGTACTCAAAGTGGAAGTCGTGGGCCATCGCGCCTTTGTAGATCCCCTTCAGCTCGAGCTTCAGCTCGTCGGGGTAGTCGGCGGCGGCCATGGCGTCCTCGAGGGCGATCTCGTCGGACTGATAGAGCTTCTTCAAGCTCTGGTTGAAGGTCTGGCAACCGAAGTAGTCGCCTTCCTTGATGGCGGTGTACAGCTCGGGCGTGCGGCCCGCTTGCAGGAGGTCGCGGATCGTGGGGCTCGCGATCATCATTTCGAGGGCGGGCACGCGGCCACGGCCATGCTTGCGCGGGAGCAGTCGCTGGGACACGACACCTTGCAGCACGAGGGAGAGCTGCAGGCGAATCAGCTCGTGCTGGTGGGGCGGGAAGTAGTTGATGATCCGCTCCACCGTCTGCGAGGCGTTGATGGAGTGCAGCGTCGAGAGCACGAGGTGGCCGGTCTCCGCGGCGTTGAGCGCCGCTTCCATCGTTTCGCGATCGCGCATTTCGCCGATCAGGATCACATCGGGGCTCTGGCGCAGCACGTGCTTCAGAGCATCGACGTAGTTGTGGGTGTCGATCCCGATCTCGCGCTGATCGATGATCGACTTCTTGTCTTTGAAAATGAATTCGATCGGGTCTTCGATGGTAATGATGTGGCGGTTGAATTGCTCGTTCATGTGATTGAGCATCGCCGCCAACGTCGTGGATTTCCCCGAGCCGGTATTGCCGGTCACGAGAACCAGGCCGCGCGGCTGCGCGACCAGGCGACCGAGGACCTCGTCGGGAAGATTCAATTCGGCGAATGAGGGCACGGTGGCGATGATGTGGCGGAACACGAAACCGAGTTGACCGCGCTGGCGATAGATATTGACGCGAAAGCGGCCGATCCCGGGAAGCTCGTAGGCGGTGTCGATCTCGCAGTTGTTCGGGAGCGGATCGCGCCGCGAGTCCTCGATGATCTCCAACATCTCTTGCGTGTCCTGCGGAGCGATCTCTTCCGTGTCGAGGAAGTGCACGATGCCATCGATCCGGAGCGTAGGAGGTCCGCCGACCTTGATGAAGAGGTCGGAGGCCTTCTCGATGACCATCTTGCGAAGCATTTCGTGGAATTCCATCGAACCTCCTGATAGGCGGCCGCGATCCTCGAGCCATATCCTTGGTCGCGGCGCACGATCGCTCCGTGCAGTCGTGCAATTCCCTCGTAGCTACCTTTCAGTATATCCCGCTATTCGGAGGGCGGCGAATTGCAGGCGCGGACGGCGCTCCAAGCAGCTTCGAGGAGGTCGGATAGCCCAGCGCCAGTCACCGCGGAAAGCGCCAGAACCGGTGCGCCGATGGCGCGAGAAAGCGCCGCGACGAGCGCGCCGCGTCGCTCCTCGGCGATGAGATCGATCTTGCCGATCGCGGTGAGCACACGGCGCTCTACCAAGCGTGCGGAGAAGAGCCGCAGCTCCTCGCGGATGATCCGGTAATCTCGCACGAGATCTTCGACCGTGCGTTCGAACGGATCCAAGAGATGGACGAGCACGCGAGTTCGCTCGAGGTGACGAAGGAACTCGGTGCCGAGACCTAGGCCGGTGTGGGCACCCTCGATCAGGCCGGGGATATCCGCGAAGGTGAGACGCCGCTCTCCGTCCAGGACCGCGATGCCGAGCTGGGGGGCGAGGGTCGTGAATGGATAGTCCGCGATCCGCGGGTGCGCCGCGGAGACGCGCGAGAGGAGGGTGGACTTGCCCGCGTTGGGAAGCCCCACGAGTCCGACGTCCGCCATGAGCTTGAGCACGAGCGACAGCTCGCGCTCGACCCCATCCTCGCCCCGCTCGCACTCCCGCGGGGTTTGATGGGTCGCCGTGGCGAATGCCTTGTTGCCGCGGCCGCCGGCGCCGCCGCGAGCGACAAGGATCGAAGAATCGACGCGGTCGAGATCGGCGAGAAGATCACCGGTCCTGCGGTCGCTCACCTGCGTGCCGACCGGGAGTCCAATGAGCAGATCGGCGCCGTTTCGTCCGGAGCAATTCTTGGCGCCGCCTGGGCGGCCATTCTCCGCCGCATAGATGTGGCGGTGGCCGAGATCGAACAGGCTCGTAAGTTGGGGATTCGATTGCAAGACGACGTGGCCGCCGCGGCCGCCATCTCCCCCGTCGGGGCCTCCGCGCGGAACGAACTTCTCGCGGCGAAAGGACACGCACCCTGCGCCGCCCTTTCCGCTCCGCACGAGGATCACTGCCTCGTCGACGAAATGAACGCCCACAAAATCGCTCTCTAGGATTCAGATTGGAACGCAGAGCGCGTACAGCGCTGCCGGGCGCCGGCGCGGCTGCGCGCAGCCTCTTGGCGCGAGCCGGTACGCGCGGCACAGGGGTCCGGATCTGTTGAAGCGGAAGCGAATGGCGCGGGCGGCGGCTCGATCAGGAGCTGGGATAGACGCTGATTCGATTCCTGGTCTCGAACTTGACGCGGCCTTCGATCATTGCGAAGAGAGTGAAATCGCGGCCGAGACGTACGTTGTGCCCCGCGTTGAACTTCGTCCCGAGCTGGCGCACGAGGATCCCTCCGGCGCCCACCAGTTCGCCGTCGAACTTCTTGATCCCGCGGAATTGCGGCTGCGAATCGCGGCCGTTGCGGGAGGATCCCTGCCCCTTCTTGTGCGCCATGTCGCTGCTCCTCGATCTCGATCTACTTCGCTTGGATGCTCTCGATGCGGACCTGCGTGTACACCTGCCGATGTCCAGCCCTCGTGTGAGAGCCTTCCCGCCGGCGGAAGTGATGGTAGCGGACTTTCGGTCCTTTCGCTTCCGCGAGCACTTCCGCGACGACGCGCGCCCCCGCGACAAGCGGCTTACCTACATGGATCCGCTCCCCCTCTTCGATGGAGAGGACTTCTGAGAATTCGATGCGGCTGCCCGGCGCGGCTTCGCGGCGCTCGATCGCAACCGTATCCCCTTCACTCACGCGGTATTGTTTCCCGCCGTCTCGAATGATCGCGATCATTGCTTCACTTTCGCCGTCCATTCCCGAAGCGGCCGCTACGCGCATCTCCGGGCGTGCCTGCTGGTTGCCGAAAAGGGGAGGATATTACCGGCAGTTACGCCTCGCGAAAAGCCCGTTTCGTTCGTGGGTCTGGCCTCGGGGCCGGCTCGGCTCCCGGCCTCCTCGCCGGGATGCGCGTCATTCGTAGCTCACTCGAAACTGGTCGGCCGCGAGGTCCGGCGACAAGCGGACGGCGACGCGCTTACCGCTCTTTCGCTCCAGCTCCAGGATCTGCTCGCGCTTCTCGTTCGCGAGCCGCTCCATGAGGCCGGCGCCTACCTCCACGACTCCGCGCCGGTGCCGCCGTTCCCCGAGCCCGCGCTGGAGCTGGCGGAAGATGGCAGTCGCGACGTTGCGGGCGCTGCGGACGGTTCCGCGGCCCGCACAGGTCGGACAGGTCTCGCGGGCGACCCGATCCTTCGAAGGGCGAAGCCTCTGCCGCGTCATCTCGATGATCCCGAAGCGCGACATGCGGCAAAACCACGTCTTCGCCCGGTCGTGCCGGAGTTCTTGGCGGAGCGCCTGCTCGACGCGCCGGCGATGCTTCGCCTCGGTCATGTCGATGAAGTCGCAAACGACCACTCCGCCGAGATCGCGCAGCCTGAGCTGCCGGCCGATCTCCGCTACCGCCTCCAGGTTGATGGAGATCGCGGTCTTTTCGAGGTCCTCCTCCGCACGGTAGCGGCCGGAGTTCACATCGATCGCCACGAGCGCTTCCGTTTCGTCGATGACGAGCGACCCGCCGCTCGGCAGAGGGACCTTGCGGTCATAGATGCTCTCGATCTCCTTCTCGACGCCGAATCGATGGAAGATCGGCGTCGAACCACCGAAGTGCTTCACGCGGTCGGCGTAGCGCGGCATGACCCGCTCGAGGAACTGGCGCACCCGCGCGGTCACCGCTTCGTCATCGATCACGATCTCTTCGATCTCCGGCTTGAAGAGGTCCCTCACGGTTCGGATCACGACGTCGCTCTCCGCATGCAGGAGCGCCGGCGCGCGCCCGTTTTCCAGCTTCTCTAGGATCCCCTGCCAGAGCTGTCGGAGGAACTTGAGGTCGCGGTCCAAGTCGCGCTTGGCTTGCTCGGCGCCCGCGGTGCGCACGATCAGTCCGACGTGCGGCGGCGGCTTCAAGTTCTCGGCGATCGCGCGCAGGTCGTCGCGGGCCTTTTGATCCTCGATCTTCTTCGAGACGCCGGCGCGGGTCATCCCCGCCATGAGCACGAGGTAACGCCCGGGAAGGCTCACGAAGGTCGTGACGCTAGGTCCCTTGTGGCCGATCGCCTCCTTGGAGACTTGCACGAGCACTTCCTGCCCCTTGGTGAGCAGGTTCTGGATCAGCGTCTTTTCCGCCTGCTCCGGCGGGCGCTCATCGAAGCGATTCACCGGGATTCTGCGCGCGCCGCCGTAGGCGTGGTGCACGTCGGAAACGTGCAGGAAGCCGCTCCGCTCCTCGCCGAGGTCGATGAAGGCGGCCTGAATGCCGGGCTCGATGTTCACGACTCGTCCGAGATAGATGTTTCCGTGCTGCGTCTTCTCGGTCGTCTCTTCGATTTGGTACTCGAGCAAGCGATGATCGTCGGCGAGCGCGACGCGCACCTCCCCGGGCTCCTCGACGTTTACGAGCAATCGCTTCATCCTGCCGCCGCTCTCATGACTTCCAAGCCAAAGGAGGGAGTGTAGCGACGCGGGATTTTGACAGGAACGTCTTTCCGGTCCGGCGCTCCCCATGGCCGCGCCGGGCGCAGCTCCCGGAAATGACACAAGGCCGGGGGTCCAACGACCCTCGGCCTTGCGCGAAAACTGCCCGCAACGAGCCGCGTAGCTAGGAGGCTTCCAAGCGCTACTTCTGCTCGTCGCCGGGGGTTTCCTCCTCGCCTTCGGACGGCGCCGGCGACTTCTCTTCCGGCTTGCCGTACTTCTTCAGGAAGTAGTCGTACTTCTCCGCCTCCGCGATCGCCTCCTGATAGAGCGCGTCGGACATCTCCGTGTTCGCGATCACCTTCGGCGTAATCAGAATCATGAGGTGCTGCACCGTGGAGGTCTTGCTCTTCCAGCGGAATAGATTCCCGAGGATCGGAATGCTCGAGATCACCGGCACTTTCGTCTCGGCCTCGACCTTGGTCTCCGTGTGGAGCCCGCCGATGATCGCGGTGTGGCCGCTTTGCACGCGCAGGTACGTCACGACGGTCTGCGCGGATTCCCTTGGCAGATCGATGAAGTTGACGTTCGTGCTGCCCGCCAGCGCGAACTGGAAGCGATCGAATCCGCCGACGGGAGAGGTGGTCCCGGTCAACGTGCTCACCTTCGGAATCACGTTGATGTGCACCGTATCCGTCCCCGGGATCACGTGCGGCGAAATGTAGAGGGTGAAGCCGACGTTGATCGGCGACCGGTCGTTCTCATCGATCTCCACCTGCACGTTGCCGTTCTGGTCGGTCTTGACGCGTTGTACGGCGAACGGCACGGAGTCGCCTACGAAGATCGTCGACGGGTGGTTGTCGAGCGTGGTCAAGCTCGGCTTCTGTATGACCTTCGAGTTCTCATCGTCCTTGACCATCTTGAGGAGGATTTGGGTCTGCGTGAAATCGAGCACGCCGAGCGCCGCGAAGCCGCTGCGTAGTGTCTCCCACCTGCCGAGGTCGAATGGATAGGTGCCGCCGCGCTCGAGCTTCGGGTTGAGGACTCCCGCGAAGGACTCGCGCGCCCCTACCGTGGTGAGCGGCTCCGGCGCGGACATCACGATCTCGACCCCTTCGCGCGCCGGCGTCCCTGGCAGGTCGAACTTGAGTCCGGTCTCGAGGATGTCGTCGTTCGAAGTCGAGATGAACGTCACGTCGACTTGCACGAGCACCGGCTCCACGTCGAGCTCCGAAATGATGTGCTCGATCTCGGCGAGACTTGGCGCCACATCCTTCACGATCAGCGTGTTCGTCTCGATGTCGAAGTCCATTTCGCCGCTGTCCGAGAGCGCCTTACGCAGCGCTTTGAGCAGGGTGAATTCGTCTTCCGGTTGCAGCTCCGTCTTGCCGTAGCGGTCGATGGACTGCTTCTCGATGTCCTTCATGACCGCGAGGTAGCGCTCCGGCGGCCGCACGTACTTGAGGCGGAACACTCGCGTCTCGAGCTGCTCCTTGAGCGTCTCGGGGCGCACGACGCGAATGATGTCGGTCACGCCTTCGGTGTCCTGGACGGTCACGTACCCTGCGGTCTTGACGATCGTGTCCAGCGCATCGCGCCACGGCACGTCGCGCAGGGACAGACTGATCTTCCCCTCGACATCCGAGGAAACGACGATGTTGGCTCCGCTTTGCTTCGCGAGCAGCTCCAGCACCGCGTTCAGGTCCGCGTCCTTGAATTCGATGCTGATCGGAGGCGGCTGAATGAAGCGAATGAACCGCGCGCTCTCGTAGATGATCTTGCAGTGCGTTTGGCGCGCGATCACTTCGAGCGCCTTACGCCACTCGATCGAGTCGAGGTTGACGGTCACCGTCTCGTCGATCTCGGGGTCCGCCACGATGTTCATGTCCACCTGGCGCCCGATCCCCTGCAGCACGTCGCGCAGCGGCTTCTCGCGCACGTCGATCGTGATGTAGTCCAACGTGTCTGTGCGGCGAGGCCGTCCCTGGAGCACGACGTCTCCGGCGTTCTCCTGGGCACCAACGGGATTCGGCGCCGCGCCAGGCGTGAAGAGGCACGTCAGTGCCGCAAGGCTTGCCAGGCACCGCACGGAAAAACGGAACTTCGAGAACATTCAAACCTCCCGACGGAAATGCGCTTCGTTCACGTTGGCCGCCCGTACCGTTTTGGCGGCAAGGCCAGAAAGTATTTGTCTATCGGGAGCTAGGGGGCCGGACTTGAAATCAAGTTCCAGATTGGTGGAATCCACCCGCCTGGGAGCGAGCATCTCGGCGTGTTCTGCGGGCCGCGAGAGCGAGGAATCCGCGGCGAATGCGTGGGTGAAGAGGAGTGCGATGACCGCACGGACGGCGGCGTGCGGCGGCAAATCAACGAATCAGGGCCTGCGCGGCCGCGGCTCGTCTCCGCGGCGGCGCAGGCCCTTGGGAGCCCGCTTCGGCGATTTCCGACTAGTAGTACCGGAAGAAGAGCGGGACGCACTCTCCCTTGAAGAGCATGAGCACCCGGTGGGGCTCGATCTTGACGACGCGCAGGTCTTCCAGGCTCTCTCCGACCTTGAGCAAGCGGTCGTTGATGATCACGAAGCTCGCCTTGTCGTCGGAAACGATGCCTTGGATTTCGAGCGGCTTCGCGTTGAATTCCGCGCGAATCTTCGCCTTGCGCAGCCACTCATCCGCGACTTCCATTACCTTCACGGAAACCTCGCGGAATTCCTCGTTGATGTCGTTCATCGCCGAGGCGATCTCGCGCACCTCCGCATAAAGCGCTTCTACCTGCGCGAAGTCCTCGTTGCGAAACGCGCCGCGCATGTCGTCGATCTTGAGCTGCGCCTGTCCGTAGAAGTACTTGAGGCGAATCTCCTGGATGCGCGACTCGATCTCCTCCTTGCGGGCGATGATCTGCCGGAATTCGGCGCGGAAGATCGGCACGGACATGCGGTTCACGTGCGGGGTGATCTTGAGGAGATCCGTATACGCCTTCATGGCGCGATCCTCGTCGTCCTGCGCGAGGGCCCTCTCGATAGCCGCGAGCAGCCGCCGCGCTTCTTCGACGACCTGCTCCTGCTTCGCGGGGGTCCACCGCGTGGTCGCAGAGACTTCGACCTCTTCCTTGATCTCTTCCGCCCTTTGGAAGCGGCGCGTCATCGGGTCGACGATCGAGCTGAAGTCGATTTCGTACCGCTCGAGCTTGAGGGCGAGCTTGATGACCTCGGTGTCCTTCTGATACGGCTTCATGCTCTCGAAGTTTTCGATCGCGCGCATCAAGTTGAGGCCGCTCTCCGCCGCTGCCCTCATGTGCGCGAGGACCTTCGTGCGGTCGCCACCGTTGGCGTTCGCCGCGGCATAGGACTCGGCAATCAGGAGATGTCCGATTGCGGTGTTGCCGGCCAGGTCGAGGTAATCCTGATACTTGCGGCGCGCTTCATCGTTGTTGCCGGCCTTGTGAAAGAGGAGTCCGAGCGCGAGTTGGAAGTCCGCTTCGAAGGGGCGCAGCACGACGAGCTGCTTCACGTCCTCGACGGCGAATTTCCAGCGCTTGAGGTCGATGTTGCGCTGGGCGCTGCGAACCAGCTCTTTGATCCGCCGGTCGTCCTCCAACGAGACCGCGCCGTCGGGATTCGTCTTCACGAGGTCTGAGCCGGCGGCAGTGTCCGTTTGTTCGGCGTCTGCCGCGTTCTCGTCGCTCGCGGTCGGATCGGCCGTTTCCACGCCCGGAGGCGTGACGCCGCCGGCCGGCGGCGCCGCGCCCGGCGCGCCCGCGTCGGGCGCTGCCGAAGTCGCCGGCTCGACCGGCGCCGGAGGCGCGGCCGGAGTTGCAGGCGCGGTCGGCGCTGGGGTCGGTTCGGCGGGCGTAGCTTGCGCCTCGGGTTCGACGGGAAGCTCGATCGGGGCATCCTGGGCAGACAGCGGCGCCGACAGCGCCAGGATCGCTACGAGGGTCAGTCTGCTCATGGCGCTCACGTTACTTCGCCTCCTCGGCGCTCGGGGGGGTCGGTGTTGGTTTGGAGTACGTATAGGTCGAAATGACCAAGCTGATCGACTTCACTTCGTTTTCGGCGAGCTGCGCGTCGTTCTGCTTGTCCTTGGAGCCGAGCGGCTTGACTTCGAAGGAATCGACGCGCAGGAATCGCACGTGGTTCTCCATCAGGTTGATGAACTTGAGGAGCCCGAGGAACGTGCCTTCCATCTCGAATCGATACTTGTGCCGTACGAAGTTGCTCTTCACCTTGACGGTCTTCTCGGACTTCTTGTTATCTTTTTTCTCGACGATGGCCTCCGGCGTGACACCGAGGACTTTCACGCCCGTTCCCCGCAGGAACTCGTAGATCTCCTCGAGAAACGCCTCGTCGCGCACTTCGCGGTCGCTCGGCAGGATCTGAGCGTATTCCTCGATGATCGCGGCCAGCTCCTGCGACTTCGACTTCAATTCCGGAATCTGCTTGATCTTCTTTTGCGCGTCCTGCTCCTCTTTGTCCAACTTGTCCAGCGTTACGATGCGTTCCCCGCGCTCCGCGTAGCAGAAGTAGCCGAACACGCCCTCGCCGATTATGCACAGGGCAAAGACGCCGATCAGAACGAGCATCTGTTGCTTTTCGTTGAGTCGCACGTTACTTGCCCTTCTTCTTTGCCGGCCTCGCGGGCTTGGCCTTTGCATCCGCGACGACCGGCTCCGCCGGCTTCTCGATCAGAGTGCGGATATCCATGTCGAGTTGGAATCGGTTCGCTTGCGGCTCGGCGTAACCCGGCAGCTCGACCAACTCCCACGACGGCGGCAGGAACCGGAGGAACTCGCCGAAGAAGTTGTCGGGCTGGGCGCGCAGCTCCACCATGTCCTTGTAGAACCGCTTCTCGCCCGAGAGCGCCTTACGAAAATTCATGATCGGCAGGGGATCCTTCCCCTGCGCGTAGCAGGTCAGGCTGAGCCTTCCGCCCGTCTGCTCCTTGTGCTTCTCCCACTTGTATTCCGTCACGTCCGGAGTGTTCATCGTAATGTCGGTGATCCAGACGTTCGACGGGGTCAGCTCCGCCAACTTCGCGAGCTTCGCCGACCACAAGATCCGGTGCGACTTGATCTGGATGATCGCCTTCTCGCGCTCCTTGTAAAAAGCGATGTCTTCGTTGATGCGATCGACCTCGTAGGCCTTCTCCTTGACGAGGTCCACTTCGATCTTGCGGCTCTCTACACGGTCGCGCAGCGAGAGCACGTTCCAGTACATGAAGATCATGACCACGCCGAGCACGAGGGTCGCAGCGACACCGCCGGCGAGACCGAAGAAGAGGCCCTTGGGCGTGCTGGCTGCCCGCTGTAGCTCCTCTGGAAGCAGGTTGATTCGGATCACGCGTCGCGCAACCTTTCGTCGAGTTTGCTAACGTTATGCCGGATCCAACAAGCGGGCGCCGAGACCGATCGCCACCGGCAACTGGCTCGCGTGCGCTTTCAACTCCTCGGGGTCGATGCGATCCCCGCGGAGCTCGAGATTCTCGGTCGGATCCCAGAATTGAATCTTGCGGTCGAAAACGCGCTCGAACACGGTCTGAAGTCCCGGTGTACGGACGCACCCGCCGGAGACGAAGATCTCCCCCACTTCACGGTCGAATTGGTTCTCGAAGTAGTCGAAGGACAGGTGGATCTCGTTCGCCAAATCGTCGAGATTCGTCGTCAAGGCTTCTTCCAGTTCCGCCTCGCGCCCTTGCGGATTCCGCTTCAAGTCCTCGGCCTCCGTCGTCTCGATGGCAAGCCGGCGCGCCACCGCCTCGGTCAAGTCGTTTCCGCCGAGGTAGACTTCGCGCGAAAAATAGGTCGTGTTACCGAGGAGAATGCTGATGTTCGTCTTCGTGGCGCCGACATCCACGAGCGCCACGACCTCCTGTCGCTCTTCGACGCGCGAGCTGTAGCGATTGCGAAGCTCGAAGGCGTTACCGAGCGCGAAGGTGTCGACGTCGACGACCACCGGAATCAATCCGATGTCCTGGATCATGCGCACATGGTCGTGTACCAGCGATTTCTTCGCCGCGACCATCAGCACTTTCATCTCTTTGTCGCCCTCTTCCGCGCTCGAGGCGATCTCCTCGAGCTTGTGTCCATCGAGCGCGACTTCCTCGATGTCGAATGGAATATACTTGTCCGCTTCGAAGCGAAGTGCGCCTTTAATCTCCGACTCCGTCATGAGCGGCAGATTGATGTATCGAGCGACGACCGAGCGACCGGACACCGCGGTCGCCACGCGGCGCGTCTTGATGCCGGCGTTGCGGAGCACTTCTATGATCGTTTCGCCGATTTGGTCCGGCGCCTGCACCCGCGCGGATCCGAATCCGGTGATCTTGAGATTGCCGCCGGAATTCGTCAGTTCTACGGCCTTGATCTCGCTCGTTCCGACGTCGAGGCCAACGATCGATTTCTTCCTCGCAAACATATCACCACGCCTTCGGAAGGGTGCGTATTGCCGCCGCCGGCCGCGTGGCCGGCGCCAAATGGAACGTAAACTATTCGTGGGACAGCGTAAGATGTCTCCCGTGAAGTATAGGACTACCCACCAAAAAACGTCAAACACGGTCGAATGCCCGACACGATTCGGCGCGGAGCGAACTTGCGCACGTGGACATGCGCGCGCTTGCTGGGATGCGCGCGTCCGATAAATTCGCGTACGAGTGCGCAGGGCGGAATTGCAACGAACCGAAGAGGTGAAAGCGGCCTAGAGCCTATCCCAAAACCTCGCCTGGCTTCGGTCGGCTGTGAAGCGCGCGCGCGGCGTCGAGCCTCATCGCCGTATTTCTCCATCAATACGACTCTTCGGCTCTTCTTGCGCGCGTGCTTCTCGCTCGACCCCGAATGCTCCAGGTGATGGCCAACGGCGATGTTATTGGGCTCTTACCAGCCCGTGTCGGGCAAGTAGTCGCGTGCCCAGGATCGAAGGAGGGCCGCGATCTCCATGCCATCTGCGAGTCCGGAGCACTGCGCCGCGAGCCGCACGGCGTCATAGACTTGAATGGAGCGGACGATGCGCCGCACTTCCGGAATCATGGGCGGGCTCACGCTCAAGCGCCGATAGCCGAGTCCGATAAGCAAGGGAATATAGAGTCGCTCGGACGCCATTTCCCCGCAAATGGAGACTTCGATCCCGGCGCGGTCCCCGGCGGCGAGGCTCGCCGCAAGCAGGCGCAGCACGGCCGGGTGGACCGGGTCGTACAGCGCCGCGACGTGCTCGTTGCCGCGGTCGACCGCGAGCGTGTATTGCACCAAGTCGTTAGTGCCGATGCTGAAGAATTGCACGTGCCGCGCAACTTGATCGGCGGTAATCGCGAGGGATGGGACTTCGACCATCACTCCCACGGGAATCTCGGTATCGAACTGCTCCCCGTTTTGCCGCAGCTCTTCCTTCACCTGCTCGAAGAAGCCGACCGCTCGTTCGACGTCTCCGACCGAGCCGACCATGGGGAACATGATCTTCACTCGCCCGAACATGCTCGCGCGCAAGATGGCCCGCAACTGCTCGCGGAATAGCTCGGGATTGGCGAAGCAATAGCGAATCGATCGGCAACCCAAGAATGGGTTCTCCTCGCGCTGGTCCTCCGCGCGTTCGAGCCCCTTGTCGCCGCCGAGATCCAGGGTGCGGATCGTCACGGGGCGGTCCCCCACTTCCTTGAGAACCCTCTGATAGTGTTGTAGGTGCCAGGCTTCGCCCCCGCGCGGCTTCTGGAAGTGAATGAACTCGGTCCGCAAGAGCCCGATCCCCGCGGCGCCGAGCGCCATCGCCGCGTGAACTTCCTGCGGCAACTCGACGTTTGCTTGCAGCTCCACTCGATGTCCGTCGATCGTCTCGGAAGGGAGCGTCGTCTCCTTGCGCAATCGTCGCGCGACTTTGTGCACGTTCGCTTCGCGGGCGCGGTAGTCGCGCAGCGTGGCGTCATCCGGGTCGACGATCACGAGCCCGCGAAAGCCGTCGATGATCACGGTGTCTCCCGCGATCACGGCGGTCGAAATTTCCTCGAGCGCGACGACCGCCGGAATCCCGAGCGCGCGCGCCATGATGGCGGTGTGGGAGGTCTTGCCCCCCACATCCATCGCGAATCCGCGGACCCATTTCGAGTCGAGCTTGGCCGCCTGCGCGGGAGTCAGGTTGTGGGCGATCACCACGACCTCGCGGTCCAACTCCTGCATCGTGTCCAGGCGCGATCCGAGCAACGTGGAGAGCAGCAGCTTCTCGATGTCATAGAGGTCGTGGACGCGTTCCGCGATGATCGGCGAGTCCATCACTTCGAATTTCTTGATGTAGCGGCTCATGGTGCGGGCAACGGCGTGCTCTGCCGTGTACTGCTTCTGGCGGATGAGCGACAGGATCTCGTTCTTGAGAACCGGGTCTCCGAGCAGGGTCTTGTGGATCTCGAGGATCTGCGCGTTAATGCCGCGATCCCCGCCCATGCGCTCGATCTCGCGCTGTAAGCTTTGCTCCGCCGCCCGCACCCCCTCCTCGTAGCGAGCAGCCTCCGCCTCCACGCGCTCGCTCTCGATGAAACGCTGCGGGATGTGAATCTCTTCCGTGTCGAGGATCATGGCCTCGCGGATCGCAATGCCGGGAGAGACCGGGATGCCTTTGCGGGTTTCCATCTAGAGCCTATCCAAAAAAAACCTCTCCTGGCTTCGGTCGGCTGCGAGGCGCGCCCACGGCGTCGAACCTCATCGCCGTATTTTTCCATTAGTACGACTCTTCGGCTCTCCTTGTGAGCGCACCTCTCGCTCGACCCCAATGGCTCAGGTCATAGGCCAACGGAGCGGTTATTTGGACAGGCTCTTATCTTGCGCTCTTGGGTGCAAGTCCCAACTTGGCGCCCGCTTTCGGTCGAGTTTCGCTTGCTGCCGCTAGACGCCGAAGAAATCGCGCTTGATGAGATCGCTCAGCACATCCATCGCTTGCTCGGCATCGTCGCCGATGATTCGAAGCGTCACCTGGTCGCCTTGCTGCACGCCGAGCGTGAGGAGCTGCAGCACGCTTTTCGCATCGACCTCCTCGCCGGCATCGCGCGACATGTAGACTTGAGAAGCGAAATCCTGAGCGCGCTGGACGAACACAGTCGATGCGCGGGCGTGCAGCCCGTACTTGTGCGTAATCGGGATCGTGCGCGCAAGCTCCTTGCTCATGCAGCCGAACCGCCGTTCCCGTTCCGGCTCTCGAAGTGCTCCGCGATGATGCGCGCAAGCGCTTCCGGAGCGTGCCGGATCGATGCCGCCGCGCGGTCCAAGAGATCCGCAGAAACGATTTCGATTCCCGCCGCTTCCGCCACGCGCTCGAATCCAGCGACGGGATACGCACCCTCCGCCGCGTATCGGCCGAGCAATTCCGGCGGAATCGCGCCGCGATGGACAACGACTCCCGAAAGAAAACTCGCGCCGGCGTGGATCTCGAGCGCACGCAGGTGTCCCGCGAGATCGAGGTCGGTGGTCTCCCCCGGCTGGGTCATGATGTTCGCGACGTAGACCTTGGCACACGGATTCGCGAGAATCTCGCGGCGAATCCCTTCCACGAGCAAATTCGGAATCACGCTGGTAAAGAGGCTGCCCGGCCCGAAGACCATCAACTCGGCAGCGCGGATCGCCGCGGCGACATCCGGCTCGATCGCATGAACGCGCGGGCGAATCTCCACTCTTTCGATCGGCTTTCTCGAGCGCGCGATCTGCACTTCGCCCGTCGACTTCGATCCGTCCGCGTGGTGCGCGATCAACGAGATCTTGTGCCCCGTCGCCGGCAGCACTTTCCCGCGGACGTGCAGCATGCGGTTCAACTCGCGCACCGCCACGTCGAAGCTCCCCGTGACGCGCGTCAGCGCCGTGATGAATAGGTTGCCGAAGCTGTGTCCGGCCAGCTCCGATTCTTCGAAGCGGTATTCGAGCAAGCGGCTGAGGAGCGGCTCTCCTTCCGCCAGCGCGAGCAGACAGTTGCGAATGTCCCCCGGCGGCACCATGTCGAATTCTTTGCGCAGCCGTCCGGAGGAGCCGCCGTTGTCCGTCACGGTGACGATGGCGGTGATGTTCGGAGAGATCCGCTTCAGGCCGGACACGAGACAGGAGATCCCGGTGCCGCCGCCGAATGCGACGATGCGCGGCGCCGAGCGAGGCTCGCCCTCCTGCCGCCTATTGGGGGCTTTCATCGACCTCTTCCAGGATCGCTGCGAGATTATGGAGGTCTTCGCTGCGGATGAGGTACTTCATCGTCTTCCGGTCGCGGCAGATGCGGACGATCTTCTTCATCAATTGCACGTGGTCGGACTCGCCCCCCGGCGGCGTCAAGAGCAGGAAGAAGAGATGCACGAGTCCGCCATCGTTGGCGCGGAATTCGATTCCGGTCGCCGCACGCCCGAAGATCCCGCACGCCTGCGTGACGTAGGGGCACTGTTTCATGTGCGGGATCGCGATGCCGTTCCCGATCCCAGTGGTCGCCTCGCGTTCCCGCGCGAGGATCGACTCCTTGATGTGGCCTATGGCGTCGGCCGTGAATCCTTGAGCCTTGCCGAGATGCTGCAATAGCTCCGAGATGACTTCTTCCCCGCTGGTGCCGGTCAGATTGGGCACGGAATTGCGCGGGCCGATCAAGCGAGCCAGGGAAACTTCTTTGGCCATTATTCTTCGAAATCCGTCTTCTCGATGATGTCCTGGTAGGAGTCCAAGCCTTCCTCGGAGTCCGCCGCCGGAGCGGTGGGCGCCGCCGGCCCTCGATGACCGCGGAGCTTTTCCTTGTAGCGGACGACGTGACGCTTTACATGGTCGATCGCCAAGTCGATGGCGGCGTGCATCTTCTCGTGGTCGACGTGATGCGCGAATGGCTCCGTACCCACGAGCGTGACCACGACCTCCGCGCGCTGTTTCAAGCCATTGGTCCCGAGGATCAACTCGACCCGCCGAATGCCGTTGAAGAACTTGTAGAGCTTCTCCGCCTTCTCTCGCGCGTAGTCCTTCATGTCGTCGCCGACCGCATCATCGCGCGCCGTGACCTGAATCGGCATTGTTGCCGCCGCCTTTCGTCTACGACTCGATCGCGTAGGTGCCTGCGCTCGCAGCCAAGTCGCTCGTTTGCGCCAAACCATCTAATTATCACACCCGCTTGCGGGCTAAAAGGTAAAACGGCGGCGGCGGCGCACGGCGTGCGCCGCTTCATCGAAACGGAATCTCCCAGGGCGCGGAATCCGGCTCGCAGGGAGCGGTGTCGGGGTAGGCGACGCGCACGAGAAAGAGCCCCTGCGGCGGAGCGCTGGGGCCCGCTTCGCGGCGATCGCGGGAGGCGAGGATCTCGGCGACGCGCGCCGGCGCCATGCGCCCGCGACCGACGTCTACCAGCGTCCCGGCGAAATTCCTAACCATGCGATAGAGGAATCCGTTTCCGATCACCTGGAACGAAGCGACCTCCCCGCGAACGCTCCAACCCGCCAGGCGCACGCGGCGCATGGTGTTCTCCGGCTCCCCCTCCGAGCGATTCCGAAATGCCGCGAAGTCGTGTTCCCCCACCAAGTGCGCCGCGCCTTTGTTCATCGCCTCCGCGTCGAGATCGCCGGGGAGGCGCCATTCGTAACGCCCGCTGAATAGCGAGTCGCGCGCGGCGAGGCGCACGCGATAAAGATAGAGTTTCTCGATCGCCGAGCGGCGCGGGTGGAAGTCAGGCGCTGCGTCTCGGCATTCGATGATGCCCATGTCCGCCGGGGTCAAGGCGGCAAGGGCCCGCGCAAGCTCCGGCGCTTCGAGCCTAGTGTCGCATTCCGCGAGCGCACATTGCCCGCGGGCATGAACTCCAGTGTCAGTGCGCGACGCGCCGCATGTCTCTATGGTGCCTTTCGACACCGCACTCAGCGCTTCTCTGAGGCATCCCTCCACGGTGCGAACGCCTTCCTGCTCCTGCCAGCCATGGAAACCGCAGCCGTCGTACTCGAGGACGATGCGGAAGCGCCGCATCAGCGGCCGAGGATCGCGCGAGCGATCTGCACAGCGTTCAGGGCCGCCCCCTTCAGGAGCTGGTCCCCGACCGCCCAGAGCTGCAAGACGTCAGGGCGCGGCGCGCGCAGCCTGCCGACCCACACCGCGTGCTCGCCGGCGAGCGGACGCGGCGTCGGCGGCTGGCGCGGATCGGGCTCGAAACACACGCCAGCGGCCGAGCGAAGCGCGCGCTCGGCGGCCGCGGTCGCCACGGGGCGCTCGAAGAGGAGGGTGATCGCTTCCGAATGACACCGTTCGACCGGAATGCGAACGCAGGTCGCGAACACTTCGAGGTCCGGCATCCCGAGGATCTTCCGGGATTCGAGCGCCATCTTCGTCTCTTCGCCGGTTGCGCCGCTCGCGTCGTCGAGGTCGCCGATCAGCGGAAACACGTTGTGCGCGATGGGAAAGGGAAACGGCTCGCCCCGCAGAAACGGCTCGCCGGCGAGTTCGCGGCGGAGAGCTTCCAGGCCGCGTTGCCCCGCTCCCGACACGGCTTGGTAGGTCGCCACGGAGATGCGGCAGCGACCCAGCGCAAGGAGCGGGTGCACCGCAAGGAGCATGATGATCGCCGAGCAGTTCGGATTCGCGATGATCCCGGGTCCGGTCCGAATGTCGCGCGCGTTGATCTCCGGGACGACGAGCGGCACGCCCGGGTCCATGCGGAAGGCGCTCGAATTGTCGATCACGATCGCGCCCCGCTCCGCGAATCGCGGCGCGTACTCGCGGGAGACCGCGCTCCCGGCGGAGAAGAGAGCGATGTCGCAGGGCTCGAGCGCGTCCTCGCCGAGGACGCGGACCGGCAGCTCTCGGTTGCCGCTACGCATTCGCGCCCCGCGCGAGCGCCCAGAGCCATAGAGCGCGATGGGGAACCCGGCGAAAGGTTCCTCCGCCAGGAGCGCGAGCATCGTGCGCCCGACGGCGCCCGTCGCTCCCACTACCGCGATCCGCTTCATTTGCGATTGCGCTCCTTCTTCGCCAGGATCCAGCACGCGATCGGCCAGCCGAACAGCACGCAAAACACTGCGACCACGATCGCGACTTCGTACTGGCCGAGTTGAAAGAACATGGCGCCTACTTCGCTCCGGTGCCTGGTGGGCAGGTACGTACTCGCGGTGCGCGCCGCGCTCAGCTTTGCGCGCGCCGCCGAATCTCCTCGAGCAGCGCGCCCTGGAATTCCGCGAGGGAGACCGCGCCTTGGTCGCCGCCATCTCGCTTCCTGACCGCAACGGTTCCCGCCTGCTCGTCGCGGGCGCCGACGACCAGCATATAGGGTATGCGCAGCTCCGTCGCGCTCAGGATTTTCGCGCCGATGCGCTCGTTGCCGGCGTCGATCCCCGCGCGCACGCCGGCCTCGCGCAGCGAAGCGAGCACGCGGTTGCCGTAGGCGGAGAACTTCTCGCTGATCGGCAAGACGCGTACCTGCTCGGGCGCGAGCCAAGTGGGGAAGGAGCCGGCGAAGTGCTCGATCAAAACGCCGATGAATCGCTCCAACGAGCCGAATGGCGCGCGATGGATCATCACCGGCCGGTGCTGCTGGTTGTCCGCGCCTACGTAAGTGAGGTCGAAGCGCGCCGGAAGATTGTAGTCCACCTGCACGGTGCCGAGCTGCCACTCGCGGCCGAGCACATCCCGCACGATGAAGTCGATCTTCGGTCCGTAGAACGCGGCCTGGCCGGGCTCTTCGGTATACGGCACGCCGAGCGACGCCGCCGCCGAGCGACACGCCGCCTCCGCCCGATCCCAGACTGCCGCGGTGCCGACGTACTTGGCGTTGTCCGGGTCGCGCAGCCCCACACGCACCCGAAAGTCGCGCATGCCGAGGGTGCGGAAGATCAGCTTCACGATGTCGAGACAGCCCTGGACTTCCGCTTGCACCTGATCCTCCGCGCAAAATAGATGGGCATCATCCTGCGTGAAGCCGCGCACGCGCGTCATGCCGTTCAATTCGCCGGACTGCTCCCAGCGATAGACCGTGCCGAATTCCGCGTAGCGAATCGGCAAGTCCCGGTAGCTGTGCGGCTCGGAGGCGTAGATCCGAATGTGATGCGGGCAATTCATCGGCTTCAGGAGGTAGCCGTCCAGGTCGCCGCTCGCCAAGCGATTGGAGAGATCCGCGCAACTGCAGCCGTCGCTCGCCAGCGCCGCGAGCTGGGTCTCGAGGATGAGCGGCGGATATTGGCTGTCTCGGTAGTACGGAAAGTGCCCGCTCGTTCGGTAGAGGTCGAGCTTGCCTATGTGCGGCGTGTATACGGGGAGGTAGCCGTGGCGCATCAATTCCGCGCGGATGAACTCTTCCAGCTCGCGGCGTACGATGGCCCCGGCAGGCTTCCAGAGGACGAGCCCCTGTCCGACCTGCTCATCGATGTGAAAGAGGCCGAGGCGCTTGCCGATCGCGCGATGGTCGCGCTTCTTCGCCTCTTCGATCTGTTCGAGATGCCGCTCCAGCTCCGCCGCGCTGAAGAACGCCGTGCCATAGACGCGGGTCAAGCGGTCGGAGGCGGCGTCGCCATGCCAGTACGCGGCCGCGATGCTGAGGAGCTTGAACGCGCCGATCCGCGCCGTGCTCGGGGCGTGCGGCCCGCGGCAGAGGTCCTCCCAGTTCCTTCCCGGCTCGCCGGTCGTGTACCAGGAGAGGATCCGCGCGCCCTCCGCGATCGCGCGCTCCGCGTTGTCGAGCTTGTACTTGCTCCCTTCCGCGCGCAGCTTCCGCAGCCCTTCATCCGCGGGAAGCTCGTAGCGCCGGAGCGGGAGATCGGCGGCGATGATTGCCGCCATCTCGCGCTCGATCGCCGGAAAGTCCTCCATGGAGAGCGGCCGCTCCGGCGGAAAGGCAATGTCGTAGTAGAAGCCGTTGTCGACCGGCGGCCCGTAGACTGGCAGCGCGCCGGGCACGATGCGCTGAATCGCCTCCGCCATGACGTGGGCGCAGCTATGGCGAATGAGGAAGAGCGCATCGGGCTGCGGGGCTTGGTTGCTCTTCGGCGCGGTCACGATCGAGAGGCCGATGTCGCGCGCGATGGGTGCGGACAGATCGACGAGTTCGTCGCCGGCGCGGGCCCCGAGCGCCGCGCGCGCGAGCGCCGGCCCGATGTCCTTCGCGACCTCCGCGGGCGTCACGGGGCCGGGATAGGAGCGGGTGCTGCCATCCGGGAGGGTGATGCGTGGCATCGTATCGGTCCTTGCCGCGTTGCTGCCGATTTCGCTTCCGCGCCTCCGACTTGGGCGCCGAGGGGGAATTTTTATAAGACAGCGGCCGGGCGGCCGCCACCGGAACGGGCTAACGGCTCGGCGCCGCGCGGCCGGCGGCGGCGGGTAGAATCCCGCGGGAACCCTTTCGAGAAAGGAGCGCGGCGCGCGCGATGGCGGAGGAGCACGACCCGCGACTCGCGATTCTCCATGCCGACATGGATGCGTTCTACGCGGCCGTGGAGGTCTTGGACGATCCGTCGCTCGCGGGAAAACCGGTGATCGTCGGCCACCCGGGGCGCCGCGGCGTGGTGGCGACGGCCTCGTACGAAGCGCGCCGATTCGGCGTCCGCTCCGCGATGGCCTCCCTGGAAGCGATGCGGCGCTGCCCGGAGGGGGTGTGGCGCGCACCGCGCATGGAACGCTACGCGGAGCTGTCGAGCCAGATTCGGGAGATCATGCTCCGCTTCACGCCGCTCGTGGAGCCGCTCTCACTCGATGAAGCTTTTCTCGACGTTCGAGAGTCGCTCCGTCTCTTCGGAGGGGCGGTCGCGATCGCGCGCGCATTGCGCGCCGCCGTGCGGGAAGAGACCAAGCTCACGGTGTCCGTCGGGGTCGCGGAGAATCTGTTCCTGGCGAAGATTGCGAGCGATGCGAACAAGCCCGACGGCCTCACGGTGATCGACGCGGGGCGCGGCGCGGAGTATCTATCGGCGCTCCCCGTCTCCCGGCTCTGGGGGGTCGGACCGCGTACCGCGGAGCGGCTCGAGGCGCTCGGGCTGCGCCGAATCGGCGACATCCCCATCTACGGCGAGGCGCGCCTCGTGCGGCTCCTCGGCGAGGCGCACGGCCGGCACCTCCACCGTCTCGCGTTGGGGCTCGATGACCGCCGCGTCACGCCGGAGCGCGCCGCGAAGTCGATCTCGACGGAGAGCACGTTCGCGGAGGATCTCCATTCGCGCGCCGACATGGAGCGTTTCCTCTTCCAAGCCGCGGAGACGGTCGCCGAAGCGCTCCGCCGCGACGGTCTGCGGGCGCGCACCGTGGAGCTGAAGGTGCGGACCGCGAGTTTCCGCACCCAGATCCGGTCCCGTACGCTGGATTCATCGACGGATCTCGCCGAGCGCATCTACGCGGCGGCCGTCGAGTTGTTCGAAACGCGCATCGACCTCGGCGGCGAAGGCGTGCGCCTGCTCGGCGTCGGCGCGAGCCAGCTCCAAAATGCGGGCCGACCCGCGCAAGGGGAGCTGTTTCCGCACGCCGCGGAGGGTGCCGGCAGGCGCGTCGCCCTCCTCCTCGATCGAATTCGCGACAAGCTCGGCCCAGAGGCAGCTCGCCGCGCGCGCCTCGTGGCACCGCCGAAGCCAGACAAGACGGAGTGACGTCGCACGAGTCGCTAGTCTGTCTCCATCAGCGCTCTGCCTATCAGCGGTTCATCGTGTCGAGGCGGGGCCTCGACTAGGGAGGACCCGAGGCTCTGTCTCCGATGGCGGGACGATGCGGTGCTTGCCGGCCGGTGTCATGGAGATGCGGCAGAGCCGCGGGGGCGCGGTGTCGAGGCGGAGCCTCGACACCAGGGGGGCTACGCAAGAGCCGCGGTTATGACGGAGCGCGCCAGGCCTCGACGCCAGGAACGGCGGCGGAGAAGCTCGGCAGCATCACGCGCGGAGGATACGCGCCGCGGCGGCGAGGGCCGCGAGCTTCGCCTCGGCGACGCGCGCGCTGGCGACGGGGCGCTCCGCGAAGGTGCCGAATCCGCAATCGGGATTGAGAAAAATCCGCTCGGCCCCGAGCACGGCGGCCGCTTCGCGCGTGCGCGCCGCGATCCACGCGGGGGTTTCGATCTCTTCCGTGCGCGGATTGACGACGCCGAAGCCGAGCTGGGTGCGCTGCGGCAAGTCGCGAAGTGCGACGACAGACCCCGCGCGCGGCGTCGCGTATTCGAGGACGAGCTGGCGCACCTTCATGCGCCGCAGGTACGGCACGAGCGGATCGTAAGGTCCCTCGAGCAGCACATCTTCCCGCTGGCTCCAGTTGCCGCGGCAGATGTGGAGCGCGAGCAACGGACCCTCGATCCCGTCGACGACGCGGTTGATCAACTCCACCGCGAACTCCAGCTCGCGCTCCGGACTCGCGCTCGCCGCCAGCGCCGCGCACATGAACGTGCGCGTCGCGGACTTGCCGGCGAATACCAGCTCGGTGAGCACCGGCTCGTCGAACTGAATCAATTCCGCCCCTTCCCGCGCCAACTCTTTGACTTCATCGCGGAGGATGCGGACGAAGTCATCCGCGAGCGATTCTCGGGTCGGGTACGCGCCTTCGGAGAGGGACTTCACCCAAGTGGATCTGCTCAAGAGATAAGGGCCTGGAAGCGTCACTTTGACCGGCCGGCGCGTATGCGCCCGCAAGAAGCGATAGTCGCCGAGCACGAGCGGCTCGCGCACCGACAGCCTGCCGACCACGGTAGGGTTCTTGATTGCGTAAGCCGGAACGTCGAGCGCGCCGAGCAGCGCCTCGAATCCCGCCTTGTCCTCCACGTAGTCGAGCAGCTCCGCCATCGTCATGAGACGGATCCCATCCAGGCGCTCGGTGATGAAGGAGTAGAAATTGTCGCGCCGCTGCTCGCCGTCGGAAACGATGTCTACGCCCGCGTCCTCTTGCCTCTTGATCGCGAGCAGCGTCGCGTCGTCTTGAAGCTCTCGCAGATTGGGAGCGCGCCGCTTCATCGCCTCGAGCAACCAAGAGGGGCGCGGCCAGCTTCCGACGACGGTCACTGGGTAGAGCGGCCAGCGCGGGGTCATGTCCTCCTCAATTCGACGTGCAGGGGTATCTCGCGGAAGAGCGACTGTGCGACCGGCGAACGGGCGATGGTCTCCCGCCAGAGGCTCTCGATCTCTTCATCGCTGCCGTCCGCATCGATGAAGAGCTTTCCTTCGACCGCCGCGAGCCCGGGATGGCCGCCCTCTTCGACGCCCAAGAAGTAGAGGATATTGTCGGCGCGCGCTTCGAGCGAGACTTCCAGGTTGCGGACGGCGACGCTCCGCTGCGACATGCGCCAAGCGAGCCCCACCGCGAGACAACCCGCCAGCGCTCCGAGCAGGTACTCGATCGCGCTTGGCGCCGGATCCGCGGTGTCGAAGCTCGCCGGCTGCCCGATCGCGAAGGAGTGGCTGCGAGCGAAGGCCTTCGCGTGCAAGCCATCGCTCCAGCGCACGCGCACCCGCCAGCGATAGTCGCGAGCCCGCTCCAGATCCGAGCCGAGGGAAGCGTCCTCGCCGCGCTTGCGGATGAAGTAGCGGGTGACGCGCGGTTCCACGGCGGCGCTGCCGACGAGCGTGTGCCCCACCATGCGACACCATGCAGGCAAATCTTCCCGCACGCTGCTCTCGCGGCTCCGTACCTCGAGCACGCCGCCGGGAGGGAGCGGCTGCATGGCGTTTCGGATGATGAGCAGGAGGCCGCTCCCGCAGTCGAGATCGCCTCCATCGCACATCGCGTCCGCGCGCGGCAGGCCGTGGTCTTCGCCGGGAAGGCTCATTGGAAATTCCTCAATAGGTGATCGCGGGGCTACCGTCGCCCAGGAACTCGACGAGCTTCGCGCCGCCGACGATCGTAGCGCCGGGGACGAGTTTACCCTCGTCGAGGTTGCGCTTTTTGAAGCAGGGGGAGCAGACCCAGATCTTTCCTCCAGCTTTCACGAAGTTCCCCATCAATTCCGCGAGCGGAGCGAAGCCGCTCTCGTGGATCCTCTCTGCGCTTCCGCGCTGCGACAGGAGCACGCCTTCCGTGCTCAAGAAGACGAGAGTCTCCTTGTCGGACGCGGCGGCCGCGTTCGCGACGACGAACGCGACCGTCGCCTTGTCGGGATTGTCCAAGGAGCAAGTCAGACTCACGCAGAATTTCTTCGACACGGTCATTCCGCCTTTCGTTCGATCCGGTAGTGCGGGTGGGCGGCCTCGAGCATCGTATGACCCGTGAGGCCGCACCAGGCCGGCAGGTCCGCCGGCGCGCCGGGGTCCCTGGCGGTCACCGCGAGGATGGCCCCCGGCGGCAACGCGCGCAGGCGTAGCCTCAACTCGAGGACCAGGTCCCCGCACGACATGTCTCCCGCGTCCCATGTCGCATCGGGTTCGCGGTCGAGCGCCGCTTTCGCTCCGCCTACTTTGCCGCGCGCCCCGCCGCCGCCGGCTCCCGCGCCGCTCGCGCGATACCAGTCGGCGAATGCGTCCTGCGGCAGGGCCGTAGCCGCGAGGCCGAGCGCGATATTTGCCCACTCCCACCCCGCGCGGAAGCAATCGATCCGTCTCGCGTAGTCGTGCACCTCCTCGAGCAGCTCGCGCCGATCGCGGCCGAGGAGCGCGGCGGCGCAGGGCAGGCAATACGGCGTGCTCTTGTAGCCGAGGAGCACGCTCGCCACGTAGTCATGGCCGCCGACGCGAGCGTGGCACCGCGCGCAAAGCACGCCGCCAAGGCGCGAAAGCTCCTCGAGCAGCGCCGCTTTGCGCGCGTTCTCTTCCCCAGGGGCAGGAGAGCCGCCGAACATCGCCGCCTCTCTTCTCTACTTCTTCTCCTTGAAGGTCAGCTTGCGTGTGTATTCGCTCGACTCCTTGCCGTCGATCTCGACGTATGCTTTCGCCATCGCGTTCACCGGACCTCCGGTCTGCTTCGGCTCGAGGGTGAGGTCGCGGCCTTGCGACCAGGTGATGCGACGCTCCTCGAGATTGCCGAAGTAATAGTTCACCTTCGCCAGGTCCGTGCCGGAATATCCATCCGCAGTCGTCAATCCCACCTTGCCTTTGTTGCCGTCGGTGAGCTTGAAATCGCCGACGAAGATGTCCGCCACCGCGACGTCGAGCGGCACCCAACCGATGCCGGGCGCGAAGAACTCGAGCCAACAATGATAGCTCTGATCCTTGTCATGCCCATCCAGCTCCTTCTTCAGGAACGAGCCGTAGATGATGCGAGTCGGGATTCCCGCGGCACGGGAGAGCGACATGTAGAGCGAATGGAAATCGGTGCAGTTGCCGGTCTTCGACGAGAGACAATATTCGGTATTACCCGTCGGCGAAGCCTTCTTGTGGTCGGGGTCCTTGACCCAATAATCGATGTTCGCGAGGACCCAATCGTAGATCTTGCGCGACGCGGCGATCGGGTTCTTCTCGTCGCCGACGATCGTGCGCGACAGCTCCTTGATCTTGTCATCGATGACGACGTTCGCGTGCGGGCCCAAGTACTTCTGCTTGTCCGCGAGGTCCTGCGCGGAATAGGCGCGGGTCATCGCCGGATCGACCGCGACGCTCACCTCGCTCCGGGCGACGGTGAACGCGGTCGTCACCTTGAATTCCCCGGCCGCGGGCGAGGCAAGCTCGAAGTACAAATACTCGTTCCCATCCTGGTCCTTCGTATCGCGCCCGGCGACCGGAGCGTCGACCTTCCAATTCGTGACCCTCTGCGCCGGATCCGCTTGGGGCCGCGTAAACCAGATGCGGACCTGTTTGGCGCCGGCGGGCACTTTTACCGCCAGCTCGTGCTGCACGTCGAAGACCGCCTGCTTCGCCGCCGCCGCCGCCGCCGCCGCGTCGCCTTGGGCGGTGCAAAGGATGCCGGCGAAGAGCGTGCCGAGGATCCAATTCTGCGATCTCATTGTCGTCCCTCTTTCCAAAGTGCCGGCGTGCCGCCAGCACCGTCTTTTTTTCTCGGAGTACCCGTGGCTTAGAAGTGGTAGGCGATCCAGAGCCGGTAGCGGTTGTCCCGCCCTTCCGCGATGCCGCGGAAGTCCGTCTCCCAATGCATGTATTCGAATCCGACTTCCACCGGCTTCCAGGAGATGATCTTGCCGCCTGCGTAGCCGATCTCGTTGCGCGTGCGGCCGGCCGCGGCGCCGCCGTTCGTGACGTCGGTGCGGTTCGGCTCATCCGCCGAGTAGCCGACGAACAGCTCCAGCGCCTGCGACGGCCTGCCGCCGAATTCGATCCAGTATCCCTGCGAATGCACTTCCTCGCCGGCGACGACGCCCTGGCCAATGCCTCCGCGCAGGTCGTCGAGATTCGAGCCCTTCCAGATCTCGCCGCGGACGTAGGCCGTATCGCCGACGTACACGTTCGCGTCGAGTCCCCACAGGATCACGTTGAAGTCGTCATCGCCCGCGACTGGCACATCCGTTTCCTCCCACCCGCGCGCCCCCCAAATTCCGATCGACAAGGGGCCCTTGGCCTTGCCCTCCGGCGCCGTGGCGACTGGCGACGGCACCTCGAAGCCGAGGCGCGCCTGCAATTGCGGGAGACCGGCATCCTCGCCGTCGAGGATCGTGTCGCCGTTCGCGTCCGAGTTGTCGATCGCGCTCTGCAACGCGAGCGCGCCCTGCACGAGGAATTTCGCCTCGCCATGTTTGTGCTCGTACGTAAGACGCGCCTGCGGGCGGCGGTCGCCGGTATTGCCGGCGTTCCAATTCAACATGTCGGGATTGGCCGACGGCCAGAGCGGCGACACGAGGTCGATCGTCTGACCGCCGAGGAAGGTGACGTTTCCCTTCTTGAGCGTGAGATACGCGTGGCGCATGCGGAAGGAGTTCCGCGAATTCGAACCCGCGCCGTAGAAGTCCACTTCGATCTTGCCGTCTACGTCGAACGATTCGAGCGTGGGACCGTTGAAGTCGAAGCCGATGCGAGTGAGGCGCGTGTAGAGCGAGAAGTAGTCGTCGTTCTTGTGCGCGCCCGTATTGACGTCCTCGGACGCGATGAAGATCGGAATCTGGGATGTGTTCGGCTCCGAGTCGTCGTATACGGCGTCGATGCGTGCGAATCCGTAGAGCTTGAAATAGGACCCGAGCTTGGTGAGGAACTCGGAAGTCTTCTGCGCTCTCTCGAGCACTTCGACTCTTTTCGCGAGGTCGGTCGGATCGCCGGTCGCCGCCGGCTGCTGTTGCGCGAACGAATCCGCGCGCGCCTGCGCTGCGACGGCGAGAGGCAGGACGACCGCGGCGAACCAGAGCAGCGCGCGGACAGGAGACTGTGCGCAATTCATTGGTTACCCCCTATGCCCTTCCTTCTGATTGCGATTCCGATGATGATTCCGGGAGCCGTGCGCGGAGTGACCCCATGCCACGCCGTGCAGGTGCATGGGAAGCGGAAGGACCGAGGGGAGCTGCCCGGTTAGGTCGCGGGCGATGCGGTGCGCGGAGGATTGCGAACGGGAGAGTGCGTGCCGCTAGGTCCCAATACCAGAAATGGTCCCGCCACTTCGCAGGACGGGGCGTCAGCCAAACGGCAACGAGATCAGACTAGAAACGGCGCGGCGTGAAGCGAACATGATCCCGGACGCTACTGGAAGAAAAGGGCGCGGTCAAGGCGAAGAAGAGATCTCTCGGCGCAGCAAGATCGCCTCGCGCGAGTTGGGTGCGGGCATCGAAAGAGAGAGTACCCTGCGCGAGGAAGGCGCTTCCCCGCTGTCCCCGCATGTAACTGCCTTGGAGGCACCGGCGCCCTTCTTGCGCGCCGTAGAGGAACTGGGGATCGAATTCGAAGGCGCGGAGCTTTCGCGGCTCGGCCTCTATCTCGCGCACCTTCTCGACACGACTAGGCGATTCAATCTGACGGCCATCCGCGACCCCGAACAGGCCTGGACCCGACACATCCTGGACAGCCTCTCTCTGTTCCCGCTGCTCGTCACGCAGAATGCGAAGCGCGTGGCCGACGTCGGCTCGGGAGGAGGCCTGCCGGGATTGCCGCTCGCCATTCTATTGCCGCGCACGCGCTTCTCGTTGATCGAGGCAACCGGCAAGAAGGCGCGCTTTCTCGCCGCCGTTGCCGAGCGTCTCGCGCTCGCGAACGTTGCCGTGTGCGAAGGGCGCGCGGAGATGCTCGCTCACGATCGCGCGGTCCATCGCGAGAGCTACGACGCCGTCCTCGCGCGCGCGGTCGGACCGCTTGCCACGCTCATCGAGTTGACTGCGCCATTCGCCAAGGTCGGCGGGCTCATCGTGGCGATCAAGGGTGAGCGCGCGGCTGCGGAAGTCGCCGCCGCCAAGCGCGCGCTCGAGGCGCTTCGACTCGCCGTCGAGAAGACGCGGCGCACGGCGACGGGGACACTGGTAATCCTGCGAAAGAATCAGTCGACGCCGCGCGGCTTTCCGCGCCGCCCCGGCGAACCCGCCCACAATCCGCTCGGGGTATCGCGCGGGCCGCGCGTGCCCAAGCGGAAGGACCGGCGCGGCGTGTGATTCGAGCTGTTCCCTATTCTTTCTTCGCGCGCGCGACGGCTTCTTCCAACTCCGCCAACTGCTTGCGCAGATCGCGTATTCGCGCCAGTTGATCCGCGATCCCCCGCTCCGCGCGGTCGAGCGACGATTCGTCGCGGTCGACGAGACGCTCGGCGGCGGCGCGCCCGAGGTCTCGATACGCGCCATTCAGCGCGCTCTTCGTGTCCATGCGGTCGAGCTGCAAGCGCCCGACCCGCGACCAGCGCAGGATGAAGCGCTTGATCCGCTCCCAGATCCCGCGCGCTTGCTCGCCGACCTTCGCCACTTCCATAGTCCCCCTTCACTCAGGAGCGCGCCGCGAGCCGCGCGAGGATGAACTCGGCGATGGCTGTCGCGGGCATCGTTTTCCCGGGCGGCGCACCCCAGGACGCGAGCACGATGGGGCCGCGCTCGGGATCCTCGAAGAAGCGGCCGTGGCTTCCGCCGACCACGGACGGATCCGTGCCGATGACATCCATCAGATAGCGGAATCCGAGCGCCTTCTTGAAGATGATCCAGGCGGCGCGCAGCTTCGGTAGGGACAACCGCGGATCGAAGAAAAGCTCGGCCGGGTCGTATCCCGGCTTCCGGTGGATGTCCACGGTCGGCGCGAAATCGGGGCGCCGCGCTTCGTCCAGCCAATAGTGGTAGGCGAACCACGCGCCAGGTACGCTCTCGCAAACCAGCTCTCCCGAGCGCGCGTGATCGATTCCCCGCCGCGCCTGTGCCTCGCGGTCCAACACGCGCGCGACGCCGTCGGTCTTCGCCAGCAGCGCCTGGACGGCGCGCAAGTCCTCGCCGGCGCGAACGTAGACGTGCGCCGCCTGATGGTCGCAGACGGCAAAGGCGCGGCTCGCTCCCGCATCGAGGAGCTGGCCGTGGCTCGTCTCTTGGACGCGCAGGAATCCCTGCTCGTGAAGGACGCGGTTCAAGAACACCGGGCGCGGCGCGCGTTCGATGCCGTATTCGGAGAACACGAACACATCCGCGCCGCGCGCGCGCGCGGCATCGATCAACACACCCGCTTCCCGGTCGAGGTCGCGGACCGCGGCGCGCGACCGCGCGTGATCGGGGCCGAAGCGCTGGTGGTCGTAATCGAGGTGCGGGAGGTAGGCGAGCAACAGGTCGGGGTCATGCGCGGTCATGACATGCAGTGCCGCGTCGCGAATCCACTGCGTCGACCGCAAGTCGGCACTCGGACCCCAGAAGCGATAGAGCGGGAATTCCCCGAGACTGCGCTCGAGATCGATCGCGAGCGATGGCGGCTCCGAGTAGAGCCCGGGCTTCTTGAGTCCGTCGGCATGGTATTCCGGCCGCGGCGTCACGCTGTAGGCGACGGCGGCGTACATGTTGAACCACCAGAACAGCTTCGCGCAGCGAAACGCCGGATCGCGAGCCGCGGCGGTCTCGTAGAACTTGCTGCCTTCGATCAGGCGGTTGCTCTGGCGCCAGAAGAAGACCTGCGCGAGGTCGCGGAAGTACCAGCCGTTGGCGACGACCCCGTGCTCTCGCGGCAGGCGTCCCGTGAGCACGGTCGCCTGCACCGTGGATGTCACCGCGGGAAACACCGTCTCGAGCGGCACGGCGAAACCGCCGCGCGCGACACCGGCGATGCGCGGCGCCAACTCGAGGTCCCGCGGGCGCAGCCCGACCGCGTCGATGACCAAGAGCTTCATGAAGCCCGATCCGCAGCGCGCGCGCTCACCGCCGCGGGCGTTGCCGAGCACTCCTCATCGGCGAAGCCGCCGTCTCCGGCGACGCCGGCGGTTGCCGCACAAGCGTCCGCGGCGACGCCGGCAGCGAAGCCCTCGACGATCCTGCGGAAATCGTCCGCGTCCTTCGCGCGGGAGATGGCGCTTCGAAACTCCGCCGACCCCGGTACGCCGGTCATGTAGCGGCACGCGAATTTTCGCATCTGCACCGTGCCCCACGGATCGCCGTGGCGGTCGACGAGCGCTGCGTGGTGGCGGAGGAGCTGCGCGGTTTGCTCGCGCACGGTCGGAGGCGGCAGAGGCGCTTCGCCGCAGAGCGCCGCTGCGATCTCGCGGAAGATCCACGGCCGTACGAGCGCGGCGCGCGCGACCATGATCCCCGCGGCGCCCGTCGCGGCGAGAGTCCTCACCGCGGAACTTGCATCATCCACGTCGCCGTTCGCGATCACGGGAATCGACACCGCGGCCGCGACGCGCGCGATCATCGCGAGGTCGACGGGCTCGCCGTACGCCTGCTCCGCAGTGCGGCCGTGCACGGTGACGGCGGCGGCGCCGTTCGCCTCCGCGCTCCGCGCCACCTCGACCGCGGTCGTTTCTTCGAGAGATGGCCCGAGTCGGATCTTCGCGGTGACCGGGATCGGCCCCGCCCCCGCGACCGCCGCGCTCACGATCCTGCCCACCGCCCAGGGATCGCGAAGGAGCGTCGCGCCGGCTCCCTGCTTCCCCATGATGCGGCGTTTGGGACAACCGAAATTCAGATCGATCACGGAAATCTGGTAGTCGCGAAGTCGCGCCGCGGCCTCGCGAACGTAGTCGGGCTCGCGGTCCCAGAGCTGCACGCCGAGGGGGCGCGGCTCCTCCCGCACTCCCGCGAGGCGATCCGGCGCGAACTTGCCGAGGATCCATCCGCCAGCGGACACCATCTCCGTGAAGATGAGCCCGCAGCCGCCGAATTCGCGGAGGATCCCGCGGTAGACGAGATCGGTGAATCCGGCGACCGGCGCCGAGAGCACGGGCGTCGCCAGCTCGAGAGTGCCCAGAACGAGCGGCGGCATCCTCTTCGCACTCGCATTCATGCCGCCAAGATAACGAAGTAAGAACGCACCGGAAAGGCGCTCGCGCGCCGGCAGACGGCCACGCGCCGGCGTATTCCGGCGCCGACGGCGGCGCAGGCGTGCCGCGCGCTCCGCACCGAGGCCTCCCGATCACAGCGAGCCGAGCAGCGCCAAGCTGCCCGCGCCGCCGCGCGGTGAGTGATACTCGATCGCCTCCAACAAATGCTCTTCCTCGATGATCGCTGCCTCCGCCGCGTCGGCGATGGTGCGTGCAAGGCGCAGGATGCGCGTCAGCGCGCGCGTAGAGATGTCGAATTCCTCCGTGCTCCGCAGGAACAACCGCCGCGCGCCGTCCGAGAGCGGCGCCCAGCGCTCCCGGTCCCTCCATCCCAACGTGCGGTTCGGCTCCGGCCGCCCCTCCGCTTCGCGGAAGCGCTGCGCGCGGAGCACAAGCTCCCGCAGCTCGCCGCTGGAACCGGAGCGCGGGCCGCGCGAGTCGAGGAGCAGCCGGCCCGGCTGCGACAAGATCTCGATCCGCATGTCGATGCGGTCGATGAGCGGGCCGGAGATCTTCTCGAGGTACTTGCGCACGCGCTCCGGCGGGCAGTGGCAAACCCTGCGCGGATGCCGGTAATTACCGCAGGGACAGGGATTCATCGCGGCGACGAGAAGGAATGCAGCGGGAAAGGTGAGCGTTGCGCGCGCGCGCGCGATCGTGATGCGTCCATCTTCGAGCGGCTCTCGCAACGCTTCGAGGGAGCGCCGGGGAAACTCCGGCAGCTCGTCGAGAAAGAGCACGCCGCGGTGCGCGAGAGTGATCTCGCCGGGACGCGGGATGGCGCCGCCTCCGACGAGCCCCGCCCAGGAGACGGTGTGATGGGGCGCGCGGAACGGGCGCTGGGAGATCAGCCCGTTCACATCGATCCCGGCCGCCGAATGGATGCTCGTGACTTCGAGGACTTCGTCGCGGGAGAGCGGCGGCAGGAGCCCCGGCATGCGCCGCGCGAGAAAACTCTTGCCCGCGCCGGGCGCTCCGGCGAGGAGGACGTTGTGGCCGCCGGCGACCGCAATCGCGAGCGCGCGCTTCACCGGGCCATGGCCCACGACCTCGCCGAGATCCGGATGCGGCGCGGCCTTGCCCCGCGGTGGAGCGGCAACTTCGCTCGAGACGCCGGCGCCGGCGCGGGAAGAGTCGGCGAGCGCAGCCTCCGCCGGTAGCGAGACTCCAGGACTGTCGCCGCTGAGCACCGCTACCGCTTCCCGCAGATTGCGTGCGCCGATCGACTCGATCCCATCGACCGCGCTCCCCTCGACGAGGTTGTCGCATGGGATCACCGCGCTACGAATCCCGATGCCGCGGAGCGCCGCGAGCAACGCCAAGACCCCGGAGATCGGACGGATCGATCCGTTCAGGGAAAGCTCGCCGAGCACTCCCCAACCTCGGCGCGCCGCGCCCGGGACTTGGTCGCTGTCGATGAGAATGCCGAGCGCGATCGCGAGATCGAACGCGGAGCCATCCTTCTCCCAAGTCGCCGGAGCGAGGTTCACGACGACGCGCCGATCGAACGGATAATAGAAACCGCAGTTCACGATGGCGGAGCGCACGCGATCGCGGCTCTCGCGGATCCCTTTGCCCGCGTGACCGCTCACGACGAAGGCCGCCGCGCCGCTCAATAAGTCGACTTCGATCTGTACGACGCGCCCTTCGATGCCGAACACATCACAGGATGCGAGTTGAACGACCAAGGGAGGCCTCCCGAAGGGGAGGGCTTCGCGGCAGGGACGCTGAGGATAGCAGCCGCGTGCCGCGGCCGCGAGTGGAGGCCGGAGCCGCGGCGCGCGCCTTGGAGGCGTCCGATGCGGGTGCTATTATCGGCTCGTCGCGTGCGCGCTACCGCGCGCCGCGCCGGCACGCGCCCGCCATGCCCGAGACCAGTCCGCCCGCGGACGTTTCGCGCTCGCTGCGCCGTACGCCCCCTGAGACCTGACTCGCTACGAAGGAAGAGCATGGAATCGAATCGAGACCGAAGTCTGCCGCTGGCGCGGCGTAGTTGCCCCCTTTCGCGCGCGCTCGCGATCGCGCTTACTCTCCTCTGTTGCGCGCTCGCCGGTGCGCAGGAGGCGCCGGCCGCCGCCGATATCGCTAGCGACGTCGCGCAAGTCGTCGAGAGGTACGGAGCGGGCGATCTCGCGACCTGCTGGGCGGGAGCGCGCGCGCTCGAAACGCTCGGCGATGGCGCCGTCGCAGAGATCCAAAAGCTGCTCGATGCATCACCCGCGCGCACGCGCCTCATGGCGATCAAGGCCCTCGTTGCGCTCGGCGCAAACGAGGATGAGCCCGCCGGCGGCTCCGGCACGGGCGCTACTTCCGTGGAGTCAAGGCTGCGCGAGATCGCCGGCGACGCCAACGGCAAAGTGGAAGATCGCGGCGCCGCGCTCGGCCTCTTGGCCGGACTCCCCTCGGAAGAGATCGACGCGTTCCTCCGAAAGCTGCTCGAGGGGGATGCCTATTACGTTCCGGAGCTTCGCATCGCGGCCGCCGCGGCGCTCTCCCGCAACTCCAGGACGGCCGCACGCGATGCGTTGACGCCGCTCTTGGCGACGGAAGATCCCGCGACCGCTGCCGCCGCCGCGCTTGCGCTCGCTGAGCTGGGCTCCTTCGAGCCGGAGGTTCGGCGCCTGTTGCAGCGCCTGAAGGACGAGCCCTCGGAGCAGGGACGCCGCGCGCGGCTCTTGCTCGAGAACGATCACCTCCTGCGCCAGATCGAGCAAGACATGGCGCGCGGAACAGCGTCGAGCGAACCCGAGATGCACAAGACCATCGAGGGTTTGCGCCGCGATCTCGAAAAAAGCTCTCGCGAGGTGGTCGAGCTGCGCAAACGGTTGCAAGACCCGACCGACCTGCCGCCGCTCCTCGAGTCGCTGCTCTCGCAGATCAAGTCGTACTACGTCGAACCCGAGAAGCTCGACGAGAAGGAGCTGCTCGTCGAGGCCGCCAAGGGCATGGTCGCGAGCCTCGATCCCTTCTCGATGTTCATGGATGTGGCGGACACGAAGCGTTTCGCGGAGGACATGTCGGGGGAATACGCCGGAATCGGCGCTCAAGTCGGCTTGGATGGCGATACCGGTTACTTGCTCATCGTCCGGCCCGTATACAAAGGTCCCGCCCACCGGGCGGGGCTCCGCTCCAACGACAAAGTGACGGAAGTGGAGGGAATCTCCACCAAGGGAAAACAGGTCGATGAGATCACGAAGATCCTGAAGGGCGCCGCCGGCAGCAAGATCCGCTTCAAAGTGCTACGCCGCGGATGGACCGAAGAGCGAGAATTCCTGATCGCGAGGGAGACGATCCATCTGCCGCCCGTGGAGTCCGATGTGCTGCCGGGGGGCATCGGTTACGCGAGAGTGCATCGCTTCGGGGACGATACGATGGAGGATTTCTCCGACGCGCTGGACAAGTTCGATGAGCGGCAGATTCAAGGGTTGATCATCGATCTGCGCGACAACCCCGGGGGCTACTTGCGCGACGCGGTGAACATGGTCGACGAGTTCGTGGACGACGACCCGCGGCCGATCGTACGCCAAGCGGGAAACTCCGAGGCGGCGCCATCCGAGGAGCATCTGCCGAAGAAGGGGATGCGGCGCAACTATCCGATCGTCGTTCTCGTGAACAGAGGCAGCGCGAGCGCTTCCGAGATCGTGGCCGGCGCGCTGCAAGACTACGGCCGCGCCACCATCGTCGGCCAACGTACGTTCGGAAAGGGCAGCGTGCAGAGGCTCTACGACATGCCGAGGGAGATCGCCGATTTCCTTGGCGGCGAAACGAAACTGCGACTCACGGTGCAGTACTACTATCTGCCTTCCGGCCGATCGATCCACGCGAAGCGCGACCTGGACCGGTCGATCGTCGAGGAGAACGGCGTGAAGCAGGAAGGCGGCGTCATCCCCGACCTCGATGTCGAGCAAGACGACGTGCCTCCCCATCGCGTGAGCGCGTTGGAAGAGCTGCTCAGGGTGGATGCCTTCGGCAAATACCTGGACCTCTATTCCGAGAAGCACGCCGAAGATTTCAAGAAGATCGCTGCCGTCGGAGATGGCGGGAAGACGGAAGCGTATCCGGATTTCGATAAATTCTTCGGACCTCTGAATACCTCGCACGCCACCGCCGACGACATTCGCCGCCAGCTTCGAGGCGAGATACGGCTGCGGATCGAGGATCAGCTCGGAGAGATGTATCCGTGCGACTACGGCGAGGATTTGCAGCTCCAGCACGCGATCGTCGCCCTGCTCGGGCGTATCGACCGCGCGCCCGCCGAGATCCCGGAGTACGCCGCTTTCGCGGAGAAGATCGGCGCCGCCCCCCCCGCCCGGGAGAAGAAGGGGCTGTAGGCCGAGACTTGGATCTGGCCCCTGTGAGCGCTCGGAATCGCAACTAGTACGCGAGACGAGGCTCCGCCTCGACACCAGGGGGTTCGCGCCAGAGCCGCGACGATCGCGGGGAACGCAAGGGCCTCGACACCAGGGGCACAGATGAACCTAGGCCCAGACGAAGCGTTGCGCGCGCTTCGTCTGGGCCTAAATCGCTGCGCTGTTACTTGCGAGCGCCGGCAGGCTTCCCTACGCCTTCGCCCTCATCGGTATCGTCGCCGTCGTCATCGGCGCCGTCATCATCGTCTTCATCGTCGTCCTCATCGTCCGCGTCTTCTACCTCGAGGACCTTGTTCGTCTTGCCGTCGATCTCCGCTTCGAGCAGCTTCGGCGCGTCGCCGTCCTTGAGGATCGTGACCTCGATCACCGCGCCGCCATTCTCGAACTCGACCATGCAGGCGATCGACTTGCCGCCGGTCGCCTTCTCGGCCTCCTTGATCGCGTCGCTCATCGAGTAGGTCGTTCCTCGCATCGCCTTCGAGATCTCCGCGGCCTTTTGCGCCGCCTTCTTCACCGCCTTGGGCTCGGGCTGCCCGCCGCGCGCACTCGAGATCCCCCAAACGATCGTCCCCAACGCCGCCACCAATGCCACCGCTACGGTCAAGCCAAGCTTCGTCATTCGATTGCTCCTTCCTTGGCTCCTGAGGTCAAGCAACGTACGCGCAACTCCCTCCTCCGTGAAGTGTCTTCCCAATGATCTCGCTCTAATCCTCGCCTAATCATGGCGCGGGCCGGTTGGCACTACTTCGGCACTACCGGCTGCGCCTTACGGCGTTGGTCGCCTATGAGCTGGCGCACTTCGTCGACCGTGAGAGATTTTATGCGGAGGTCCGCGTGCAGGACGTTTACCCTGCCCGCTTGCGCAAGCTCGAACCTCTCGTGCAAGAGAATGACTGCTGGAGGTGCATTGGAGTCGAACCCGCCCGCGAGGTACACGTAGTCCGAGTTCTCATCGATCCATCTCGCCAGCTCCTTCGCGCTGGCATGCGCTTGCGCCGGCGGAGTTCGTGTTCCGCTTCCCGGAACGACGAACAGAAAGGGATCCAATCCTTGCTGGGTCTCGACGAGCTCGCCGAGGCTGCCGGGATAGCGCCCCGCCCGCTCGATGGCATGAGACGCCAACATCTGCCCGATCACGGCAAGATTATTGACAGTCGCCACACTCTCCGTACGTCGGTGCGCCCCGAAGAAAGCTGGCACCGCCAGCGCAGCCACGAACGAGGTCGCCACGATCGCCGTCATCACGTTGAAGTCGAGGAGAGTCGAACCAGGAAACGGACTCACGCTGTGCGAGTAGGTGCCGGCGTCGTCGCTCCAAGACGCTTGACCCGCCGGCGCCAAGTGGGTCTTCAGCTCCGGAAGGATCGGCAACACGAGTGGAGGCGTCTTGCAGCCGAACATGTCCATTATCCCGAAGGCCAATTGCGAGACACAGAGCAGCATGCCGTAGGAGCCTGGCACGGTGCGCGGCAGGTCGTGAAATACGAAGCTCTCGAACTGCTTGCCGCCGAGGCGTTGGCGCAAGGCAAGGAAGTCCGGGTTCTCGAGTATCGATTTTCCCTTGCGCGCGGCCTGCTCCGCCGCGGCGACGACGATTTGCGGATAGAGACCGGCGTAGAGGCACCCGTCGCGAATACACCACGCCGGCGCAACGTAAGGCAGCGAAAAATAGTGCAGGTTGGTCTCGCCGACGCGGCTGATCTCGAAGGCGAATTGGACGCGCTCGCGGCGGAGCGATTTCGCAATCAGCGCATTCACGAACGTTTCGATCTGGCCGCCGATCTTCTCCA
>JAKEFC010000081.1 GCA_022616235.1 Planctomycetota bacterium
ACGACCCCTCCCTCGCAACCACACCCCCATCGCACGTTGGCTGCGTGCTCGCCACGACGCCACTCCGGATAGAAGCCTATTTGTTGGGCAAGCAAAGCAACATGGGAAACAACTTCTTCGATCTCTTTCAAGTCACGCCGTGGAGGGAACGCTTTGCGGGGTGCAAGTTCAAGTCAGAGACGAAGGATAGCATCACGAAGATCTCGGTCGATGGGGAGAACAAGGATGGACTCCGCTCGCTGACTCTCGACGCGAACGGCATGCCGGCGGAGATGGACCTGGAGCATTCTGGGCCCGGAATGCAGCAAAAGCAAAAGATGCACGGCAAGGCGACGACGATCGAAATCGGCGGCGAGTATGCGATCTCGCGGATCGACATGACGATTCCGACCCCGCAGGGCAACGCGGAGATGCGCATGGAATACGAATACTCGCCGCAAGGAGACGCGCACTTGATCTCGAAATTGAACATGTCCATGAAGATGAACATGGGCGGACCGAGCAGCACCGAGGTTCAGAGCATGGCGATCACCTTCACCGAATTCCTCGTGAACGGCGCCGCGCCCGCCCCGGCAGGTAAGTAACTCGAGCGGCGCCGCGACGGCGCACGAGTCGAAAAAAAGAGTCGAGGCCCACGGCGGGCGTATGTTACCCCCGCCGTGGGCCTCGATCTTTTTCGAGGATGCATCAGCGGCTCGCGCGCCCCTCTGCTTCGACGTCGGCCTCGGCGGCCGGCAGGAACTCCACGAGGGTGCGGTCGAGCGCATCGTTCTCCGCATCGATGCGGGCGAGGCCTACACCCGCGACGAAGGTGTATTCGATCGCGGATTCGTAGGGCTTGCCGCCATCCTCCGGCACGATGCGATTCTTCGCGGTCACGACGAAGTGGTCCGTGAACGTGCCCGCCGGCAGCACGACCGGCGCCGAGCGCCGCTCGATCCGCCGCTCGTAGTGGAAGAGATCCATCTTCCAGCTCCAGGACGCGTTGTCGGAGAAGGGGAAACGGAGGGCGACCTCCCCCGGCGGCGCCGCGGGGTGCATGAGGATCACGTCCGTGCCGCGGAGATAGGCGATCGTCTCGAACGGTCCATCCCCGAGCCCCTCGCGAACCACCTCGATCGCGATCTTCGTCGTCTCCGCATCGAGTGGCGTCACCGAGCTGATGCGCCGCACCTCCCGCGTTCCGTCCCCGCGCCGGTAGACCCACCGCGTCCCGATGGCGTGGGGAAAGTAACGCCGAATCGCCTGGCGCGCGGCCGCGGCCTGCCCCGGCGGCGTCTCGGCGCCGCCCCCCGGCAGCGCGCGCGCTCCGGCCACCGCGGCGGTTTCGGCGCCTGCTGCGCGGTTTCCGTCCGTGCGCGCGTGGTCCCTCTTTTCCTCCGTCCCCGTCGCCGCGCTTCCCCCCACCTCGAACGGCGCGAAGGCCGGCGGGCGCGCGAACACGTTGCGGACCTCCGCTTGCGCGCTCGCCAGCTCCGGTCCGCGGAGGGACTTTCCCAAGGAATCGTTCACGAGGGCGCTCAGCTCCTGCTCGAGGCGCGCCGCGCCTTCCGGAAACGCGTCCCGAAGGAGAGCCGCGGCCTGCACCGCTTGCACGCGTCGCCCGCGCTCCATCTCTTCGCGGATCCGTTTCAGGGCGCGCGCCTGGAGCGCCTCGACTTCGCGCGGCCGCGCGCGCGCGTCGCGCATGGCGGCATCGCGAAACGCGAGCCGCGCCGCTTCGAATTCGCCGCGGGCGATCGCTTCCAGTCCGAGCGTTTGAAATCGCTCCGCGAACCGGCGCCTGCAATCCGCCGCTTCCCCGCCGACGAGATGCGCGAATCCATGGCACCAACTCCTCAGCTCGGCGATCTCGCCGATCTGCATCGCCTGGGTCACGAGCGAGGTTTGGAGCGCGCCGAGCCTGGCGTTCGCTTCCTCGCCGCGCGCCGGCGCCAGCTCCGCCAGCGTTCGTGCCGCGAGCAGCGCCTCCTCGATGCGGCCGGTAGTTTCCGCCGCCTTCAGGCGCGCCTCCGCGATGCCGATGCGGAGCGGCAGGATCTCGGCGCTCCCCATCCAAGGATGATTCCCCTGCAGCTCATCGATTGCCATCTGCGCGGCGTACCAGTCCTCGGCCGCAAGCGCGAGCTGCGCCTTGCGCATCGTCTCCCCTTCGCGGCACCAGGGCTTTCGCAGCTCGGGGTCGCTCTCGCGATAGCGGAGCCAATGGCGCTTCGCTTCCTCCGGATCCGCCGTCCACCACAGGCGCGCAAGCTCGTAGTCCAAGCGCTCGCCCTGGACGCTCCCGTGCAGAACCCTCTCCATGACCTTGCAGTATCGATGCTGGAATCCGGAGCGCCGAAAGACCTCGGCGGCGGCGCGCGCAGCGAGCACGTCCTCGGGAAAGAGGCTCTCGAGTCGCAGCGCCGCGCGCAGCGCGGGGGAAGCCTCGCCGCGCTCCAAGAGCACCAGGGCGCTCACCACCTGGGGATCGGCCCACTCCGGCTCGCGCTCCTCCAGGCGCCGCAGGATCCGCACGCCGAAATCCCACTCCTTGCGCAAGACGGACGCGATCGCATCGTGGAAGGATTCGACGCTCTCCGGCGCGGCGGGCGGATCGCGCCTCGTCGCGATCGCATCGAGCGCATCCGCAAGCTCGAGGGGTGCGCCGAACGCGGGCGCCGGCGCCGCCGCGAGCGGCGTGGCGGCCGCATCCTCGATCGTTCGCACTTGCGTCGCGAGAATCGTGACCGTCGAGCCGCCGACGCGCACCGTGTATTTGCCGTCCTCGAACCCGGTCACCTCGCCGGTGACGACGGAGCCGTCCTTCTTCACGATGCGCTCCACGTTCCCCGCCGACGGCGCGAACTGCGCCTCGGTTCGCGCGGGCGCAAGGAGCGCGAAGACAAGAACGGCCGTTGCGCTGGCTAGCCGATTCGGCGACATGGGGAAACTCCGATGAGCGTTGGGACGGCGCCGAACCGCGGCGCGGCGGGCGATACACACGCCGCATATTTCGGCGATCCGTTCCTCCGGGCTTGAAGCGGATTCCAGCGGCGGCCCTCCAGCGGCTGCCGAGCGAGGATGATGATGGGCCGAGAAAGTGGGGCGTACCGCCGGTTTTGGCTACTCTCCGCCGCGATCGCCATCCAGGAGTACGCGAATCTCCCCGACCTCGCGCCCCGCGACGTTGCGGACGACGGGGGGATCCGCCGCGCGCCAGCGCGCCAGCTCCGCTGCGTCGATCCAGCCGCGCCGCGCGAGAAGCTCCGGCACGAGGTAGCGGACGCCGCGCTCGTTGCCATCGATGCACTTCACGACGAGGGAGCCGCGCGGCCCCCAAATCGCGAGGCTGCCTTCCGCCCCCTCCTTGCAGTGACACCTTGCCGGGAGCACCGCCCGGAAGCGCGCGGGCAGCCTCCCCTCCCCGGAAAACGCGCGCGTACACGCCTCGAGCGCGCCGTGCAATCGCGCCGCCGCCTCCGCAAGCCCCGCCGCGCGCAAGAACTCGTCATCGTGCAGCCGCGCGAACCCGCGCGCGATCTTCTCGATCGGCAGCGAGTACGTGGGTACGCCGCAGCCGTCGACCGCGCGCGCGGACGCCGCCAATTCGTCATCGAAGAAGCGCGCGAGCAGCCGCCGGATCGCGCGCTGCACGGGGTGCTCCGCATCGAGATAGCCCGCGAGCGGCGCGCCGAGGAGCTGCGCGAGGAGCAGCATCCCCGCGTGCTTCCCGGAGCAATTGTTGCCGAGCGGCGAAAACTCTTCGCCGGCGGCGGCGCGCCGCGCGCGCTCCCGCGCCGAGAACGGCGGGTGCACTCCGCAGAGGAGATGCTCCGGCGCGAGCCCTCCTCGGGCGAGGAGGCGCCCCACCAATTCGTGGTGGTACTCCTCGCCCGCGTGGGATCCGGTGGCGACGGCGATCTC
>JAKEFC010000082.1 GCA_022616235.1 Planctomycetota bacterium
CCCCCGCGGCTCTGCCGCATCTCTGTGACACAGGCCGCCACGTACCGCATCGTCCCACCATCGGAGGCAGAGCCTCGGGCCCGCGCGTTGCGAGGCGGAGCCTCGCAACGAGGGCTAGATGGAAGGCAATGCGCTCACTGCGACAGACATGCGCACAAGGCGGAGCGTGACCGTCACCATCCCGTGACGACGTCCAACAGGCCCTTTTGCCCCGCGTAGTTGCGCGCGCTCGAATAACGCCAGTGCACCGGCGATTCGACGTAGCCGCGTTTCACGGGATTGAAATGAATGTAGTCGAGCTTCTGGCGCATCATCCTTTCGTCAAGAATCGCTTTCGGATGATATCCCGCCTGCCAGAGCTGCGACGTTTGCCCGACCCTGTGCGGCTCCCTGAGTCGTTTCAAGAACACCGTGTGCGGTGAGATTCCACCTTTTCTCAAGAGGTCGATGATCTTTCTCGCGGTAAATGACTTGAAGTCGCCGAGCAGCTCGGCCAGCTCCTTCGAAGCCACGATCGCGTGCAGATGATTCTCGAGGATCACATAGCCGTAGAGCTTCAGCGCGCGGTTTCGCTGCAGGAAGCGGAAACAGTCGAGGAGGACCATCGTGCACCGCACGTGCGCGAAGATTGGCAACCAGCCGACGACAGTGCACGTGACGAATTGAGGGAGCAGGGGCTCGAGAATGCGATAGCGGCTGCGCGACACGCCTGGGCCTAACCTGTGTTCTCCATCGGCAGCGCGAGGTGGCGCGGACGCGGGCAGGGCTGCATCGGAGCCCCGGCGGGCGCTACGCGTCAAGAGCATGTGACGGCGAGTGCAAATATGGACGATGGTGTTGGTGTCGAGGTGCTGGCTGGATCTCTTGTCTGCCCCTGTGAGCGCGCTGCCTCGCAACGCGCGGGCCCGAGGCGCTGCGTCCGATGGTGGGACGATGCGGTACGTGGCGGCCTGTGTCACAGAGATGCGGCAGAGCCGCGGGGGCGCGGTGTCGAGGCAGGAGCCTCGACACCAGGGGGGCAACGCCACAGCCGCGGTGAAGACGGAGCACGCCAGAGCCTCGACACCAGGGGGGCAACGCCACAGCCGCGGTGAAGTCGGAGCATGCCAGAGCCTCGACACTTGGCGCCATTGCCCGTCCCCCCGACCGCTCCGCAGAATCCGTGAGACATCGCGTCCGACCACGCGATGATGCCCTGTAGAGCGCACGGCAGTCGCCGCCGGGAAACGCCCTGCGCGCCGGACCCAAAGGAGGTCAGCGTGGGAATCGTCATGCTGCTCGGGCATTGGTCACGCCACAAACCACAGAGAGGAGTCTCCTATGGGAGTCGTAGTGATCGTGGGAACCGCGAAGGGCGCATTCGTCCTCCGCAGCTCCAACGCACGGCAGGAGTGGAAGGTCGAGGGGCCGCTCTTCAAAGGGTGGAAGGTGACGGCGATCGCGCGCGCGGCGGACGGGACCTATCTCGCCGGCACGGCGAGCGACGTCTACGGCCCCGCGATCCAAAAAAGCTCGAACCTGCGCGATTGGCGCCAGGTCGAGAAAAGTCCGCAATATCCCGAGGGCGGTAAGCGCAAGCTGAACCAGATCTGGAGCATCGTTCCGAACGGCAAAGCGCACTATGCCGGCGTCGACGAGGCCGGACTCTTCCGCAGCATCGATCGCGGCGAGACCTGGGAGCCGGTGACCGCGCTGAACGAGCATCCGACGAGCGGCGCCTGGGTCCCAGGCGCCGGCGGCCTCTGCCTCCATTCGATCATCGTCGATCCGCGCAGCGACCGTCGCATCTGGTGCGGAATCTCCGCGGTCGGCGTCTTCCGCTCCGACGACGGCGGCGAGACGTGGCACGCGAAGAACGAGGGAGTGCCCGTGATTGTCGAAGACAAGGAGTTCAAGGACATCGGCTTCTGCGTGCACGCGATCGCGCAGGATCCGAAGCAGCTCGACACGATCTACCGCCAGGATCATCGCGGCATGTTCCGCTCCTCCGATCGCGGGGATCGCTGGCAGCGCATCGAGAATGGGCTCCCGTCCGGGTACGGGTTTCCCCTCGCCCTCGATCCGCGCACGCGCGCACTCTTCTCCGCTCCCCTCGAAAGCGATGAGTACCGCATCCCGATCGAGGGCCGCTTCGCCGTCTATCGCAGCCGGGACGGCGGCGAATCATGGCACCCCGCCGCCGCGGGGCTCCCGGAGCGAAACGCCTATTTCGCGGTGCTCCGGCGCGCGCTCGCGGTCGATGGGCTCGATCCCTGCGGCGTCTACTGCGGTACGACCTCCGGCACCATCTACGCGAGCAACAACTGCGGCGATCGCTGGCAGGCGATCCCTTGCGTGCTCCCGCGCATCCTGACCGTCGCCGCATTCACCGAAAACTGACGCGGGGTTCGATGGCGCGCATTCGCGTACTATTGCCGAGCGTAATGGCCGCCGTGACGCAAGGAGAGTTGGAGTTCGCCCTCGACGCGGACTCGGTGGCTCTAGCGCTCGCCACCATCGCGCGCGAGCGCCCGGGCATCGCGCTCCATCTCTTCGATGAGAGCGGCGGTTTCCGGCAGCACGTCCTCTGTTTCCTGAACGAAACGAACACGCGTTGGCTCGACAATCTCGACGCGCCCTTGCAGGATGGCGACACCCTCCTCTTCATGCAGGCGGTGTCGGGGGGATAGCGGCCTTCTCCGGGAAGGCTTTGCGCAGGAAGCGACTTCCCCATGCGAGGAGCGACCCACGCCGTGACCGAGACCGAGCGGCAGATCGAGCAGTTCGTGCAGATGGCGCTCGCGTGCGTGCGCCGCGAGTACCCGTATCACCTCTCCTGCCTCTTGAATTCCGCCGCCGATTTGCGCGCGCCGCGCGAGATCACGCCCGCGTTCTATGGCTGCTTCGATTGGCACTCCGCCGTGCACGGCCATTGGACGCTCGCGCGCGGTTTGCGCGCCTTTCCCGATGGCGCCTTTCGTGCCGCCGCCGAAGAAGCGCTCGCGGAACACCTGACTGCGGAACGCTTGCGCGCGGAATGCGACTTCGCGGCGGCGCGTGCGACCTTCGAGCTTCCCTACGGGCTCGCGTGGGTGCTCCTCCTCGCGAGCGAGCTGCGCGCCCTCTCGCTCCCCGCCGCGCGCCGCTGGAGCGAAGCGCTCGAGCCGCTCGAGCGGCTCGCGATGCAGCGCATTCAAGGATGGTTGCAGCGCGTGACGCACCCGATCCGCGGCGGCGAGCACTCGCAGAGTGCGTTCTCGATGGGCCTCGCGCTCGACTACGCGGAGGAGTCCCAGCAGCCGGAATTTGCGGCGCTCATCCGCGCGCGCGCCGGCGACTTCTACCTCCACGACCGCGCTGCCCCGCTCGACTATGAGCCATCGGGGCACGATTTCCTCTCGCCGGCGCTCGCGGAAGCGGACTTGATGCGGCGCGTGCTCTCCGGACTCGAATATGGCCGCTGGCTGCGAGCGTTCCTGCCGCGTCTCGCCGGCGCGCCGCCATCGTGGCTCGCTCCCGTGCGCTGCGCCGACGCTTCCGACGGCAAGCTCGCGCATTTCGATGGGTTGAATCTCAGCCGCGCGTGGATGTTGGAAGGCATTGCGAGCGCGCTCCCGGCGCGCGATTCCTTGTGCGCGCCGCTCGATGCGGCGGCACGCGCCCACCGTGCCGCGGGGCTCGCGGAGGTCAACGACCGCCACTACGCGGGGGGACATTGGCTCGCGACATTCGCGCTTTATCTCGTGACAAAGCGGGGTTTGAGGCCGTCATAGGCGCTAATTAGCGGATATTGATCGGCAGCGCGAACGAAACGTCGCGAGATTCTTCACCTTCTCATTCACGCTGCAATCGCTACAATCGCCCCACTCGAAATACTCGGGGTGTGCTAGAAAAAGGGGGAGCAGACCATGTCTTCCCGTCCCCTGACGGCCTTTTCGTGCATCAGTCGATCGATCGCCGGCTGCGCGATCTCGTTTGGCGCGGTCTGCCTGGCGCTCGCGTCGTGTAATTCGGGCGGGGGCGGGGGCGGCAGCCACGGCGGAGCGCCGGGCGGTTCCACTTCGAACGGTCCCTTCGGTCTGACCGCGCGCGTGCAAGTCGCAGGCCTCAATCTCCCCACCGGACTCCCCACGCCGACGCCGCTCGAAGCGGACGCGGCATTCCCGAATCTGCCGCTCTTCGATGAGCCGGTGCATCTCGCATCGCCTGCCGATGGCACGAATCGACTCTTCGTCGTCGAGAAGCCGGGACGCATTCGCGTGTTCGCGAACGACCCGACCGTCGCGGATACCGAGCTGTTCCTCGACATCACGGAGAAAGTCGACTTCGATTTCAACGAAGAGGGTTTTCTTGGACTGGCTTTCGACCCGGACTACGCGCAGAGCGGCCAGTTCTACGTGTTCTATACCGCGAACGCCCCCAATCGCTCGATCCTCTCCCGCTACGAAGTGAGCGCCGATCCCGACGTCGCGGACGCCGGCAGCGAAGAGATCATCCTCGAGCTACCGCGGGACTTTTCTCATCACAACGGCGGCATGCTCGCCTTCGGGCCGGACGGATACCTGTACATCTCCTTGGGCGAAAACGGCGTGCCTTCGCGCGCCCAGGACTTGACCGATCTCTTCGGCAAAATCCTGCGGATCGATGTCAGCACGACTCCGTATACGATCCCGCCCGACAACCCGCTGGCCAGCCAGGGTGGCGGCGTGCGCGGCGAGATCTTCGCGTGGGGATTGCGCAACCCTTGGCGCATGAGCTTCGACCGCCAGTCGGGGGAACTTTGGGTCGGCGATGTCGGACAGGGAAATCGCGAAGAGCTGAACCGCGTGTCCGCGGGGGACAATCTAGGCTGGGACTACTTCGAGGGGACCGTCAGCTACAACAACCCGCAGGATCTGCCGGCCGCGGATTTCGCGGAGCCGATCTTCGACTACAGCCACGCGGAAGGGGTCGCCGTGATCGGCGGCTACGTCTATCGCGGGAGCGATCTCGCGGGGATGCAAGGCGTGTACATCTACGGCGACTATCTCGGCCCCGTGTGGGGGCTCGTGTACGACGCGACCGGCGCGATCTCGAATACGCTCCTCATCGACAACGTGAACAGCTTGTGCGCATTCGGCGAGGACGCGCAAGGCGAGCTTTACGCCTTCTCGCTCTGGGGAGGCATGTGGCGCCTCCAGGCGTCGGAGCCGCCGCCGCCGGAGCAGCAGATCCCGCTGCTACTTTCGGAGACGGGTGCGTTTGCCGATTTGGCGGCGCTCGTCCCGGCGCCGGGGGTGATCGAGTACACGTTGAACGCGCCGCAGTGGGCGGATGGCGCGCGCATTCGCCGCTGGATCGCGCTCCCCGGCACGTCGCAGGTGACTTTCGCGGCGAGCGGACCTTGGACCTTCCCGGTGGGCACCGCGATCTTTCTCTATCTGGAGATCGATCTTGCGGACGGCAGCGCGCGGCGGCTCGAGACGCGCGTGCTCGTCCACCAAGCGAGCGGTTGGGTCGGCTTCAGCTACAAGTGGAACGAGGCGGGCACGGACGCGGCGCTGATCGCCGATCCCTCCGAAGAGATCCTTTCGGTGGCCGATCCGCTGGCGCTGGGGGGCGTGCGGGAGCAAGTTTGGGTCTTCCCCGATCCCGCGGATTGCGCGCGCTGCCACCTCGTACCTTCGGGCTTCACGATCGGGCTCACGACCAGGCAGTTGAACCGCGACTTCGACTACGGCGACGTCGTGGACAATCAACTGCGATCGTGGAACAACATCGGACTCTTCGACGTGGACACAGGCGACGCGACGAGCTATGGCGCGCTCGCCGCGCTGGACGACGCGGCGCAGCCGATCGCGGAGCGAGCCCGCTCCTATCTCGCGGTGAATTGCGCGCATTGCCACCAGCCGGAGAGTCCAGTCCCCGTGGACGCCGACATGCGCTACGAGACGCCGCTCGCGGCGGCGAATCTCGTCGGAGTCGCGCCGACGCACGGCGACCTCGGGCTCGCGGGCGCCCTGCGAATCGCGGCGGGCGACAAGGAGGCGAGCGTGCTTTGGGAACGGCTCCGCGCGCTCGATGAGAATCGCATGCCTCCCGCTGGGAGCCACGTCGTCGATGAAGCGGCGGTCGATCTCATCGGCGCCTGGATCGACGAGGGGCCGGATTAGGCACGCGTCTTCCTGGTGCCTTCGGAATGCCATCACTCCCTCGTGACCAGGCTCTGCCCGAGTCTCGTGTCTGCTCCAGAGAGCGCCCTGAATCTCTTCTAGCCCTCGTTGCGAGGCTCCGCCTCGCAACGCGCGGGCCCGCGGCTCTGCCGCCGATGACGCGACGATGCGGTTCGTGCCGGCCCGTGTAACATAGCTGCGGCAGAGCC
>JAKEFC010000083.1 GCA_022616235.1 Planctomycetota bacterium
CATCACGAGAAACGATTCCTTGAGGCCGGCGTGGATGCGGTCGCGGTCGGCGGCGAGCGGGCGGATGATCTCGAGCACGCCGCGGATCTCGCCTGCCTTCCAATCGGTCTTGGGGCTGTCGGCGTGCGTGTTGTGGCACTCGACGCAGCTCTCCCTCATCTTCCGCGGCACCGCGTACCGGAGCGCGGGCGCCCCGCCGTAGTCCTCGAACCGTGCGAAGTACGGCTGCTCCGGCGCCGCGCGGAAGTGCGCGAGCGCTTCGCGCTCGAACGCATCCATTGCGCCGCCATCCTTCCGAAACTTGAACGGGTAGTCGCTGTAGTGGCGCACTTCCATCCCCGTCGCGCTCGTGCTCAGCATCTGCGCGAGGTCGGTCAAGAATGTCGCCGGAATCGGGATCGCGCCCTCGACCTCTTTGTAGTTGTGCGTCACCGGCACTTCGTGATGGCGCGCGAGCGGCCCCGCGATCGTGTTCGAGTAGAACGAGTTCACTTCGTTCAGCATCGCCGCTTGCAGTCCGGCGCCTTCGAGCGCCGTCTCGCGCTGCAAGCGCCCCGAGAGCCGCGACAAGTTCCAGAGCCCCACCGCGGAACCGAGCGTCACCACGAGCATCAGGCTCGCCGCGAACGGATTTCGCCGCGACCAACGAACGAGCCTCTCCACGCGCCCGAGCGGCCGCGCCACGATCGGCTCGTCCGCGAGATACCTGCGCAAGTCCCCGCCGAAGTCGCGCGCCGTCTGATAGCGCTTGTTCGGCTCCTTCGCCATCGCCTTCAGGCAGATCGTCTCGAGGTCGCGCGGGATGTGGTCATTCAGGCGGCGCGGCGCGACCGGATCGTCGCCGAGCACTTGCGCGATCACCATGCGCGTATTGCCGCGAAAGGGCAGCTCGCCCGTGAGGAGCAAGTACAGGATTACTCCGAGACCATAGACATCGCTCCGCGCATCGCCCGAGTGCGCGTCGCCGCGCGCTTGTTCCGGCGGCATGTACGCCGGGGTGCCGAGCACCTGCCCCTCCATCGTCATGACGATCTCGTCCTTGTCGCGCTTCGCGAGCCCGAAGTCCATGACGTGCGGATGCCCCTCGAGATCGATCATGATGTTCGACGGCTTCACGTCGCGATGGATGACTCCTTGCGAGTGCGCGTACTCGAGCGCATCCGCGACTTCCGCGAGGAACAGCGCCGCCTGCTTGTACGTGAGGTGGCCCGCCGTCAGGCGGTCGGACAGCGTGTATCCTTGGACGAACTCCGAGACGAGGAAGTGGCGGCCGTCATCCATGCGGCCGATCTCGTGGACCGCGACGATCCCGGGGTGATCGAGCTGCGCGGCCGCGCGCCCTTCGCGCTGAAAGCGGGCGACCGATTCCTGGCTGTCGAGGCTTCCGGGGCGCGGCACCTTGATCGCCACGATGCGCTGCAGCTCCGTGTCGCGCGCGCGATAGACGAAACCGAAGCTGCCCGCGCCCAGTTCCTCGAGGATCTCGAACTTGCCGATGCGGCGAAGCTCATCGCTCACGCCGAGGCTTCGCGTCTGCGTGGACTCCAACGTGATGCTCGACCCACAGGAGGGGCACGCCACGCTTCCCGATGCGGCGCCGGACAACGACGCGGCATCGATCTCGCTCTTGCACTGCGGGCAGCATACCGGCATGCGCTACTTCGGCTTCGGTTCGTTCCGCGGCAGAGGCGCGTCGAGGTCGGCGACGATGTACGCCATCGCCGCGATCACCGCCGCGCCAAGATTCAGCTCGCGCTCGTTCACCTTCTCGATCGTATCCTCGTGGGTGTGATGGAGATCGAAGTAGCGGTGCCAGTCGGGCAGGAATCCCATCGTCACGACGCCGTCCGCCTTCATCGGCGAAATGTCCGCGCCGCCGCCGCCCGGGTCGAGCCTGCCGGCGTCGAACTCGGCGAGGAGCGCCGCGATCGGTTTCAACGCGGCGAACGCCTCCGGGTTCGCATCGGTCGTGAAGCCGCGCGGCGCGAAGCCGCCGCGGTCCGACTCGATCGCGAGCACGTGCCGCCCCATCTCCGGCATGTAGCGCTCGTGATAGCCGCGCCCCCCGGCGAGGCCGTTCTCCTCGTTCATGAAGAAGACCGCGCGCAACGTGCGCTTCGGGCGGAGTCCGAGCGATTTCAAGAGGCGCAGCGCCTCGAGCGCGTGGCAGCAGCCGGCGGCATCGTCATGCGCGCCCTGCCCGACGTCCCACGCATCGAGGTGCCCGCCGATGACGACGACTTCGTCCGGTTTCGTCGTGCCGCGTAGCTCGCCGACCACGTTGTGCGATTTCTCGTTCTCCAGCGTCGCGCAGTCGAGGCGGAGCGCGAGCACGACCTTCTCGCCCGTCGCCAAGAGCGTCGCCAGACGCTCCGCGCCAAGCGTGCTCACCGCGCAAGCAGGAATCTTCGGGAGGTCATCGTCGTAGCCCATGCTGCCCGTGTGCGGCACGTCGTCGAGCGCGGTCGTCATCGACCGCACCACCACCGCCACCGCGCCGGCCGCGGCCGCGCGCATCGCGCCGCGCCAGCGATACTCCACGGCGTCGCCGTAGGCGTCGAAGGGATCGAGCTTCGCGCGATCCATCGGGTGGTTGAAGAACACGATCGCGCCGCGCGCCCGCTCGCCGAGCGCCGCGAGCGCTTCGAAATCCTTCGCCTCGATGACCGGCGCGACGATCCCCTCCGGCGGCGTGCCCACGCTGCCGCCGAGCGCGAGGATCGGGAGCGGCGTCCGCTCGTGCGCCGCCGGCGCCGAGATGACGAGCGACTCGACGGTGCCTCGCACCCAGTGCGGCACCGTGATCTCCTCGAGCCGCACGTTCTCGAGTCCGTCCTCTTCCATCGCGCGGCGCGCCCATTCCACGGCCGCGGCGGCGTCCGCGGACCCGGAGAGGCGCCTGGGCGCGATCGCACAGAGTTGCGCGACGCGCTCTAGGGCGCGGCCGCTCTTCAGCGCCTCCTCGACGATCGCGCGTACCGCTGCGCGATAGGATTCCAGCGGGTTCGCAGCGGCGGCCGCGGCCGCAGCCGCTCCCGGCTTCGGCGCATCCTTCTCCGGCGTCGCCGGGGGCTCGGGAGCGGGCGGCACGCCGCAGAGCGCCGCGCAGAGCGCGATCGCAACGATCGAACGCAGCAATGGAATTCCTTTCGCGGGTGCGCGCTAAACCGCCGGGTTCGCTCCGCACGGGCGGAGTTCTCCCGCGACGACGCGCGCCAAAGCAAGCTGCTCGAAGGGACCGGAGCCGTATGCACAGAGTACTAGAGATGAATTGCCCGCGGGAAGGGACTCGATCCCGGCCGGGTCGCCGTGGAGCAGGTACACGAGCGGCGGTCGCGCCGCGCCCGTGGCCGCCAACTCCGCAAGTCGCCGCTCGTCGCCGGCGAGCAACGTCACGGACTCTTCCGCGATCGCCCGCGCGATCACCGCGCCTTCCTCGGCAAGCGAGCTAGGGGAGCAATTGGCGGAGTCTCTTGCCCGCGGCGCGGGGAGCCGCTCGACGCTCGCAAGGCGCGCCTCGGCCGCGGCGGCTCCCGCCGCGAGCCAGCGCGAGCCGCGCTCGAATCCCTCCCGGAGGACGTCGCGGGCGCGGAGCTGGCGCGCAGGATCGGCGCAGATGAGGAGCGCATCGTGGCCGGCCTCCACGGCGCCGCGCACGATATCGTCGAAGTCGCCGCAGCCGCCGAGCGCACCCATCTCGAGATCGTCCGTGAGCAAGACGCCATCGAAGCGCAGCTCATCGCGGAGCGCGCGCACCACCTTCGCGGAAAGAGTGGCGGGCTTGTCGTCATCGACGTGGCGCAGGATCGCGTGGCTCGTCATGACGAAGCGCGCGCCCGCGCCGATGCCGCTCGCGAACGGGCGCCACGCGCTCTCGCTCGAGGAGCGTGCGAGCACCGGCAGGTCGATATGCGGATCGAGCGCCGCGTCGCCGATCCCTGGAAAGTGCTTGAGCGTGGCATGGGCGCCGCCTTCCCGGAGTCCTGCCGCCGCCGCCGCCACGAGCGCGGCGGTGCGCTCCGGGTCGGCCCCGAAGGAGCGCGTGCCGATCACGTCGCTCGCGCGAGCCGAATACAGGTCTGCTACCGGCGCGAGGTTCACATCGATGCCGAACGCACGCAGTTCGCGCCCCACTACCGCCGCGGCGCGCCGCGCCAGAGCGCAGCCGCGTCCAGGAGTGGCCGCTTCGATCGCGCCGAGCGCCATGTTCGCGGGGAATTGCGTGGCCTCGCCGGCGAGGCGGGCGACGCGCCCGCCCTCTTGGTCCACCGCAATGCGGACGTCGCCGCCGAGTTGCGCGCGCAGCTCCGCGCAGAGCGAGGCGAGCTGCTCGCGGCCGGAGATGTTGCGGCGAAATAGCACGATCCCGCCAGGGCGAATCGTGTCCAGGTGCGAACGCGCCTCCGCGTCGAGCGCCGTTCCCGCGATCCCGATCCACAAGCGCCGCCCCGCGCGCTTCGCCGGATCGAGCGCATCGAGACACTCGGAACCGTTCGGCACGAGAGATGCTCCTTCGCGAGGCGACGCCTCGGCCGCAGGGTATCGTTGCGCGCTCTTGCGCGCAAACGCGGTTGGCAGGAGCGCGTCCGGCTTGGATAATCGCGCGCCATGGAAGACAACGGCTGGCTGCGCGAGCATGCGGACGAACGGTTGCAGGGCCTCTTCAGCGAAGATGGCGCCCTCGTCCACCGGACGGTCTCTGACGTGATCGACGAGGCGCGCCTCGATCCGAATCTCGAGGAGATCGTCGTCGATACCTTCAGCGAGAGCATCGCCGAAGGGAACGACGACACCCAGGCCTCGGTGTGGCTGGCCATCATCCTCGGCGAGCTGCAGAGCGCGGACGCGATCGAGCCGCTCCTCGACGCGCTTCGGAGCGACGATGAATCCCTACTCGCGGGCGCGGTGCGCGCGCTCCGGCGCATCGGCAGACCCGCGTTCGAAGCGCTCCTCGGCATGATCGAGGAGGCGGAGATCGACTGCGACCTCTATATCGCGGTGCTCGCGGCGCTCGAAGGGGTCGCCATGTACGACGAAGCGGAGATCCGGGACCGCCTCGAGACTCATCTCCGCTGGCGCGTCGCGAATCCGCAGAAGGGACGCGACGGGATCCGCGCCGTCGAAGCGGCGGCACTCGCGCTCGCGCGCCTCGGCGTCAGCGACGCGCGCGCGAATATTCAGCGCACCCTCATCAACGCCTGCGGCGGGCGCAACGCCTTCCTGACCGAAGCGCTCGACATCATGGACGAACACCCGCGCGGCCTCCCCTGCGCGTCATCCTCGACTTGGGACGCGGAGTTCCGCTGGAACCTGACGAACGAGCTGCCCGGCGGCGACATCGCGTCGCTCCTCGAGGACGAAGACGTCCGCGCAGCCGGCGGGGATATGAGAGGCGACGGCGAGGGCGGCGACCCTTCTCTCGAGCGATCCCCTCACTCCAGATAGTCGAGCCGGGTGCTCGCTAGACTTTCTTGGACACCTGCTAGAGTATGGGGGGAGATGACAGAGGGGGCATAGGGGGATGAAACTCACCGTCCGGGATGCGGCGCGGCTCTTAAGCGTCACCGAGAAAACGATTTATCGCTGGATCAAGCAAGGCACGATCCCGGCGTATCAGATCAACGATCAATACCGCTTCAACCGAGCCGAACTGCTCGAGTGGGCAACCTCCCGGAAACTCAGCGTCTCGCCGGACATCTTCGCCGAGCCGGAAGGCGGAGATGCTCCGCCTCCGAGCTTGAGCGAAGCGCTCACCGCGGGAGGCATCTATTATCGCATCTGCGGCAGCGACAAGGCGACCGCGCTGCAAGCCGTCGTCGACACGATGAAACTCCCCGACGAGGTCGACCGCCAATTCCTCTATCAGGTGCTCCTCGCGCGCGAGGCGCTCGGATCGACGGGCATCGGCGACGGCATCGCGATCCCCCACGTCAGGAACCCGATCGTACTCCACGTGTCGCGCCCGCAGGTCACGCTCTGTTTCCTGGAACGCGCGATCGACTTCGACGCGCTCGACGGCCGCGCAGTCACGACGCTGTTCACTCTGATCAGCCCGACGGTCCGCGGCCACTTGCATCTGCTCTCACGCCTTGGTTTCGCGCTGCGCAATCCGGAGTTCAAGAGCGCCGTGGCGCGCCAAGCTTCCCGGGAGGACATCTTCGAGACACTGAAGCGCGCGGAGATTGCGCTCGGCTTCACGCCGCAGCCTCCGCGCGCGGCGGCGAGCGAAAGAGCAAAGAGGACAACCGATTAGCGCGAATACGTGGCGTCATCGATGAGCCTCGAACTGACACTCGGAGCGTGCGGCGCCTGTGCGCTCAGTGGAGTCTTCGGCTTTCTGTCCGCGCGCCGCTCGCCGCTAGGCCAGACCGCCGCCGCCGCGGTGATGGTGATCGCCTCCGCTGCCGGCATGGTGGGCGCGCTAGCCGCCGTGATCGACGGTACGACCACGACCGCCGCTGTGCGCGGAGTGCTCCCCGATTGGCCTTTCCAAGTGCGATTGGACCCGCTCTCCGGTTTCTTTCTCGCGCCCATCTTCCTCCTCGGCATCGTCGGCCCCGTCTACGGGCTCGGCTACTGGCGCCAGGCGGACCACGTGCGCACGGGCCGGCGGCTTGGCCTCTGCTACGGCCTACTCGTAGCCGGACTCGCGCTCGTCGCGCTCTCGGCAGACGGCGCCACCTTCCTCTTCGCGTGGGAGATCATGGCGCTCTCGGCATTCTTCCTCGTGGCCACCGAGGACCACGAGCGGGAAGCGCGCTACGCCGGCTGGGTATACCTGATCGCCGCGCACGTCGGGACGCTCCTGCTCTTCGCCCTGTTCGCAATCTTGCGCGCGGCGACGGGATCCTTCGAGCTACGGCGCCTCGCGCCGGAGGAAGCAGGCCTCGGATTGCAGACGGTGATCTTCCTCCTCGCCTTCGCGGGGTTCGGACTCAAAGCCGGCATGATGCCTCTTCACTTCTGGCTCCCGGGCGCCCACGCGAGCGCGCCGAGCCACGTGTCGGCGATCCTTTCCGCCATCGTCCTGAAGATCGGGATCTATGGGCTGATCAGGACTTCGATGCTGCTGCCCGACCTCTCCATCGCGTGCGGCCTGCTCGTCCTCGTGTCCGGCGTCGCGAGCGCGGTGTTCGGCGTGGCGTTCGCGCTCGGACAGCACGACCTCAAGCGGCTGCTCGCCTACCACAGCATCGAGAATATCGGGATCATCCTCATGGGCCTGGGATTGGCGATCGTCGGCGCGGCGACGCGCCGTTCCGAGTGGCTGGTCCTCGGATTGTCCGGCTGCCTGCTCCACGTCTGGAACCATTGCCTGTTCAAGGCGCTCCTCTTCCTCGCCGCCGGCTCCGTAGTGCACGCCACGCACACGCGCGAGATCGACGAGTTGGGCGGGCTGGCGAAGCGCATGCCGCTGACCGCCGCGATGTTCGCGATCGGCGCGGCGGCGATCTGCGGGCTCCCGCCGCTCAACGGCTTCGCGAGCGAATTCCTCGTCTACCTCGGACTATTCCACGCGGCGACCGACGACAGCGCGGCGTTTTCCGGGGTAGCGCTCGCGGCGCCCGCGCTGGCCCTGGTCGGCACTCTGGCGGTGGCGTGTTTCGTGAAAGAGTTCGGCGCCGTATTCCTCGGCGCGCCGCGCGCCGCGCACGCCGCGGCGGCGATCGAGGCCCCATGGAGCATGATCGCGCCGATGGCTCTGCTCGCGGCGCTCTGCGCGGCGATCGGGCTATGCCCGCTCATCGTCTTTCCCTGCCTCGACGGCGTGCTCGCCACGTGGCCGGGTTTTTCGGGGCCGCGCTTGGCGGAACTCGCGCCGTACCCATCGATGATCGCGCTCGGCGCCGCGCTCGTTCTCGCGGCCGGAGTAGGCGTACTGTATGTGCATCGGCGATCCGCGCGTGCGCGCCGCGCCGCGGTGGTGACCTGGGACTGCGGCTACCTGCTGCCGCGCGCCACGATGCAGTACACGTCCTCCTCATTCGCTGCGCAACTGGTCGGTCTCTATCGCTGGATCCTGCGCCCGCGGATCCAGCGCGCGCCGCCTGCGGGCGTGTTTCCCGGTCGTTCGCAGTTCGCGTCGCACGTCCCCGACGTTGTACTCGATGGAGTACTGAGCCCCATCTGGTACCGCTTCAAGTCGCGGTTGGCGGTCTTGCGCGTGCTACAGCACGGACGCGTGCAGCGCTACATCGTCTACATCCTTGTCGCGCTCTGCGGGCTCTTGTTGTCGCTGGTACCGGTGATGGATCTTGCGCGCAAGCTGGTGGGCAAGTGATGGGAGGCACGCCATTCCGCAACATAAGATAAGGAAGATACGACGGTGAGCCTGTGGCTGATTCTCACGGCGCTCGGATTGATGGCGATCAGCGGCCTGCCTGGCGCGCTGCTCGCCCGCGCTTCGCCAGCAGGACAATGGACCGCAGCGGTCCTCAACGTGTGCGCGTCGATTCTGGGAGGCGTCGGAGCCTTCGCACAGCTCCTCGGATTCGACGAGCCACAGGCGATTCACGCATCGTGGGCGCTCCCCAACGGCCGCTTCGCGGTCGGCGTGGACGCGCTGAGCGCACTGTTCCTCCTCCCCATGCTGCTCGTCTCCGCGCTCGGTTCCATCTTCGGACTCGCCTACTGGAAGCAGTCGGAACACTTGCGCACGGGCGGACGATTGCGTCTCTCGTGGGGGATTCTCACCGCTGGCATGATGCTCGTCGTCCTCGCCCGCGATTCCATCGTGTTCCTCATGGCATGGGAGATCATGGCGCTCGCGGGGTTCTTTCTCGTGGCGACGGAAGATGCGAAACCCGAGGTGCGGCGCGCCGCATTCGTGTACCTCGTCGCGACGCACGTGGGCACTCTGTGCCTGTTCGCATTCTTCGGGCTGCTCCGATTCGCGAGCGGCACGTTCGACATCTGGCCGGCGACGCTTGGCGAAGCTCCGTCCTGGTTGGCCGGCGCGCTCTTCATTACGGGCGTGATCGGCTTCGGACTCAAGGCCGGCCTCATGCCGCTCCACGTCTGGCTGCCGGGCGCCCACGCGAACGCTCCGAGCCACGTGTCGGCGCTCCTCTCCGGCGTGCTACTCAAAGCCGGCATTTACGGCATCGTTCGCGTCGCCGGGCTGCTCCCCGATCCGCCGAGCTGGTGGGGCGCGACGCTGCTCATCGCTGGATCCGCGTCGGGCATTCTGGGCATCGCGTACGCAGTCGCGCAGCACGACTTCAAGCGGCTCCTCGCATACAGCAGCATCGAGAACATGGGGATCATCGCGATGGGGATCGGGCTTGCCATGCTCGGCCGCACCGCCGGACATCCGGAATGGGTCGTGTTGGGACTCACCGGCTCCTTGCTCCACGTGCTAAACCACAGCCTCTTCAAGCCGCTCCTCTTCTTCGCGGCGGGGAGCATTCTGCACGCGGCGCACACTCGGGAAATCGACTCTCTGGGCGGATTGGCGAAGACGATGCCGCGCACCTTTGCGGCGTTCGTCGTGGGAGCCATCGCGATCTGCGGCTTGCCGCCGCTGAACGGCTTCGCAAGCGAGATCTTGATCTACGCCGGCCTCTTGCGAACCGCCGCGGGCGGCGGCGGCAGCGAGCAGTGGGTCTGGGCGGCGCTCGCGGCGGTCGCGCTCGCCGCGATCGGCGCGCTCGCCGTCGGTTGCTTCGTCAAGCTCCTCGGGGCGGTCTTTGCAGGAGCGCCGCGAAGTCCTCGCGCGGAGCATGCGCGGGATCCGGGCGCGGCGATGCTCGCGCCGCTCGCCTGCCTCGCGCTCTTCTGCGCGGTCATCGGCGTCGCGCCGGCCGCGGCTGCCGGCGTCGTCGCAAGCGCCGTCGCGGCGTGGGATCCGGCAGCACACGCCGCGAGCGATTCCCTGGAGGCGCTCTTGCCGCTAAGCGCGATCGCGGCGATCGAAGCGTTACTCCTCGGCGCCTGCCTCGCGGCGGGACTCGCCATCTATCGGTGGCGGCGAATTCGGTCTTGGATCCGGGTGCCGACTTGGGACTGCGGCTACCTCCGAACCAGCGCGAGGATGCAATACAGCGGCTCTTCGTTCGGGCAGGCGCTGACCTTGCTCTTCGGCTGGGCGCTCCTCCCCAGGCGCAGAGTCATCGCGTTCGAGGGACCGTTCCCGCGTCCGGCGAGCTTCGCAAGCGAGATTCCGGACGCCGTCCTCGACCGGGGCCTCCTGCCTCTCTGCGCGCGCGGCGCGCGTCTGATGGCACGGGCGCGAAAGCTCCAGCGAGGTCCGGTACAGGTGTACTTGGTGTACGTGTTGGGAGCGCTCCTCGCTCTGCTCCTCTTCTCGGAGTGGTGACGCATGAATTTCTTGCCTGACCTCTTCGACCTCGCGATGCACGTGCTCCTGCTCCTTGCGATGCCGCCGCTCCTCCTCGGCGTCATCAACAAGACCAAGGCATGGTTCGGCGGGCGCGTGGGGCCGCCGCTCTTGCAGCCCTACTACGATCTCGCCAAGCTCATGCGCAAGGACGTGGTCTTGAGCGCGACGACTACGTGGATGTTCCTCGCCGGCCCCGTCGTCACGCTCGCCGCCGTCGTGCTCGCGGGATTGCTCGTTCCGCTCGGGCGTTTCGATGCGCCGATTTGCTTCAACGGCGACCTCATCCTCTTCGCCTACTTGTTCGCACTCGGGCGCTTCTTCACGACTGCGGCGGCGCTCGACACCGGCTCATCCTTCGAAGGGATGGGGGCGTCGCGCGAGGTGACTTTCGCCTGCCTCGCCGAGCCCGCACTGTTCCTAGCCTTTCTCGTGCTCGTCAAGTACTCGGGCGCGCTCAGCCTGACGCGGATGCTCCACGCGCCAATGGCGCACGAGCTGTCGACACTCCCCTTCGCGCCGCTCATTCTGGTCGGCGCCGGCCTGTTCATCGTTCTCCTCGCCGAGAACTGCAGGATTCCCGTCGATGATCCGAACACGCACCTGGAGCTGACCATGATTCACGAGGTGATGGTGCTCGACCACAGCGGCCCGCTACTCGGACTCGTACTCTACGGGGCGGCGATCAAGCTGTTCGTTCTCTCCGCGGTGCTCTTGCACGTGATCGCCCCATTCACGACCGATCTCGCCGTCGCCGCGTGGCCGCTGTTCGCGTTCGAGATGCTCGCTCTCGCGGCGGTGATCGGCGTGGTCGAGTCCGTCATGGCTCGCCTCCAAATGCGCCACGTGCCGACTCTGCTCGTGTCCGCGAGCTTGCTCTGCGGATTCGGCTTCCTCCTAATGCTGCGGTGAAGATGAGGTGAAGATGATCTCGTCGATCAATGCCCTGCTCGTCGTCGTGCTGCTGTTGAATCTCTATCTACTGGGAACCAGCCGGATTCGGGCGCTCATCCACGGCGCGGCGATCCAAGGGATCCTGCTCGGGTGCATGCCGCTCCTCTTCTACGAGAGGTTCGCGCCGCTCCCGATCGTCATCGCGTTGGCGACGCTCGTCCTCAAGGGTTCCGTGATCCCCGGCATGCTCCTCAAGGCGCTCCGCGATGCGCAGATCAAGCGCGAAGTCGAGCCGCTGATCGGACTCGTGCCGACGATGCTGCTCGGCGCTCTGGGGACGGGCGCGTCGATCGCGTTCGCGACGCGGCTCTCGCTCGCGCCGGAACACGCGGAAACGCTCGTCGTGCCCGCCGCGTTCTCGACCGTGCTCACGGGGTTCTTGCTGCTGACCTCCCGCATCAAGGCGATCTCGCAAGTGATCGGCTATCTGATCCTGGAGAACGGGATCTTCATCTTCGGCATGCTGCTGCTCGAAGCGATGCCGTTTGTAGTGGAGCTGGGAGTGCTCCTCGACCTGTTCGTGGGGATTTTCGTGGTGAGCATCATCATTCACCACATCAGCCGCGAGTTCGCGTCGCTCGACACGCGGCGCCTTACTTCGTTGAAGGAATGACGATGTTGGCCGCGCTGGTCTTGATGCCGCTTTTCGCCGCGGCGTTCGCATTCGCCGTGCCCTGGAACCTGGTGCGGCCGTGGATCCTGGCCCCGGTCGCGGCGGCTCACCTGACGTTGACGCTCTTCGCACTCGGCGGCAGCGAGCAGGCCGCGGATAGCTGGCTGCACCTGGATCCCGTCGGCCGCATCGTGCTCCTGCTCGTGAGCGTCCTCTTTCTGGTCTGCTCGGTCTACGCCGTCGGCTACCTGCACTACCGGAAGAAGCGGTCGAATCGCGTGTTCGTTCCCTGCCTCTTGTCGCTCCTCGCGACGACGACGCTCGTGACTTGCGCGCACCATCTCGGACTCATGTGGGTCGCCATCGAAGCGACGACGTTGAGTTCGGCGCCGCTCATCTACTTCAATCGCACGCAGAAATCGATCGAAGCGACGTGGAAGTTCCTGCTCGTCGGGTCCGTCGGCATCGCGATCGCTCTCTTGGGCTCCTTCTTCCTCGCGTACGCATCGCTCGGAACCGGCGGCGAGCCGTCGCTCCTCCTCGAGGACCTCCTGAAGCGCGCGCCGCTCCTCGACCAGTCGTGGCTCCAGGCCGCTTTCGTCCTGCTCCTCGTGGGCTACGGCACGAAGATGGGGCTCGCGCCGATGCACACGTGGAAACCCGACGCGTACGGCGAAGCGCCGGGACTCGTCGGAGCGCTGCTCGCCGGTGCCGTCACTAACTGCGCATTCCTCGCCCTGCTCCGCATGCACCAGGTGTGCCTCGCCGCGGGAGTGGGAGCGTACACCGGCGGTCTCTTGATCTTGTTCGGATTCCTCTCGATGGCGGTAGCGGCGGTCTTCCTCGTGGGCCAGCGCGACTTCAAGCGCATGCTCGCGTATTCGAGCGTCGAGCACATGGGGATCCTGGTGCTCGGAGTCGGCATCGGCGGCCCTGCGCTCCTCGGATCGCTGCTCCACATGGTGAACAACGGAATGACGAAAGGAGTTTTGTTCCTGGCGGCGGGAAACATCCGCCGCGCGTACGACAGCAAGTCTACGGATGAGGTGCGAGGTGCCATGCGGCGGCTGCCATTGTCCGGAACGCTGTTCCTGCTCGGGTTCTTCGCGGTCACGGGCTCGCCCCCCTTCGGCCCCTTCGTGAGCGAATTCACGATCCTGAACGGCGCGTTCGCGGAAGGGCGGTTCTTCGCGGGCGCGGGCTTTCTGCTCCTCTTGTTGATCATCTTCGTCGGGATGGGCCGCACCGTCTTGACCGTGGTCCAGGGCAGGCCGCTCGCGAACGGCAAGAAGACCAACTATCGAGACGGACTCGC
>JAKEFC010000084.1 GCA_022616235.1 Planctomycetota bacterium
CTCCTCTATGCGCTCAAGTATCCCATACTCAACCAGCCCGCGTACCCCACCTGGGTGCTGCTCGGGCTCAAGGCGTTCGTCGCCGCGGTCGTCGGCGGGATCGGCAACGTGCGCGGCGCCATGCTGGGCGGATTCTGCATCGGGCTCATCGAGCAGTTCGGCGCCAAGTACCTCTCCGCGGACTTGAAGGACGTCTACGTCTTCCTGATCCTCATCATCGTGCTCCTCGTGCGGCCGACGGGGCTGCTCGGCACGGGTAGCCGGGAGAAGGTGTGAAAATCGCCGCGCCACGTCGCTCGACTGAGGCCACGACGGATCTTGTGACGCTCGGGCGTCGAGATAGCATGAGGCAGCATGACCATCTACATCGAGCTTACGGAGCAATTCAACGCCGGGCGCCTGCGTGCGATCATCGCCTCGGGTCAGGCGGTGGTCCTGCATCGCCTCGCGATCGCCAGCAAGGATGGCGATTGGATTCTGCGCGAGGACTCGGAAGCCACCGGGCGTGTGCTCAAAGTCATCGCAAGCCGTGGAGGGCATTATCGGTTTGGGGCGCCGCTCGATGCTCGTTGGCTGTCCGGAGGTTGGAGTTCACACTTCGAGTTTCGACATGGAATTCTGCGCGTGAGGACCGATTTCGTCACCCGCCCTCCTCGCATCTCCGCGGCGCGGCTGCAAGAAATCTGGAACGAGCAAGAGCAACGATCCCTTCCCTTCCTCGATGCTCCAGACCTCGCCGCGTTGAAGAAAACGAACCGGGAGAAGGACTACGCCGTCATCGGCGAGTTGGCGCGGATCATGGCGAATCCCGAGGAACAGTTGCGTCACTCGCGCAGCGCGCGCGACCTCCTGCGCCTCGCGACGGAGCATCCGGCACTCGTCGCGCGGCTCCTGGCCGCGCGCCCGGCCCTCGCCGCAATCGCGGAAGGACGAGAGCGGCTGGAGGTGGCGCTGGACGCGGAGCGGCGCTCGTTGATGCGCGCGAACGAAGAGCGGCTGGCGATGTATCGAGCCGCCGCTGCCGCGTGGGAAACCGAGTGGCGCGCATTCGAGCCAGACCTACGCCGACTCCCGCTCCTCGAGGCACACGCCAGACTTACGGTTCGCGCGGAGCGTACCCTCCCGTTCCGAGCGGAGGCACCGCCGCATGAATGAGGATGCGCGCGACGAGTTCCTCAGCGAAGAGGACCTCGATCTAAGGAATCTCACCTACATGGAATTGCTCGCCTGGTGGGACCACTGGCTCGAGCAAGCGCAGTCTACGAACGATCTCGATGCTGACACCTACTCGCACGGCGTTTTCGTGCGGGAGCCGAAGCCGCCGGGGGACGCCGTCCGCGCGGCGGACAATAACGCGTGAGCGGCGTTCGTTCTGCCGCCGATCTCGAGCGGCGGTCATCGCGGTGGCGCGAGATGTTCGTGAGCGGAGCCCCGCTCCTCGCGGGCGTACTCGCCGCGCTCGGGCTCCATTTCTTCTTCGGTCGGGACGCGCTCGCGTACCCGTCGAAGCTGGCGCAGGACGCGGGGATCGCGATCATCCTCGCCGTCTCCCTCACGCTCGTGAACGGCTTCACGGGGCAGTTCTCGATGGGACACGCCGGCTTCATGGCGATCGGCGGCTACACCGCGGCCGCGATCACCTACTACGGCTCCTGCCTGATGTGGGAGTCGCCGGAAGCGCGCGGCGGGCTCTTGAGCTGGGCGCTCGATCTCGAGCGCGCGCCGATCGCCGCGTGGCTCACGAGCGGCGATCTCTTCTTCATCGGCGCGTGCCTCGCGGGGGGACTCGCCGCGGCGGCGGCTGGGTATCTCGTGGGTCTTCCGTCCCTGCGCTTGCGCGGGGACTACCTCGCGATCGTGACGCTGGGGTTCGGCGAGATCGTGCGAGTCTTGATCCAGACCACGCGCCCGCAGCTCACCGAGCCCGCCGAGATTGCCGGCGCGTCGATCCCAGTGCTCGCCACGAGCCTCGGCGAGTCCCTCGGCATGAGCGGAGTTCCTTTCTACACATCGATCTTCTGGATCTATCTCTTCGTCGCGATCACGCTGGTCCTCACCTATCGGATCAAGCAGTCGAGCTTCGGCCGCGCCTTCATCTCGATCCGCGAGGACGAGATCGCGGCGGAAGCGATGGGAGTCCACGCGACGCGCTACAAAGTGCGCGCCTTCGTGATCTCGGCGTTCTTCGCAGGAATTGCAGGTGCGCTCTTCGCGCATCAGATCGGCGCGATCAACGCAGGCGAGCTTGGGTTCCTCAAGTCCTTCGAGATCATCATCATCGTCGTGCTCGGCGGGCTCGGCTCGATCTCCGGCGCGGTCGTTGCAGCCGTCGTCCTGACCATCGTCCCGGAATGGCTGCGCGAGTTCGCGCAGTACCGCATGATCGTCTACGCCTTCCTCTTGATCCTCATCATGGTTCTCCGTCCCCAGGGGCTCTTCGGCGTGCGCGAAATCTGGGACCTCTGGGGGAAAGGGCGCCGCGCCCGCGCAGAGGCGCCGGCATGACGCCGCTCCTCGAGATCGAATCCGTGTCGAAGTCCTTCGGCGGACTCAAGGCGCTCTGCGACTTCTCGCTGCGCGTGCCGGCGGGGGCGCTCTACGGGCTGATCGGTCCGAACGGCGCAGGAAAGACGACGGTCTTCAATCTCCTGACGGGAGTCTACCGCCCCGATGCGGGGCGGATGCGACTTGCAGAGAAATCGATCGCCGGCCTCCGAACTTTCGAGATCACGCGCGCGGGAATCGCGCGGACCTTCCAGAACATTCGCCTCTTTCCGAACCTCTCCGTGCTCGACAACGTCAAAGTCGCCTGCCATCTCCGCGCGCGCCATACGCTCGCGGGGGCGATCTTGCGCACGCGCGCGCACCGCGCCGACGAGCGCTCGATCGCGGAGCACGCGGCGAGATTGCTCGATCTGTTGGGGCTATGCGGCCGCGAGGATGCCGTCGCGCGCAATCTCTGCTACGGCGATCAGCGCCGCCTGGAGATCGCGCGAGCGCTCGCGACTTCGCCGCGCCTGCTCCTCCTCGACGAGCCCGCGGCGGGAATGAACCCGCAGGAGAAGATCGCGCTCAGGCACTTGATCCGAAAGCTGCGCGATGACCTCGGCGTCACGATTCTGCTCATCGAGCACGACATGGGCGTCGTGATGGGACTCTGCGAAAAGATCACCGTGCTCGATCACGGCATCGTGATCGCCGGCGGTACTCCCGCGGAGATCCAGCGCGACCCGAGCGTGATCGGCGCGTATCTGGGCACCGCCGCCGAGAGCAAGCCGGGAACCGCCGTATGATTCCGCCGCTCCTCGAGGTCCGCGATTTGCACGTCAGGTATGGCGCGGTCGCCGCGCTCGCCGGGATCAGCATCTCCGTCCGCGAGGGGGAGATCGTGACCTTGATCGGCGCGAACGGCGCGGGAAAGTCGACGACGCTCCGCGCCGTGTCCGGGCTGTTACGACCTGCGTCGGGGTCGATCTTGTTCGCGGGGGAAGAGATCGGCGGCGCGCCGCCGCACAGGATCGTGGCGCGGGGAATCGCGCACGCCCCGGAAGGCCGCGGGATCTTCGCGAACCTCACCGTGGATGAGAACCTCGCGCTCGGCGCCTATGCGCGCAAGGACCGTGCGGCGATTGCGGCGGACCGTGAGCGCGCGCTCGAGCTGTTTCCGCGCTTGCGGGAGCGCCCCGCGCAGAACGCGGGGACCCTCTCCGGCGGCGAGCAGCAGATGCTCGCGATCGCGCGCGCTCTCATGGCAAGACCGCGCCTGCTCCTCCTCGACGAGCCGTCGCTCGGCCTCGCGCCGCAGATAGTGCAGACGATCTTCCGCATCTTGCGCGAGATCAACGCGGCCGGCACGACGATCCTCTTGGTCGAGCAGAATGCGCACATGGCGCTCGAGATCGCGCACCACGGATACGTGATCGAAGTCGGCAAGATCGCGCTACGGGACAGCGCGGCGAACTTGGCGAAGAGCGACGAGGTGCGGAAGGCCTACCTAGGCGGTTGATTCCGCGACGCAGGCGACGGAGACGTCTTCTTCCGGATCCAGAGCGACGACCCCATCCGGCGCGATCTGCGGCGTTTCGCCGCTCGCAGTCTCGGCCGTTGTGCTCGTCGCGACGCGCGCGGCATCGACGCGCAGGCCTTGCCCATCGGCATGAACGGGACGCACGATCGGACGGCGCGGGTCCCCATCGGAGTGTCCGACCACGATCGCGATCTGTCCATCGACCGTGCGCACGCGCGACCCGACGGGGTTGAATCCGATGGCGCGGAGCAAGAGATCGATGTAGCCGCGAAAACTCCCCATGTTCGGCATGGAATAGATCACATCGAACGCCTGCGCCGCGGTCAGCGCCTGCTTGTACGGTCGGTGCGCCGTGAGCGCCTCGAAGATATCGGCGACCTGCAAGAGACGCGTCACCGGCCCCAGGCGGTAACCGGGGCTCACCTTCGGATAACCGTGACCGTTGTCCTTGATGTGGTGGCCGAATGCCACCGACACGCTCAAAGGATCGATCTGCGGGAATTGCACGAGGCGCCGCGCGCCGCTCACGGGGTGATTCATGACGATCTTCGCTTCGGCGTCCGTGAGGCGTCCGGGCTTGTAGAGGATTTCGTTCGGAGCATCGGCCTTGCCGATGTCGTGGAGCAGCGCCGCTTGACCGATCCGCTCGAGCTGCGTCCGGTCCGTTATGACCAGGCGCGCGGCGCTCAACGTGAGCAGCGTCACGTTCAACGAATGGTGGTAGGTGAAATTGTCGTAGTATGGCACGGTGGCCAGCGGGAGGATGCGATCGGAGCTTTCGATGAATTGCCCCACCAAGCGATTCCCGATTTGCATCATGGTCGCGGTGTCCCCGATCCGCTCCGGTCCCTCCGCGCACTGCTCCATGAAGCTCGTGAGCGCGAGGAGCGTCGCGTCGTAGATGCGTCCATCGATGTTCAGCTCCGGAATCCCTAGCAGCACGTTGATCGGACGCCGATAAACGCGTCCGGCAACCGCCCGTTGATGGACGTCGTTGCAGCTCAACCAGCGAAAACCCGGCACTTCGGCGCGCGTGATATCGTTGGACGTGCCGGTTGCGACGATTTTCTTCAACACCGCAAGCAGGTCCGCAGCCTCGAGCTGGAGCGAGAGTTGAAAACCGCCGTAGTTGCCATCCGCGAGTTGTTGCCGCAATAGAGCGCACTGCTGCGTCTGGAGAGGGAGCGGCACGTTCTCGAGATAGAAGCGTCCATCGTGGTACGCGATCAGAAATTCCTTGTGCGCGTCGGCGCCGAAATCGGCGACGCGCCGAGTCTTGTCGAGATAGTCGGAGAGCGCCGCCCGCGCGCGCCGGTGCTCGCCGCCATAGATCTGCACCGCCTTGGCGAGCGTGCACAAGCGGTCGAGCGCCTCCGCGACCGCGGCCAGATAGGGTGCTTCGAGGGGAGCGCTCATGACTCGGACTCGGTTCCGCGCGCACGCAACGCGCTGCGCGCCGCTCTCCGAATTCCGCGGCACCAACGCCGGCACCATCCCTTGCGTTGCTTGATGACGCGCTCGAGCAACACCCGCGCCCGCGCGTCGTTGCGGGAAGCGAGCGCGCGCACGATCGCTTCCACTTCGTTGGGGTCGTAGACGAGGTCGTTGTTGCGGCGGAGCTGGTCTTCCAACACCTGGAGCGAACGATCGTTGCCGTGGCGGCCGAGCGCCCTGATCACGGAGCGCCGCAGTTGCGGCTCGGTTTGCTCGAGTCCGAGGAGCAAGAACGGCGTCGCATCGACGCTCGGCGCGGACACGAGGTTCTGGAGCAGCGAATCGATCTGGGCCTTGCTTGCGGCGGTGAAGATCGCGAGCAATTCCTTTCGGAGCGGATCTACCGGAAGGCAGATGAGGAAGCGCTCGGCGCCGGGCTGCATCAAGCGCTGGGAATTCGCTTCGACCCAGCGTGCCACGGCGCCGTTGTTCACGGCCAACACCCGCACGCACGCCGGCCATGCTCCGCGCAAAGCCTGCTGGCCGTGACCGCCACTCAAGATGGAGAGCGCCACGTCCAGCGCGTAGGAGTCGCGCGGTGCGATCAGGCGCCGCAAGATTTGACGGGCGTGCTCGGCGGCATCCGCGGCTGCGGCCGCCGCGGCGGAGGCGTTCGCTCCATCCTCCGGTGCCGGACCCTGCTCGAGCAGACGCGCCCGCAGCGCGGCGGATTCGCCGGCGAGGTAGTCGAGCGCCTCGTCCGGCGCGACGAAGGCGCGCACGACCTCCGCTTCGTATTCGAGCCGGGATCCCTCCGCGATCGAATCGGCCTGCGCCGCGATCGCATGGACTTCCCCTTTCGCGAGCGCGCCTTGAGTCGCGAAGCGCCGGAGCGTCGTGCGATAGAGCGTCCTCAGCTTGGAGTCCTCGGCCGACTCGTAGCGCACGAGCTGCGAGATCGTCGCGGCGAACTCCGAGAGGAGCGAGCCGCGCTCGAATTGCGTCGCGAAGCCGGCTTGCAGAGTCTCGGGCTCGGTCTGCCCCCATGCTTCCGGCGGCACTTCGCTCAGACGCCACTCTTCGATGGAGGTCTTGATCCTGTACTGCGCCCGCTCGCCGGACGCTTCTCCCGGCGGCGCCGCGGGCTTTGTTTCCGCCTGGGCGGCGCGGAAGGAGAGGTCCTCGGCTTCGCGGGGCGACCGTTCCTCCTGGGCGCCAGGAAAGAAATTGCGGATCAGCCGCCAGCGGAGATGCGTGCTCAGTTGGTCGGAGAGTCCGGGGCGCGGCGCGAGGAGGTTCGCCGGCAGCGCGCCGTCGGACGCGCGGACTTCCTGCGATTGCTTGAGCAGGTCGAAGCCGGCGGACATCACCTCGCAAAGGCGCACGTGGTCCTTCCAGTCCGTGTTGGGATCGCGGCGAAGCACGGAGAAGAACGCCGGCAGGAAGTCCTTGCCGCCGCTCGCCACGCCGAAGCGGACGCGGATTTCGTTCACTCGGTCCTGCACGGCTGGGGTGTTGAGAACTACCGAGATCGCCTTCAACTGCTCCGGAGCGAATCCCTGCCAGTCGCCCTCCGCGAGGACTTCCTGGAGCGTCTTGCTCTCCCCCGCCGCCTCGTCGTCCTCGGCTTCCGCCCCGAGATCCTCGAAGTCCTCGGCGGCGTCTCCACGCCCTTTGCCGAACCTCGGCTTGAAGGCGGTGATCTCGATGTGCTCCGTGAGCTGGAAGCGCGTGCCGCGCGAGCCGAGCGGCGCGGTGTCGCCCGCGAGCAGCGCCTGGATCAGAGTCGCGATCTCCGGCGCGGCCAATCCGGCAAGGAACGCCATCGAGCGGACCATGTTCTGGCGCAGGATCGATATGAAACGCTGCGTCTGGGCGTTGTCGGCGCGAATGGAGAAATTGCTGCAAAAGAGTACGCCATCGCGCACTTCGAGGTGGAGTGCCTCTGCGGCGCGCATCGACAGCGAGAGCAACGTCTGGTGCAGCCTGGAGATCCGCTCCGCGACCCGCGGATGGTCCTGAGGATAGAGCTTCGCGTCCGCGCGATAGGCGAGGAAGTTGCGCACCAATTCGTCGATCGCTTGCGCGGGGTCCGCGTTCTCCTGCGGTGCGGGACCGGAGGGTGCCGCGTCCGGGCCAGGAGTCACGCTCGTTGGAATCGTCTCGCTCATTGAGGCGGTGCGACGCTTCCCGACTAGGCATGGCGCCGGCAGGCGAGGCGGTTCGCGCCAGGCATTCCGGACCGAGCTACATCAGTAGTGGAGAATGGAGCTGCAACTACTAAAGAGTAGTACGCATGGCCGAGGGCGTCGAATCCGCCGCGCCGCCGCTCGGTCTGCGCGGAAGGCGTCCGACGAGCACGGCGGCGGCGGCGGCGGCCGCTAGGAACAGGAGGTCGAGGTTATCGGGCATTCGTCCTTGGGAAGCGGCCGCGCCGCGTGTCGCGCGCGCGAAGCTCTCGAGCGCGCGCCGCGCCGGGGCGTCGAGCGCGAGGCAATAGTCGCGAGCACCACGTTCCTCTTCGATGGCGTACGCGAGCGCCGGCGCCCGCCCCGCGAGCGGCACGACGTAATGGCCCGGCTCTTCGGCGATCGCCCAGAGCCAGGCGGCATCGACGGC
>JAKEFC010000085.1 GCA_022616235.1 Planctomycetota bacterium
ACTCTCAAACGTCATGGTGAATCACGAAAAGCCCAAACCGAACGTGCGCCAAGGATAACAGATGGGCACCGGCATTGTTGAGCATCAATCTTGCCAATGTCCGGCGCCCGTTTGGGGAACCACGAAGGGGAGCCTCGCGGGCCGCGTGGCAACATGCCGCGCCCCAGGAGGCTTGGCGCGGCGCGGGGACCTTGCAACTGCCTCCGCGCGCCCGGTTTGCACCGGATCGGGGCGGGCGGTGTGCCTGTTATTGGAGCACAACGAGGGGGTCTCGGCGCGCAGGCGGTGTCGAGTGTCGGAAGGCGCCCGGAGCGCCACGCATGGAGTGCTGCGGCTGGGCGGGGCCATTGGTGACGAGGCTCTGCCTCGTCACGGGCGGACCCGAAGCTGTGCGTCCGATGGCGTGACAATGCGGTACGTGCCGGCCGGTGCTACAGAGATGCGGCAGAGCCGCAAGGGCTCGGTGTCGAGGCAGAGCCTCGACACCAGGGCTAACGTGAGGGCTGCGCCAATCGCGGAGCACGCCGGAGCCTCGACACCAGGGAAGGAAATTGGCTCGTCGCTGCCCATGAATGCGGGGCAAGGCGGTGTCAGGCCACCGCACTCCACGACCGCGCTCCGCGCGGTGAGGTATGCCGGAAGGCGCGCTGCGTACGTGCGCTCCGCGCGCTGGAGTATGTCGGAAAGCGCGGCGGCAGGAACGCTACGTGCGGTGGGCCGGCTTCGCGCCTAGTTCGACGAGCGCGTCAGCTTCTTGACTTGGTTGCCGAGCTTCGCGCCGTTGAATTCCATGATAAAGATGCTCTTCGTCGACTCGTCCTCGAACACCAGGGCCAATTGGTCCTTGGTGCCCGCGACCCCCTTCAGGACGCCGTAGCCGTTCGGGATCTCCCCTCCCACGTTCTCCTGATAGGGATTCTTCTTCGTCTGCGCATCGACGCCGCCCATCCACAGAATCGCCGTCCCCAAAACTGGCAGCGCCGCCAAGAGCAGACCGCTCAGGAGACCGAGAACATACCCGCGTTTCATTGCACTCCTCCGATTCGTTGTTGCGGTCCAAATTTCGTTCGTGGCTCGCTCGCGCCGCGCCTGCCGCGGCTCGTAGGCGAGCGGCCTCGTACTATACCCACCGCCACCGGGGCGGGGTAGGTGCCGGCCGTCGTCCCGTGCGCTCGCCGGGCTCGCGCCGGCTCCGGACGGCCTCGACCCCTCGCGCAAGGAGGCTTGCGGCCGAGATATTGACGTGATATCATACCAATATCTCTGGAAAGGAGCTTCCATGCCGGGGAGCGAAAGCAAAGAGCATGCGGCGCAATCGCATAACGGTTGGAGTTTGGTGATCGTCGTCTTTCTCCTGTTCATCGCGGGCATCGCCGGTATCGTGCGCGGCGGGATCCTGGCGGAGAGCGATGCCGGGCGGGGGTTCGCGGCCGCGGCCTACATCATCGGCGGCGCGCTCGTCGTCGTCGCCGCGAGCACTTGCTGCGCCGGGTTCTTCATCGTGAATCCGAACGAGAGCCGCGCCCTCGTCCTCTTCGGGCGCTACCGCGGAACCGTGCGCGACAACGGCTTCTTCTGGACCAACCCCTTCACCGTGAAGCGAAAGGTCTCGCTGCGCGCGCGCAACCACACGGGCGAGACGCTCAAGGTCAACGACCTGAACGGCAATCCGATCGAGATTGCGGCGGTCGTCGTCTGGCGTGTGCGCAACACGGCGCAGGCGCTCTTCGATGTGGACGATTACGCCCAATTCGTCGAGGTGCAGAGCGAATCCGCAGTGCGCCAGCTCGCGAGCAGCCACCCGTACGACGCGGCCGGCGACGAGATCGTGTCGCTGCGCGCGAATTCGGAAGAGGTCGCGGCCAGCTTGCAGGTGAAGTTGAACCAACGCCTCGGCAAAGCCGGGTGCGAGGTGCTCGAATCGCGGCTCACTCACATCGCCTATGCGCCCGAGATCGCCGGCGCCATGCTCCAAAGGCAGCAAGCGGAAGCCGTGATCGCCGCGCGCCAGAAGATCGTGGACGGCGCCGTCGGCATGGTCGAGCTGGCGCTTGCCAGGTTGCAGCGGGATGGAATCGTGGAGCTCGACGAAGAGCGCAAGGCGGCAATGGTATCGAACCTGCTCGTCGTCCTCTGCTCGGAGCGGGGCTCGCAGCCGATCGTGAACGCGGGAACCCTCTACTCCTGAGCGAGGGTCCATGGCCCAGCGAAAAAGCTTCTTGTTGCGGGTTCCCGCCGGCCTCTACCGAGAGCTGCAGGCATGGGCGGAGCAGGAGCTGAGGAGCGTGAACGCGCAAATCGAGTTCCTACTACGCGAAGCCGTCGCGCGCCGCGGGCGCAAGCCCGCGGAGGCGCCGGGGGAGGCCAAGGAACGAAAGGGGCCAGGCACGGGCCTGCGCGGACACTAGAGCCGCTAGGTGCTTGCCCCCGCTTCGCCGCCGCATAGGATGCGGTGTGGACGCGGCACGTTTCGCGGAACGACGTCGAAGAGGTGAAGCGATGTTACGTAGGGATGGGCAAGGCACGGATGGGATGAAGCCTGCTGCGGAGCGACGCGCCGCATGGATCGCGATCTTGGCCTTCGTCCTGGCTGGAGCCGCGGGAGTCGCGCGCGCGGCCGCCGGCGACGAGCCGAAGGTGCTCCAGACGGTCGGTGTCGTCGGCGACGTGAGCGACACGGGCTTCAAGTGGAAGACGAAGAGCGGCAGTTGGAACGTCTCCTACGCATCGACCTGCGCCATCTCCCGCTACGGCATCGCCACGGTCGCGGATCTGGCGCAAGGCGCGACCGTGCACGTGCTCGGCCGCCCCATCGAATCCCAACCGAGCTCGGGTGGCGGCAAGCTGCCGCCGGAGATCACGCAGGTGCAAGTGGTCGTCGTCGGGCAGGGCTTCGACCCTCCGCCGGTGCCGCAGAAGCTACGCGACAACAAGCTGCAGTGGGTGAGCGGGTCGATTCATTTGCGCCCCAAGGAGAAGCAAGTGCTCGTCGATCGAGCCGTGCTGCAATACGGACCGACGAAGCAGACGATCGTGATCGAAAAAGCGGAGAAGAGCGCGATCGCCAAAGGCGTCCTGCTGTTTGCGATGGGGCTTCCGGCGGGGGAGAAGAAGGACAAAGAGCTGACGATAAGCCGCGCTTCGGTCCTCCACGCGGAGATCAAGCCGGAGCTGCACGCCTATCTCTTTCCACAATAGTCGACGCGACTCCGGCGCCGGCAATCGACAAGCGCGTCGCGACGCCATGGGGCCATGGCGCCGCGCCGCGCTTGTTGCAAGTAATGAGCTAGAATGCGTTCAGTTCTCTTGCCGCACGGGAATAACTCGCGGCTTGGATTCGAGAGTCTTCGGCAATCCGAGCGTGAGCACGCCCTCGCGATAGTCGGCCTCGATCCTCGCCGCATCGATGCGGTCGCCGACTTGGAGCCGAAGCTCGAAGTCGCAGTCGCCGAACTCGCGCCGATAGTATTGCGCCTCTTCCGCCGGCGCGCTCCTCGTGCCGCGCACCGATAGGCTCTTGTTCGCAAGCTCGATCGCGACGTTGGAGCCGGCGACGCCGGGCAAATAGACGCGCACGGTGAATCGCTCGCCTTCTTCGAAGACGTCGAAGCGGGGCGCTTCCGCCGCGTTCTTGTTCGGCAAGGTCGCCGAGCAGCCATTCGCATCGCAGAGGGTTTCGCTTCTTTCGGCGTTCATGAACGGCTCCCTTCGCTCGTCGACGGGAGCGTCTTGACGTCGATCTTGCGCGGCCGCGCGCTCTCCGCCTTCGGTAGCGTCAGATGGAGCACGCCATCGGCCACCGTCGCTTCGATGCGGGAAGCATCGACGTCCGCCGGAACGGTGAGCGTGCGCACCTGGGTCGTGGCCATTCGCTCGCGGCGGTGGTAGCGCCGGTCTTCGCACTTCTCCTCGCGCTTCTGCTCGGCGCGAATCGTGAGCACGTTCGAATCGAGGTCGACGGCGATCTCGTCGCGGTTGAATCCTGGCAGCTCCACCTCGATGTGCAGTGCATCGCCAGCTTCGTAGGCATTCAAGGCCGGGATCGCCGGCCGCGCGGAATCCGCCGCCAATTGGAAGGACGGGAAACCGGCCAGAAGATCACCGAACAGCGAATCCAGTTCCCGCGCCAATCCGGTAGGTACCCTTGTGGAAACAGGCAGGCTGGGACGACAAAGTCGAGACAGCATGACTACTTCTCCTTTCACTCGAAGCACTCCCGCGGTTTCCAATCCGCCGGCGAGTGCAACACGCCGCCGACAGAGCATCGCTTGTGCCGGAAGTTCTTAGTCATTTCATGGAAACATCTTAGAACTTAGGCGCCGCAGGCCGGCTCCGGCGAGGCTGTCAAAATGACCGTCCGCGGCTGTTGGCACTGGAATCGTAAGTGCGGCTCGCTCGGTGTGCTGTCACTTCGGCAGTCAGTCCCCACAGCTCGCCGTGGATTGCGAACGGCGCTCTGTCAGTGGATCAACCTGAGACCGCGCCGGCGAAGTGACTGTGAGCACGATATACGGACGCTATACTCCGCCCCCTTTTGTGGGGCAGCCGGGTGAGCGGCAGCTCGCCTCCGCCGCATCGGCGCCCACTGCGGATCCAGGCGCGTACCAAGACCCCCGAGCATCGAGATGACATCGCGTGCAATTCGTTGGAGAAACGGCAGGGCTCGGAGCGGCGCTCTCGTGGGCGTGCTCGACGATTCTCTTCCATCGCGTGCCGGTGCCGGCGGCGGCGATGAATTGGTTCAAGAATCTCGTGAGCGCGATCTGCCTCGGAGGAACGCTGGCAGCGATCGCATACGCCGCGGGAAGCCCGCTGCTCCGCGCCGGCAGCTCCGCGTGGCTCTTCCTGACGCTGAGCGGGCTCATCGGGCTCGTGATCGGCGACACCTGCGGCTTTCGCTGCTTGCAGATCCTCGGCCCGCGGAAGAGCGCGGTCTTTAGCACCCTCGTTCCTCCCTGCGCGGCGCTCTTCGGCTGGATCGCGCTCGAGGAACGGATCGGAATCCACGTCGTCGCCGGCATGCTCGTCACGCTCGCGGGGGTTCTCGTCGTCGTTTGGGAGCGCGGCCGCACGGTCGAGAGCGCCGGCCACTTTCCCGGCACGCTTTGGCGCGGGATCGCATTCGGCGCCGCGGCCGCGATCTGCCAGGCTCTGGGGGCGGTATTCTCCAAGCTCGGCATGGAGGGCGACTCCAGCCCGCTCGAAGCGAGCTTCATCCGCCTGCTCGTCGCCGCCGCGTTGGGAACGGCAGGGGCGTACGCGACGCAGCGACTAGCGGGTTGGGGGACTCTCGTGATTCGCGGCGGGTTCTGGCGCGTGCTCGTCCCCGCGAGCATTCTCGGCACCACGATCGGAATCTGGCTGAGCTTGGTTGCCTTCAAGCACACCCACGTCGCGATCGCGACCACGCTCACTTCGACGACGCCCATCTTCGTTCTACCGCTCGTGCGAGTGCTCCTCGGCCACACGATCACGATGCGCGCGATCGCCGGCGCTCTGATCGCGCTCGCGGGAGTGACCTTGCTGTTCGCGGGACCGTGCGGCGCGACGTGATGCGTGCGCGAGCGGATGCGCCGGAGCCGGCGGGCGGCGGAGCGCCGCCGCACTGCTACCAGCCTAGCGCGCGCTTGCTCTCATCGATGCGGCGCGTCAGCGCGCGTACGTCGTGGGCTGCGTGGCCGCGCGGAGGCGCGGGGAAGATCGGTGCTCTTTGGCGCACGTAGATCTCCGTGCGGAGCTGCGCGGGCATGGCGTGGCCGGCACGGCGCCTGCGCTCCTCCCGTAGCTGCGCGATGTGAATCGGCGCGACGACGATGCGCTCGCCGGGACCCGGCGGCGCCTCCGCGAGGATCCTTCCATCGTGGTCGACGACCATGCTCCCGCCGGGCCACGAGAACGGCGGGAAGCGCTCGGCAGCGGCGCCTTGATTCGCGGCGACGACGTAGGCGACGTTCTCGAGCGCGCGGCATCGATTTACGACCGTCCACCAATCCATGGGAGGGGTTGCGCCCCACGGATCCATGTAGGCGGAGATTCGGATCAGCACTTCGGCGCCGCGCAAGACTAGCTCCCGCGTCATCTCCGGGAACAGCCAGTCGTA
>JAKEFC010000086.1 GCA_022616235.1 Planctomycetota bacterium
ACGACCTCACCAGGTCGCCTCCGGTCGAAGTCGCAGTTTCTCCTTGCCATCCAGCCACCTCGGCGCTTTCGTGACGAAGTTCATGAATAATCCGGGCTAGCCCCAAGTCCAGAGTGCTACCTTCGTTCGCGCGCTCGCGGCGGCGCCGAATTGGGCCCTACAGCGATCGCGAAACCGGGTGTAACGAATTGTGCACAAACACATTCCAGCGGGGCGTCTCCGCGCGCCCGAACGGGTGCCAGCGCCGGTCCATTGCCCCTACATGAAGCATGGATAAACAGCGCCTTGCTCGCGGCAACTTTTTTCCCAAGAATTGCACTTGCAAGTCCTTACGACTTCCTGTATTCGCTTGGTCACTCGGCGCCGGGAATGGCTAGGTGGCTGTTCTCAGGAAGCGTTGTTTCGAGGCCTCCAAGACCCGGAGTGAAAGGGTTGGGCACTGCCGCGCGCGGTACCAAGATAGGTGTAGCGAGACAATGGCAAAGAAACTGTTCGTCGGTGGCTTGAGTTGGAATACCACGGATGATGGGCTTCGCAGCGCTTTCGAAAGGTTTGGCGAGCTCACTGAAGTCAAAGTGATTATGGACCGTGAGACGGGTCGCTCGAGGGGCTTTGGATTCGTAACCTTTGCCGACGAAGAAGACGCGCGCACGGCCATCACCGAGATGGACAACACGGAGTTGGATGGCCGCAAGATCAAGGTAAATGAAGCGGAAGAAAAAGCGCCTCGTGGCGCGGGCGGCGGCGGGCCGCGGCGTGGAGGCGGTGGTGGCGGCGGCTACGGCGGCGGCTCGCGCGGCGGCGGTGGTGGCGGCGGCTACGGCGGCGGCTCGCGCGGCGGCGGTGGCGGCGGAGGCGGCGACCGCTGGTAAGCGGCGCGCAGCTTCCGTTCGCTCCTCGCGGAGCCGAGCGGCGCACCGTCCGTTTGTAGGTTTCGACCGTTCGAATACCGTGATCGAGAGCCCGGAGCCTTTGCGAATCGGTTTTCATTCGCGAGGCTTCGGGCTCCGTTGTTTCCAAGGCAGTGTTTCCGAGGCAGTGCGGTTCCGCTCGATAGGAATGCACGGTGCTTGCTCCGGCGGCGCCGCTAATCTCCAAGCATGAAGGCTCGTAACGGGCAACGAGAGACTCGCGCTGCGACCGCTCCGCGCGCGATCCTATGGCACGACGACGACCTCGCACTGGCCGATCCGCTCCCGCAAGTGCGCCTGCGCTGCCGCGTGAGCGGAGAACATCCCTGGGTGTATCGCCGGATGTTGGAGCGGCCGCGCGCCGGACTGAAACCGGGCGTGATGGTGGAAGCGCTCACGAAAGAAGGGGTCTCTTTCGGACGCGGCTTCTACAACCCGAATTCGGAGATCGCGCTCCGACTGCTCACGCGCAATCCCAAGGAGCTTCCCGACGCAGCATGGTTCTCGCGGAAGATCGCGAGCGCCGTTGCGCTCCGCCACGACGTCCTCGATCTGCGGGAACGGACCGATGCCTATCGGCTGATTCATGCGGAGGGCGATGGCATCTCGGGACTCGCAGTGGACCGCTTCGCGGGAGTGCTCGTCGCGGAGATCTACTGCGCCGGGGTCCGCCGGCATTGGCGCTGGATCGCCGCCGCCCTCCGCGAGCACTTCCCGGATGCGCCGCTCCTCGCCAGAGGCGATGAGCGCGCGGAAGTACGCGAGCGCGTGCTGCTCGGCGCGACCTCCGGCGGCAGCGTCGGAGAAGGGCCCGAAATCCAAGAGGACGGCGTCAAGTATCGCGTCGATCTCGCGGCCGGGCACAAGACCGGGTTCTTTCTCGATCAGCGCGACCACCGCCGCGAAGTGGCGCGGCTGTGCATTGGCAAGGAGCTGTTCGATGGCTGCTGTTATTCCGGCGGCTTCGCGCTCTCCGCGCTGAAGGGCGGCGCGCGCTTCGTCGAAGCGGTGGACCTCGACGAGTCCGCGATCGCGCTCGCGAAAGTCAATGCACGCCGCAACGGCCTCGCGGGGAACGATCGGCTCAAGCTGCGACACGCCAACGTCTTCGACGTGCTCCGGCATCACGCGAAGACCGGGCGCCGATTCGGCCGCATTGTCCTCGACCCGCCCAAGCTCGCGGCCACGAAAGAGGATCTACCGAAAGCGCTGCAAGCCTACGCGGACATGAATCGGCTCGCGCTCGAGTGCCTCGTGCCGGGGGGCGTGCTCGTGACCTCATCCTGCTCCGGACTCGTGAGCGAGGAGGCTTTCCTCGATGTCCTCAGGCGAGCGGCGAGTCAAGCGGGAGTGACCCTGCAGGTATTCCGCGTGGCAGGCGCGGCGCCGGATCATCCGGTCGCGATCAGCGCTCCGGAGGGGCGCTACCTGAAGGTCGTCTATGCGCGCGCGCTCCCCGCGCTATGAGCCGGCCTCTTCCGCATCGAGCGCCTCGGCGGTGCGCTCGCGCTCCGTCAATGCGCGCTCGAGCGCTTGGTAGCGCTCGTCGATCTCGCCGCCAAGCCCGTGCAGCTCCCGCGACAAACGCGCGATCGCGCCGCCTTCCGAGGTGCGCGAAGCCTCGCAGAGCCCCTCCTGCGCGGCGCGCCGGCGCTCCTCCAGCTCCGCGATTTCGCTCTCGCAGCGCGCGATCGCGTCGTCGAGCGGGCGCAGCAGGCGCGAGCGGCGCGTGACTCGCGCCGCCCGCAGCCGCCGCTCCTCCTGCCGGCCGCGCCCGTTCGCGTCCGTCTTCGCGGAGGCGAGCCTCGACTCGTCTTCGTCGGCCCACCCGATCCGCTCGAGAAAGTCCGCATAGGTGCCTTCGAAGAGGCGCGCGCTTCCGCGATCGAAGACCAAGAGGCGGGTGGCGAGCGCGCGCAGCATGCGCTCGTTGTGAGTGACGAAGAGAACGCCGCCCGGAAAGGCCGCGATCGCTTCGATGAGGGAATCGATCGCATCCGCGTCGAGGTGATTCGTCGGCTCATCGAGGAGCAGCAGATTCGCCGGGGTCACGAGCAGCTTCCCGAGCAGCACCCGCGCTCGCTCGCCGCCGGAGAGCACGCGGATCCGCTTCAGCGCTTCGTCGCCCTCGAACATCATCGCACCGCAGATGTCCCGCGCCGCGCGCCGCTCGTGGTCGGGGTGCGCGGCCATGACCTCCTCTTCCACCGTCCGTTCCGAGTGCAGTCTCTCGATGTTGTCCTGCCCGAAATGGGCGAGCCGCAGAGAGGGATTACGGGCGATGGAGCCGGCGCAGGGCGGTAGCTCGCCGGCGAGCAGCCTGAGCAGCGTGCTCTTCCCCTTGCCGTTCTTGCCGATGACGCCGATGCGCTCCCCGCTCTTTACTTCGACGGAGATGCCGCCCAAGAGGAGCGGGCTGGCCTCCACATAGCGAAACTCCAGCTCGCTGCACGCAAGGAGATGATTGCCGGCGAAGGGTGCGGCGTTGAATTGGAACTCGAGCGATGGGATCGCCGACAGGCGTTCCAGCGTCGCCCGCTTTTCCAGCATCTTGATGCGAGACTGCACGGAGCGGGCTTTCGTGGCCTTGGCGCGAAAGCGCTCGATGAATCGCTCGACGCGACGGCGCTCGCGCGCTTCGTTGCGCCGCGTCTGTTCGTAGATCTCTTCGTCCTGGGAGAGGAGCGCGTAGACCTTCGTCGTCGTCCCCTCGACGCGGCGCACCCGTTGGCGATGGATCGCCATCGTGTGGGTCGTGATGCTGTCCATGAAATCCTGGTCGTGCGTGACCAGGATCAGCTCGTTCGGCCAGCCGCGTAGAAAACGCTCCAGCCAGCGGATGGCGACGATGTCGAGGTAGTTCGTGGGCTCGTCGAGGAGCAGAAGCTGCGGCGCGGAGAGGAGGACGCGTGCGAGCTGCAGCCGCACTTGCAGCCCTCCGGATACCTGCGACGGAGCCTTGCGGATGTCGGCGGGATCGAATCCGAGTCCCGCGAGCATCTTCTCCGCGCGGTGCGTTTCCGGCCGCAGGTCCGTCCCTGACTCGAGGCCCCGGCACGCTTCCGCGAGCACGGTGTCCCCCTCGAATTGGAGCAGTTGCGAGACGTGGCCGATCCGGTAGCGCCGCGGAGCTTCGATGATGCCGTCATCGGGCTGCTCCTCCCCGAGGAGGAGGCGAAAGAGAGTGGTCTTGCCGCTGTCGTTGCGGCCCACGAGACCCAGTCGCTCGCGCGGCGTGAGCGCGAAGCTCACGTCGTCGAAGAGGACCTTGCCGCCGTAGGATTTCTTCAAATTCCGCACTTGCAACATGAGTGCTTCGCCCTCGCGCTTCGACCGAAGCGCCGTTCGCTCGTTCGGGAACCATTCGAACTACCAAGAGCAAGTTTCAAAATGCCGCCTGCCTTCGGTCGACTGCGGCACCGCCTGTCTTCGTCGAGCCACCTCAACGTATTTCTCCGTTAATACGCCTCGGCGGCTCTCCTTGACATCCGGCGCCTCGTTCGACCTCGGGGCGACGGCTTCATTCTGAAACGTGCTCTAA
>JAKEFC010000087.1 GCA_022616235.1 Planctomycetota bacterium
GCTCGGCGGAGATCTTGCGACACATCGACCCTCACGCTTTCGAAGCGCCTTACGCCGGCGGCGAATTGCTCGCCCAAGCGAGCGCCGACCTCCGGCGCTTGCGCGAGCAATTCCCATTGGAATGGGCGGCGGCATTCGTTCCTCTGCGGATGATGGCAGCCGACCCGCGCAATGCGGCTCTCGGGTTTGGGCGAGTCGTGGACGCCTTGTCCAGTTTCGAAGCAGCGACGGCCTCGCTGCGTACGCACGCGTCCGGCGAAGTAGAGCTAGAATTCGCGCTCGCGCCGGGGTTCGCGGCGACGGAATCGCGCTGGACGCGTGCCGCGCTGCCCGCGGACTACGGCGTGCGCATCGACCTCGCGCTCGCGCCTGCGGCATGCAAGCACTGGCTGTCTGGACCGATGGGCGCGAAACTGGACGACCACGCGCTCTGCGCCGGGCTCGACGGCGATCGCTTGGCGACCTACCGGGAAACACTCGCGCGCATGCTCGACCTGCTCTGCGGGGAAGGCGCGCTCGCGGTCGGCTTCGATTCACAGCACGGTTCCCTTGGGTTTCACGTAGTTCAGCAGGAGGCAGGCGAACCGGACCTCTCGGAGCGGCTCGAAGCACTGCGCACCGCGGCTGCCAAGCTGCCGGCGGCTGATGTGTCGAGTTTCTTGCTCGTATCCGATCCTCCACTCCAGATCGGCGCTGTGAGCGTGCACCGCGAGCGCATGGTGGACCGCGGCGGCGAGTCGCTTCACCTGCAATGCGCGCAGACCGGCAACACCGTGCATCTCTCGTTCTATGAATTCGCGGGGCGCGCGTTCTCGGTCCCCGCTGCCGCGGAGAGCGGCGTGCTTACCCCCGGCATTTACCTGGAGTGCGACCTGCCGCGGGCGATCTCCTTCTTCGCCGAGATGCCCGCCGTTTCGTTCGGCGCGCTCCCGCGCGAAGAGCTGCACGCTCTCGCCCAAGGAGTTTCCGGAGCGACGGCACGCATTGCGCTCGAATTGACGCCCGCGGCGGTCACGTTTCGCGTGCGGCTGCCGGCGCGTGCCTTGGGTTTGATCGCGGAATTGGCCGCGATACGCGACGAAAGAACTCCCGGTGAGCGCGGCCACGCTCGCCTGGCGGAGGCAGAGGCCGCTTGCGACGCATGCCCCGAAGCCGTCGCGTTTCATCGGCGCCGCGCAGCGGCCCATGCCCGGCTCGGCGAATGGCAGAGCGCGACCGCGGCGTTGGATCGCGCTCTCGCCCAAGACCCCGCTTGCCATGGCGCCCGCGCCGAGCGCATCGAGATTCTCGCGTATGCGGGGGGGTTCGCCGATGCGTTGGCGGCGGCGGATTACACGGTTGGCGGAGAAACACCGTATTCGATTCGCGCGGCGCAAAGCCTCGTGCAGGCCTTGAACGGCGACGTGGAGCGCGCCTTCGACAGCGGCCTGCGCGCTTACGAGAGCGCGATCCTCCCGCATCCGGTGTCCGCTCTCGTGCGGTTATGGCACATCGGGCATCAGCTCGAGGATCCGAGCCGCGCGGCGATCATCGAGAAGAAGCTGCGAGACTACTTCGACAAGAGATCGCGAGAAAAGCTGCCGAACGCGCTGGCCCAGCTTCTGCTCGGCGAGGAGTTGCCGGAGGCCCTGCCGCCAATGTTCAAGGAGGAGCAATCCGGAGACGACGGTTCTTACCCGCTCGCGCTCGCCCATTTCGCCATCGGCTCCTGCCACCAGAAACGCGGCGAGATGGATCAAGCGTTGCGCGCATACATGGATTGCATGCGCCTCGAACGGCGCGATCTCTGCTGGCATCACCTCGCGCGCCGCGAGCTGTTGCGGCTCCATCCGCTGGCGCTAGACGGCGGCAAGTCGCCGGAGGAGATCCTCGCAATCGCGGCGCGTGCCGACCTCGAGCCGCTGGAGGCAATCGGCCGCGCTCTCGAGCAGGCGCTCGCGGAGCGCGACGCGAATGCATTCGATGCGCTGATCGACAGATCAGAAGCTGTCGAGCGCGCTTTGCGCGGTGCGTTCGTCGTCAACGATGCCTCGCGGAAGAATTTGGCCTCGGTCCGCGAGTCGCTGGAGAAGAGCATCCTTCGCGGCGAAGAACTCCTGGCGATCCTTGGCGACGACGGCAGCGCCAGCTTTCTACGCGCAAGACGGGAAGGCGACGCCGGCAAGGTCTTGCTGCGGCTGCAATCTCCGGACAATACGTTTCGCTACCAAGAATACAGGATCGAGACGAAGCGCGAGGGAGAACCGCGCGTCACCGACGTTCGCCACATCATGGATGGTTACGACGCGACGGAGATCATTCGCTGGCGGCTCCTGCGCAAGCTCGACAGCGCTCCGAGCGCAGCAGCCTATGGCGCGCTCGAGGAGCCGTGGGAGGATGAGAAGCGCTTCGCGGCGATCGAAAAGATGTGCGAGGCCGGGCAGTGGCGCGACGCCTGGCGCGCGGCGAACGACCTGCCGCTCGAGCTGCGACACACGCAGCGAACTTTGCGCCGGTCGTTTGCAATCGCCGAGCACCTTTCCCGCGAGGCGGTGGAAGAAGTCTTTGCACGCTGGCGCCGCATCTGGCCTCTGGATCCCACGCCGATCTTGTGCCGGCAGCAATATTTCGCGAGCAATGCACTCCACGTCGAGGCGGCGTCCACGTGCAGCGCGATCGCGGCGGCGCTAGCAGACCCCTTGTATTGGAAGATGCAGGAAGGGCATCAATTCGCTGCTGCCGGGGAGCGGGCAGCGGCACGGAATTGCTTCCGCCAGGCGATCGAGCTGGACGCCAGGCAGGACGATGCCTACTGGGAGCTTGTGGCAATGGCATTGGCGGACAAGGATCATCCCGCCGTGGTGGCACTACTCGATGAAATGGCCGCCAAGCTCGGCATGGAATATGAAGATTTCACGACGACTCCAGAGTTCGCGGATTTCGTGAAGTCCCCAGAGTACCAAGCATGGCTCGCGCGCCAACCCGCTCGGTCTCCGGATCCCGGCCCCTCACGACCGTAGCGATTCGTTACGACAAGGACTCAAAGTCCGCGAGCGGCGCTGGCTCATTGACGAGAGGGAGCACGGACGGTTAGCTGTTAGCGGGCGGCTGCGACATAGAAACACAGAAACTCCGGGGGGCGAGGAGGTTTCATGGCGCTCGTACTTCGTCCGCTGGCGTTGTTCATCGCGTTCGTGTGCATTGGTATTGCGTTCCCGCTCGCAGCTCAAGACGACGACTATCAGCTCGACTTGACCGACGCTTCCGGGCCTGTCGGCAGCGTCGTCACGATCGACGTGACCTATCTGGGGGCCGCGGAGGAGATCGCCGGCTACGAATTCGATGTCTGCGATGACGCGCTCATCGACAACGGCTTCGGGGATGTCTTCCTCGGTCCGGCGCTCGAACTCGTCGAATTCTCGACCCACACGGTGAGCTACGAGACCGACGGCTTTTCCGTGGCCGCGATCCTCGAACCCGGGTATTCGCTGCTCCCCGGCGAGCCGCTCGTACTGTATGAAATCGACTACGAGCTGCTCGAGCTGGGGCTGAGCGAGCCCTACTTCTGCGGCACGTTCTTGCCGCCGCTCGTGACTACGGTCGGCGGCGTCGACATCGAGCCCGCGACGGGCGCCGGGGCGATCTCGATCGTCGTGGGCGCTACTTTCTTGCGCGGCGACGCGAACGGCAATGGCGTCGTAGAGCCGCTCCATGACGCGGACTTCCTGATGCAGTTCCTTTTCCTCGGGACGACGTTTCCGCCCTGCCTCGATGCGGCGGACGCGGACAATAACGGCGTCGTCAGCATCACGGACCCGATCGTCCTCTTGACTTGGGGGTTCGTCGGCGGTCCCGCGCCGGCGGCGCCCGGCGCAACCGTTTGCGGCACCGACCCCGAGGGCGGCGATCTCGGCTGCTCCGCAACGCCGGATCCGTGCCCCGGTGTTCCGCCAGATCCTTCAGCGGATCCGTTGATCACCTTTACGATCTCGACGCCGGTCGATCCGGTGCAAGTCGATGACGACGTCGTACTCTCGGTAACCCTCGCCAACGACTCGGTGCCTCTCGCTGGCTACCAATTCGGCGTGTGCCACGGTTCGGGGCTGGTGTTGGCAGATCTCGGCATCGAGTCGCCGATCGCCCCGGGAGCCGATACCTTCGGCGGCACGGTGTTCTTCGAAGCGACACAGCTCTTCGGCGATGGCTGGACGGCGGCCGGCTACATGAATCCGATCATCGGAGACGAGATCGGTTTCGGTACGTTCGAGATCTATCTGGCAACTTATACCGTCATCGAGGAGGGATTCACCGCGGTCGAGATCTGCGACACCTTGGGAGATCCCGCGATCCCCGCCCGGGTATTGTCCGACGGCGAGCTACTCTTGCCGGCGACCGCTTCCGGCGGCGTGACCGGCAGCCCGGACTTACCAGACTTCGAGCTTCACTTGAGCGACGGCGCCGGACTCGCCGGCGGAACGGCGGCCATCACGGTGTCCATCACGCACGAAGGAGATCCGATCGAGGGTTGGCACTGGGGCGTCTGCCACGACCCGCTCGTCAGCATCGAGGCGGGCGACATCGTGAACGGCGCGGAGACCGCGGGGCTCGCCTTCTTGTTCCAGAGCATCGAGATCGTGGATGGAGGGTGGACCGTCGATGCGCTCTTGACGCCCGCAGATGCGCTCGCGGCCGGCACGGATCTGGAGATGTACATCGCGACGTACTCGCTCGATGGCGGAGGCGTGGCCGCCTTGAGCTTCTGCGACACCCTCGGCACGCCGCCGGTTCCCGTGGGCTGGGTAGTGGGCGGCGCGGAGTTCGCGCCCGCGACCTTCGGCGGATCGATCACCAGCGATTCCACGACAGTCTTTCGCTTTGCCGTCGACGCGCCGCCGGTTGCTTACGATCCGGAGGATGTGCCGGCGAGCGTTGCATTCACGGCCAACCTCTCGATCGAAGAGGATCCGCTCAGCGTCGGGTTTCCGAGCGATACGGAAGCGTTCTCCATGGGGATCGCGCACGCCGCCGCCGCGGCGACCGTCGTAACCGCCTCATTCGCGCCTTTGATCACGACCTTGAACGGCGGAGCCGGGCCGGATTTCGAGAGCATCAACCTCGCGCCATCGTTCGGCGCGGACTCGGGTGTCACGGTCGCCGCCGTGTATAGCTTCGTGGGCCCGGTGTTCTTGGAATTCGATGTTCCCAAGGCCGTGGTCGGTGTCGACTACGTTCTTGTCGATCCGACCGTGCTCGAGGGGAATCTCGATGGATCCAGCGTCGCGCTCGATTGGTCCAACGATCTCGGTACTCCGCCCGTGGAGAATACGGTAGTCGTGGGCTCGACGAGCTACTCTCCTCTCCTGGTCGATGGCACGGTTGCCTTCGTACCCGGCGGCCTTTCGTTCTTCCTCCGCGGCGATTGCAGCGGCGATGGCGTGTTCAATGCGCTGCTCGACGCGCTCTTTCTCTTGAACTACCAATTCAACGCCGGCCCGACGCCGCCCTGCTTCGACGCCGCGGATGCGAACGGCGACGACGTCGTGAATGCGCTGCTCGATGCGCTCCACATCTTGAACTACCAGTTCAATCAAGGCCCGGCGCCGCCGGCGCCGGGGCCAAGCGTGTGCGGACCCGAGCCGGATCCAAGCGGCACGACGACCTGCGAGACGCCGCCGGCCGCCTGCAACTGACGGGCGCCGCGAGCGGCGGCGCGACGAATTGTGTCTGTGAGTTCAGCGTGTAGGCCGAGTGTGGAATTCGATCGCGAACTTCGCGGTATCGCTCGCTGCGGATTCCGCTTCGATCTCGGCGATCTTGCGCTGCAGGGCCTCGACGACCGGGTCCGCGTCGAGTTCCGCTTGTCGAGCGACGGCGTAGCGCCGTGCGTCGAGTTGAACCGTTGCCCAAGCCGCCTCGCCGCTCTCTGCGGCGAAAGCGCGCGCTCCTTCACGCGTCGGGAAGAGTCGGGCGCGCTTCGCTTCCGCGAGCCGCCCGCAGGCTTCGAAGATCGCGCGCGCTTTCGCGTTTTCCAAGAGCACCAGCTCGAGCGCCGTCGCGCGCTGGTCGGGGGAGATCTCGATGGGCTGGTGGGTCGTCGCGTCGCGAAACGTGGCGATGCCGAATCGCGAATCGTGCGCCACGAAGAAGACAGCCTTGTTCTCGAGCGGCCCATAGCTCGCCTGCTCCGCGGGCGTCAAATCTTCGAACTCGATGAAGGGATTCGCGGATCGCTCCGCGCTCGGCGCTGCCGCGCCCCGCCCGGCGGCGGCGGTTTCGTCGCTCACGCGGTTCTCGAGCGAGCGGATCTCCTTCTGAAAGCGCATGAGTTCCTGGTCGATGAGGCCGAGTCGAATGTCGCGCTGCTCGAGCGCGTTCTCGAGCGCAGCAACTTCGGTGGCCAGGGCCGTGCGCTCCGCGTCCATACGCGGCAGCGCGGAGTCGCGAAGCTTGGCGATCTGCGGTTTGATCCAAAGGTATGGCACCGCGGCGGCCACTAGCGATACGCAAAGGAATAGCATGAGCGCCGCAAAGATGACGATCCAAAGGCGTGTCGCGGCCATGTCGTGCGCCCCTCCTCCCGGCGACTCTGATGTCCCACTACTCGCGCTTTGCACAGGTCCGAGCCTCTTCCGTACGATTCTCTCGCCCTCCGGCAGCAATCGCCCCCAAATTATTGCGCGCCGGCAATCCTGGTCCTCGTGGGGCGGCGCGGTAACCATCTGTCGGTGGGAACAACGCTTGACGGTAAACGCTGCCAAAACCCGCGTTGCACCAGGAAAATTCACATTTCCTGGGACGGCGCCGATGGATCGAATCGCCGCAACGCGCAATGCGGGAGCTCCTTCCGAGGATAGCGTCCGCTCAGATCCCCGTCGCGGCGAGGAAGCGACCCGTGTGGCTCCCGCGGGTCGCGGCCACGGCTTCTGGGGTGCCTTCGGCGATCAACATGCCACCCGCCTCTCCCCCCTCCGGTCCCAGATCGATGACGTGATCCGCTGCGCGAATGACGTCGAGGTTGTGCTCGATCACGACGACGGTGTCTCCCCGCTCCACCAAGCGCTGCAGTACGGGCAGGAGCTTCTCCACGTCGACGAAGTGCAGGCCCGTCGTCGGCTCGTCGAGGAGATAGAGCATGCGCGCGGAGCGCGGCCGCCCTAGCTCCGCGGCGAGCTTGACGCGCTGCGCTTCGCCGCCGGAGAGGGTGTTCGCCGCCTGGCCGAGCGCGAGGTATCCGAGCCCAACGTCGGCGAGCGTTCGCAGCATCGGCGCGAGCGGGCGGTGGTTCTCGAAGAAGCTCAGCGCCTCTTGCACTTCCAAGTCCAATACGTCCGCGATCGTGAGCCCGCGATAGCGGATGGCGAGCGTCTCCGCGTTGAAGCGCCGCCCGCGGCAGACGTCGCAGGGTATCCAGACGTCGCTCAAGAAGTGCATCTCCACGAGAAGGCTCCCCTTCCCCTCGCAGTTCTCGCAGCGGCCGCCGGGCACGTTGAAGGAGAAGCGCCCCTTCTCGAAGCCGCGCGCCTTGGCTTGCGGCAGCTTCGCGAACAACTCCCGGATCGGAGTCCAAAGCCCCGTATAGGTCGCGGGATTCGCGGCCGGAGTGCGGCCGAGCGGCGTCTGGTCGATCACGGCGACATCATCGAAGTTCTCCAGCCCTCGAATCGCGCGGTGCTTGCCGGGCAGTGCGCGCGCGCCGTGGAAATGGCGCGCCGCCGCGCGCGCGAGGATGTCCATGACGAGGGTCGATTTGCCGGAACCCGAGACGCCCGTCACCACGGTGAGCGCCCCCGCCGGGACGCGAACGTCGATTTCGCGCAGATTGTTCGCCGCCGCGCCCAAGATCGAGAGTGCCACCCCCGAGCCTCGGCGCAGCGCGCCCGCTGGGCGCGGCCGCTCCGCGGCGGCGAGGTAGCGCCCTGTCGCGGACTCGGGGTTTCGCGCGATGGCGGCCGGCGTACCCGCCGCGACGATGCGTCCGCCGTATTCGCCGGCGCCGGGCCCGAGATCGAGCACATGATCGGCGCGCCGAATCGTGTGCTCGTCGTGCTCCACCACGACCACGGAGTTGCCGAGGTCACGCAGCGCCACGAGCGAGTCGAGCAAGCGTTCCGTATCGCGCGGGTGCAAGCCGACCGTAGGTTCGTCGAGCACGTAGAGCACGCCGACTAGGCGGTTTCCGATCTGCGTCGCGAGCCGGATCCGCTGCGCTTCGCCCCCCGACAGGGTCTCGGTCGCGCGATCCAGCGTCAGATAGTCGAGCCCTACGTCGACGAGGAAACCCAATCGGTTACCGATCTCGCGCAGCACCTCGCGGCCAACCTGCCGCTCGCGATCGGTCAGTTGCGCGTTCGCGAAGAAATCCCGCGCGGCGCGGATCGACATCGACCCGACCTCGTGGATCGCGCGCCCCGCGAAACGCACCCGGAGCAGCTCCGGCCGCAGCCTCCCCCCGCTGCACGCCGCGCACGGCGCGATGCCCATCCGTTCCTCGAGCAGAGCGCGCCACTGCGCCGAGGCCGCGCGTTCATGCCAGCGCCGGAGCACGGCTCGCAGCCCCTCCCACGCGCTCTCGGTAGCCCAGCGGCGGTGTCCCGGCGGGCCGGCGCGGAATCGCGCGGCGTAGATTTGCTCGCCGCTGCCATCGAGGAGCAGCCGCACGGCTGCCGGCTCCCACGCGGAAACTGGAAGTTCGAGGTCGTAGCCGTGGTCCGCGAATGCGGCGGCGATCACCTTGCGCACGCGCCCGCGCGGGCGCCTGAGCCACTTCCCCACGCGGTGATCCATGGCGCCGCGAAAGAGCGGCCGCTCCGGATCGGTGACCAGCGTCTCGAGGCTCGCTTCCCGGTGTACGCCGAGCCCGTGGCAGCGTGGGCACGCGCCGGAGTGATGATTGAAGGAGAAGAGGCGCGGCGACAGCTCCTCTTCGCGTGCGTAGTGCCCCGCGGGGCACGCGGGCAGCTTGGTGAAGGTGCGCGCCGCCCCGCCGTCTTTCGCCCGCGCCGCGGCGCGTCCATGCCCGCGCCGATACGCTTCCTCGATGCTCTCCGCGACGCGGCTCCGCGAGAACTTTCCCCACGCGAAGCGATCGACCACGAGATCGATGCGAGCGCCGGCGGTCGGCGGCTGCGAGGGCGTAGCGCCATCGAATTCTTCGAGGCGCCGCTCGACCCCGTCCACGAGGACGCGCGCGAATCCGTCCCGCATCAGTTCTCCCGCGATCGCGCCGAGCAGCTCCGGCGCGGGGAGCACGTTGCGCTTCGATCCCGGCAGGAATAGCGGAGCGAGCAGGTAGAACGGAGCCGCGCCGAACTCCGCTTCGACGATCCGCGCGGCCTGGGATGGGGAAGTCGCCGTGAGCACGCCGTCGCATTCGGGGCAATGCGGCGTGCCGGCCCGCGCGTAGAGGATGCGCAAGTAGTCGTAGATCTCGGTCGCCGTCGCGACGGTGGAGCGCGGACTCGAGCCCCGGTTCTTCTGGTCGATCGCGATCGCGGGAGCGATCCCCGCCACGCGGTCCACCGCC
>JAKEFC010000088.1 GCA_022616235.1 Planctomycetota bacterium
ATGATCTCTTTGTTCTCGCGCTGGAGCGCGAGGATCGAATCGATCATGAGGGAGAACGCGTCGAGCTTTTCCTTCGGAATTCCGAGGCCCCGCTCCTTCTTCTTCGCCTCGCGCGGCCGCGAGCGCACGAGATCCTCGTAGTAGATGAATTCGTCGCAGTTGTCGATCAACAGGTCGCTCGAGGAGTTCTTTACGCCGACCCCGATGATGTGCTTGTTATTCTCGCGCAACTTGGAAACGAGGGGCGAGAAATCGGAATCTCCAGACACCAGAACGAAGATATCGAGGTGGGCCTTCGTGAAGGACAGCTCCAGCGCGTCCACGACCATCTTGATGTCGGCGCTGTTCTTGCCGCCGATCGATTTCTTGGGGATATCGACCAGTTCCACGGCGGCCTCGTGGAACGGGCGCTTGTATTGCGAATACGCCGACCAATCGGCGTAGGCCTTCTTGACGGCGATCTTTCCCTTCTCCACGAGGCGCGCGAAAAGCTTGCTCACCTCCATTTGCTGGAGCTTGGCATCCTTGACGCCGATGGCGATGTTTTCTAGGTCGATGAAAACCGCCAACTGATGCTCATCGTTGAAACCGGTCAACCGGTCCCCTCACTCTCCTTGGGGTGAACCCTGTGCGCCGCACGAACTACCGGGGCGCGCCGGCGGGCGGCGGGCCTATGGCGGAGGCGCCGTATCCTCGCATGAGGAGCGAGAATAACAAGGCCGCCTCCGCATCTGCCGCCGCCGCCGCCGATCGAGTACCGCCCCGGCGCTCCTGCCCCCGGGCCTACTCGCAGGGGTCGAGCCCGTCGCCCGTAATGTCCGCTCCCGCGAGCGGGAACGGATAGGCCGGCGGCGCGCCATCCTGGAACAGGTACACGAGCAGGCTCAAGACATCGTCCAGGGCAACCGCGCCGTCATCGTTCGCATCTCCCGCGTCCGGGCAAATCTGCGCGCCGTTCGCGTAGAGATAGCCGAGGATGATGATCGGGTCCGCGAGATTCAGAGCGTCGTCGCCGTTCACATCGCCGCGACGGTAGCTGCCCGGCAGCTCGAATACTGAAATCGAAATACCTCCCTGCTCGGTGACCCACGCGCGCCCGCCGCGTATGCCGATGGCATTCGGTTCCGCGCCGGTGCCGAGCGCCGTCACCTCCGCGCCATCGGCGGTGGCGAAGACTCGAACCTGCGAGAGAAAGAACTCCGTCACGAGGAGATGGGCGCCATCCGGCGTCACGGCGAGCCCGTGCTGGAACCCATCGCCGCCGGCGAGCGGAACCGAATCGGCGAGCGCGCGGCCATCCACGTCGATCGCGAAGACTTCGTTCGACCCGCCGAACACGCTCACATAGGCTCGCTCCCCCGTCGGCGAGAGGACGCAATCGATCGGGGCGGGAAAGTTGGAGGTGTCCATCGCGAGCACCAACTCTTCGAGGAGTGCCCACGGCGCACGCGCGGTGTCGTAGATGCGAACGGCCGGCGGCGCACCGAAGTCCCCGCCCGGGTAACCGACCGGGAACACCGCGATGCCGTCGGCCCGCACGGCGAAGCGGCCGAGCCCGCCGGCGATCTCCACCGTATCCACGAGGTCGAGCGTCACGCGGTCGAGCCGGAGCAGATTCTCGTCGGAGCCGTCGAGCGCCCCGCCGTTCGTGGTCACCCAGATCTCCTCGCCGTCCGGGCTCACCCCCACCGCCGACGGGAACAGGGCGGGATTTCCGTCGAGGTCGGTCAGCTCCACGTCATCGACGGCCGCGGTCTCGAGGACGATCCGGTGCAGCGTCCCGGACGAGGAGCAGACGACGTAGACTTCCGTCCCATCCGGGGCGACGGCAATCTCCGTGGGGAAGAGCCCGACGGTGAACGTGCGCAGCACTTCAAGCGAAGCGAGGTCGAACTCGGCGACGGTCGTGCCGTTCACATCGGCGCTCGGGAAACCGGATTCGCCGGAGATCGCCGCATAACCGAGCGCGGCAGTCGGGTGAAACGCGATGCCGTACGGATTCGAGTTGTTCGCGTCGAGACCGGTGCAATCGACGGCGCCGAGGAATTCCCATTCCGACGCGAAGCTCGCGCGCGTGACGAGGAGCGCCGCCGCCAGGACCGCGAGGCCGGCGCGCGCCCCGCGCGTGCGCCGCCGCGGCCGCGCTTGCGGCACTTCGTTTCCTTCAGGAAAACCGGCGGGAACGTGGGAGCGACAGGAAGGGATGGGACGCGGGAGGGCTGAGTATTTCACCTCAGCTCCTTTCCATCTCTGCACGGAGAGGCTTGGAGCGCAGTGACGGGCCGGTCTTCTGGCTCTCGGGTCAACCTCCCCCCGCGCCTTCCCATCCGCTACGGGATAGTGGCACGCGACGCGCCGCATTACTTCGCGCTCTCGTGATGAGTCGAAGCTCGACGCGCCGGGGTACGGGGTTCGTCGCCGATTACAGCGGCGGCACCGCGGTGGCTTTGCACCACACTTCCCTGCCCGAAGCAATCGCTCGGGCGCCCGTCACCGATCGCGAGACAGGCTAGCGCGCGCGCGGCGCCAAAGTCAAGCGGCACGCGCACGCGCGCCGCCTTGCCGTACTTCGGGTGCCGCCTTACGATCCTCACGCGCGAAGCGGCGCCGGCGCCGCAGCGCGGAAAGAGGTGCTCGCTGAAATTCAAAGTCGACGAGCTTCGCGCGCGCATCGCCGGCGGCGTTCCTCACGTCGTCGCGATCACGGGCGGCGAGGAGTTCTTGCGCCGCGAGGCGGAGCGCGAGATCCTCGCCGCCGTGCACGGCGGCGCCCCCCCGCCCGAGGATTCTTCGCGCGCGGGGGCGCGCGCTCCCACGCCCGATGACCTGCGGTCCCTCTACGACGAGCTTCGTACGCCGAGCCTCTTCGGCGGCGCGCGCAGTATCGTCGTCGAGAACGCCGCCGCATACCTCGCGGTCGACCTCGATGGTTGGGCCGAATTCCTGAAAACCTCCTGGCGCGGCGCAACCCTTCTCCTCCGCCTCGAAACGATCGACCTGCGGACGCGCGTCGCCAAGGCGCTCGACGCGAACGGTTGGATCATCCAGGCGGACAAGCCCTTTCACCGCCCGCCGCCCTGGAAACCGGGCGCGCCGCCTTGGGAGAACGACCTGAATCGGTGGATCGTGGCGCGCGCGAGAGCCGAGGGCCTCGCGATCGACCCGCCGGCCGCGCACTTCCTGCAATGCCGCGCCGGAACCTCGCTCGGAGATCTCGCCAACGTGCTCGAGCGCTTGCGCACGGTGCTCGGAGAGCGGGGCCAAGTGACGCGCGATGCCATCGAAGCGCACACGCCGGATGGGGAGGATGCGACCCTGTTCGAGCTGGTGGACCTGTTCTTCTTGCAGGATCGGCGGAAGCTCCTCGAAGTGACGGCTTCGCTCCTCGCGCGCGGCGCCGCCGGGGACGGCAACGCGCGCATCTTCGATCCTGCCGCGCTACTCCTGCAATTCATCGGCGCGACCTTGAGCCGAGTGCGCCAGCTCCGCACCGTCCACGCGGTGCTCGCATCCGGCGGCGGCGAGGAGGAGATTCTCCGCGCCGCGGGGATCGCGCGGCCGTTCCTGCCCCGCTTGCGCCAGATGGCGCAGGCCACGCCGCCGCACATCCTCGACTCCATCGTGGCGGAGCTGCGCCGTACCGATGCCGATTTCAAGCGCGGGCGAGTGCCTCATGCCGGCGAGCTGCTCGAGCGCCTCGCCATCGCGGGGCGGCTTTCGCGCACTCGCCTCACTCGAGCAAGTGATCGCGCAGGACGACCTGCCGGAACACCTGCTCGCGCTCCTGGCCGTGCCGCTTCCAGCGCACGTGAACTTCCATGAGGAGCTGGTCCTTGCCCGCCGGCCCGCCGACGTTGCACACGATCGCGCTCACGTCGTAGCCGGGCCAGTTCCGCTTGATCGCGCCGAAGGGCGGGTCCTTCTCGAGTTCCTCCGCCGTGCTGCCGGCGAGCAGCGCGCTCTCTACGTCCGCGAATGCCTGCTCCGAGATCGCCGTCGCATGGACGCGATCGATGGCGCGCTTGTGGGCCGCGGTCGCGCCGGTGAAGAGGGAGAGCGCGGCCGCGATCCCGAGCGTGAGGATGCCCAGCGCCGCGACGACCTCGAGTAGCGAGAAGCCGGGACTGCCTGCCTGGAATCCGCGCCGCGCGCGTGACCCCCGCCGCATGCTCATTTCCCCACCCAACCGCTCGTTCGCGCGCCGGGGACCCGTACGACGCGGCTGAAGGTATGGCCGAACAGCACCGTCGCTCCGGCGGCGTGCGACGCGGGGGCGGTGCCGCGCACGCCGCGGCCATCCTCCGCGATCTGGAACACGTTGTCGCTCTTCGAATCGAAGCGCAACCACTCGTCGTCGATCAGAATGTACTGAAACGCGCCATCCGGATAGTACATCGTCGTGTCGACGGCGATCTCCCGCTCGTTCCCATCGATCGCCCGCCTGAGACGCGCGAAGCGAAGCGCTTGCGCGGGGCGCAGCGACAACACGATCTGCACGCGGCTCGGGAACACATCGTCGCGAGGTTCGTGGCGCGAACCCGCGCGGTAGCCGGGAAAGTCCGAGAGCATGCCCTTCGTGGAATCCCAACTCTGGAGCGCGCTCTCATCTTCGGCGGTCAGCTCCCAGGTTCGGGTGCCTCCACCCCAAAAGTTGTATTCGATGTGGAGCACGCCCTCCGCGAACGCTCGGCAATGCCTGACCGGCAGCGGGTCATCCGGGCGCGGTTCGAGATTGTAGACGTTGTCGCGGTCGAAGAGCGTGCCTTCGCCGCCGATCGGCGCCCGCAGTCCGCGCCACAAGAGTTCCGATCCGGCGCGCGGGTCCATTAGATATGCGATCTCGGAGAGTCCTCCCGGCGCGCGGAGCTGCCCCTTGTCGCGCTCGATCGCGTCGTTGTGGAAGTCGTACTCCGCGATCCCGCCCGTCAGCGTGCCGGCCTCGCGAGTGATTCGATGCCGCATCTCGCCCGCGAGCGATCGCACGAAGAGGAGCCGCTGCTTGCCGCGGTCGTCGTAGTCCGAGAGGAACGTCACTTCGACCACGCCGCTCATGCCGTGGGAGGTGTCCGTGAATGCGCTCGCCAAATCGTCCGCGATCTGGTCGAGGATCGCCTGGCTGCGCTCGAATGCCTCGCGTTGGATCTCGCCGTGTCGCCATGTCTGCATTCCTATGCGAAGGAACATGACCAGCGCGCCGCCGAGCACCAAGAATATGCTCATGGCGACGAGCAGCTCGACCAAGGTGAGGCCGGCGCGCCGGCGCCCCATCAGAACGGCAAACTCTCGTGATGGAGCACTCGAGTGCGCTTCCGATAGTCGAAGTGGAGCGCGTCGAGGATGGGACTGTGCTTCCAGTCGTCGCTCCACATCCCGCCCGGGCCGCTGCCGAGCGGGCCGTAGGACCCCGGCGGATAGCGGAAGTAGACGCGGAACTCGATCTCGTCCGCCTCGACGCCGAGCTTGTGAGAGGTGTCCCCCTTGCTGAAGAGGAACAACCCGCCCGGCGCGTTCGCCGGCTTCTCGTCCCAGGCCGGAGCGCCATCGAAGCGCACCGCGACCCGCACCTCGTTCTTGAAAGTGCGGTTCCTCTGCTCTTGCGCGGACCACTCGATCTTGTCCCAGCGCGCGCCGGGAATCCGGAGCGAGCGCTGCAGGAACGCCAATTCGGGGGAGTCGACCTCCGGATCGTAGCGATCGTGGTAACGCGCGTTGAAGTGCACGAGCGCGGTGTCGCCGCCGATGGCTCGGTCGCTCGGCGTGCCGAAGCGGCCGCGGAAGAGGCCTCGTCCCGTGCGCTCGTCGCGCGCGCGGAGGAATTGATTCCCCTGCAACTCCGCGTAGGCGATGACTTCATCGGCCGTATTCGGATTCCCATCATCGAGGATGAGATAGCCGTCTTCGCGCGGGAAGTCCTGCGTGGCGAGCGCGGCGAGACCCGTGTCCGTCAATTCGCCGGTCGCGCGCGTGACCGCGACGTGCGGCATCGTGAGCATCGTCTGGCGATAGAACGAGCCGTAGCCCTTCTCGCTATTCAGCATGCTGCGCGAGAGGATGTCGATCTCGAACTGCGGCACGGCGCGCAGGAAGATCTCGCGAGTGTGGCGCACCCACCCCTGCGCTCCCGCCCACCGTTCCCACTCGTAGATGTATGTGCGCACGTCGGTGCCGAGCTGACCGCGCAAGCAGTTCCGCAGCTCGCGGTTCCCCGCGAATTCGTAGAAGATCACTTCGCGCCCCTCGTCGGAAACGATCTCGACGAAGCCGTTCTGCGCCGGCAGGTTGTCCGTCGAGGACACCTTGATGCGCTCGACGACCTCGTTGCGGAGGTCCCGCTGCGGATCGAAGTTCCGCGTGTTCGCAAGTTCGTTAGGATCTGCCGAGTCGACGACGAAGGGATCGCGCGGGAGATTCTGGAGCAACTGCACGGGCGCCCCCGAGTCCTGGAAGCTGCCGCGCGCGAAGTGGAACACCTCGCCATCCTGCGTGAAGAGCGACTCCTCCCGCTGCAAGCCGAAGAGGCGGGGATCCCCCTTCGAGTACTCCCGCCCGGTGATATTGCCCTCGGCGTCGCGGGCGAGTTGCAGGCGCGCTTGGCCGAGGAGCAGGACCTTGTCCAGATCCGCGCCCGATTCGACCTTGTCGCCGAGCGTGTAGTAGGAGCGGAGCGCGCGACGCCGCACGTTGATCCCGCGCAAGTCCGGCAGCTCGAAGACCTGCACGCGCTTGCCGCCCGGCATCGGGAACGCGGTGATCTCCACGTCGGTCGGCGCGATCCGCGACAGGCAGATCTCATCGATGTGGCCGCCGAACGCTCCGGCGGCGTTCGGCGCGGCTGGCCCGCCGAAGGTCATTCTGCCGGAGGAGCGGCTCGGCAGCTCGCCGCTCGGAAACCTCTTCATCTTCGGGAGCCCGCTCGCGTAGTAGGTGTGCGCGGTCTGCTGATAGAAGGAGAGAAAGGTCCCGGCGTCGGATTCCAGGACCTTGCGGACACGAAGCAGCCGCGGCTCGGACTTGCGGGCGCCCGGCGCGCCTTCGGTGTCTCCGACGCTGACGAAGTCCTCGCGCCCGGCGTAGGGGCGTGCGAGGCGAAGAACTGGATAGATCTCCTGTCCCGCCGGATGCTCGGAGATCGTGTTCTCATCGTAGAGATCGTCGCCGGTCGCTCGCAAGTCGGCGCTGATGAAGCGAATCGCTCCTGCAAAGCCGCGAAAGGCATCGTTGTTCGTTTCCGGCGCCGCGATGAAGTAGTGGTCTTCGGCGATCGTCCAGTAGCGGATCCACTCGACGTCGGCGAGGATCTGGTTTGTTTGTCGCCCCGTGCCGCCGAAGCCGCGGTCGAGCTGCAAGATCCCGCTCGGGGGATAGCGCTCGCCGAGGTCCGTGACGTTCGTCTCGATCGATACGGAGACGATTTGGTAGAGCGTTTGCCCGTTGCTCGTGGCGTTCGATGGATCGAGCGGCTGCGTCCCCAGCATGCCCCGGCCGAGCCCGATGAACGAGTAGGTGACTTGGCCGTTCTGGCTCGATGCGCCGATGCGCGCGTACTTGATGAACTCGACTCCGTCGGAAAGGTAGAGAAAACCAGCAACTCGGACGTAGCGCGTCACCTGCATGTAGCCATCCTTCGGCGGAAATCCGAGCGTGATCGGATCTGCGCCGACATAGAAAGGATCGGGAACGATATCGATCTGCGTCTGCGTGCCGTTCAAGGCAGGCAAGATCGGCGCGAGGTAGATCATCGGATAGGTGAAAGGAACGAGCCCTTGCGTGCGCGTCCAGATGTAGGAAATCGGTAGTTTCTGCTCGAGCTTCGCCCCCCCCTTGCCGACGAGGAGCCAATTGCCGCTCGTCGCCATCGACACGTCCGGATCCGAAGGCGCGATGTCGATCGCGTAACCGAAGAGGCGCACGGGGGAGCCGCGCGGGTGCTCTTGGGTGACCGTTCCGCGCACGCCGCGGCCATCGGTGATCGCCTGGGCGGGATTGGCGCTCCGCACGACGAAGACGTTCCCCTCCCTCGAGTCGTAATCGATCGCTTCCGTCCCCACGAGGAGGGTGCCGCGCGATGGGAATCGCGCCGCGATCTCGGCATCCTTGAGAGTCACCTTGCGCCCGGCGATCGCGAGCGGCGCCCCCAGTTGCGTCATCCACGTATTCCGGCCCACCGGCCTGCCATCGATGAAGAGCGCTTGGTCGCCGGGCATGGTGGAGCCCCAGAGCGCCATGACGTGGTACCACGTATCGTTCGCGAGGGTCCGCTCGCTCACCGGATGGCGGATCTCCGCCGCGCCGAGAACCTCGCTCGAGCTGGCCTTCACGCCCCCCGGCGTCCCCTTCTGCAGCCCCGCGTCGTCCATGATCTGGAAGACGATCTCCTTCGTGCTGCCGTCGAAATAGAGCCGAATCCGATTCTGCTCCGGCAGGGCGGGATCCGCGAGGCTGTCGAAGAAGGTGCGATCTCCGCCTCGGGTCGGCCAATTCGGGCGCACCCAGAACTCCACGGCGCCGGGGCGCGTGATCACGTCGTCGACCGTGGTTTGGGCCGCGCCGCCAGTCCCGCCGCCGGTGGCCGGATCCTGCTGCTCGACGGTCGTGCTCTTCGTGAAGGCGCCTTCTTCCGTCGTGTCCTGCCCTTCGATGGTGTACGGGAAGTGCTCGATCGTCCCCCAAGTGAAGCGATCCTCGCCGTGCTCCGCCGTGAGCGCCTTCACGCTCCCCGTCTTCTGCGATGGACATTCCCACTGCCGTCGGTTGAGCGGGATGGGAGTCGTGATCATGAGGGACGCATCGCGCGCGGGGAGCTGGATCGAGTCGAAGTCCCACCGCGCCTGCAGCGGGGATTGGGTGCGGAAGATCCCGAAGGCGAAGTCGTCCTGGCTCTCGAGCGTCAGCCGGAGCGGGTCCGCGGGCGCCACCTCGAGCACTTCGCGCACGTGGCTGCGAGCCGTCTCCAGTCCCCCGGGGTTGTTGATGATCCCCATCGATTCGACGCTGTAGACATCTCCCGTCGCGTAGCAGAACCCCGCCGTCGAAGTGCCGACCGAGGGGTGGTTCGGGTTCAGCGCGTTCGTGAGGATCGTTCGCACATCGTCATCATGGATGATCTCGCGGGCGGCCGCCTCCTCGATGAGCATGCGGAAATGGTGGAAGCCCACGATCGGCATCTCCGCGATCAAGTAGTCGATGAGGCGCTTCGCTTCCAAGCTGCTCACGTAGGGCGCGTTCGCCGCCTGCCCCGGGGGGGCGAAGGTGGTCGGGCGCAGGCCCTTCAAAATCGCTTCGAGCACGGCTCGGGGCGCCGTGTTGATGTTCACGGGATGGCGCAAGAGCGACGACACGACCGCCTCGCGCTCGTCGTAGGAATAGCGGAGCGGTCCTTTCAAGTAGATGCCGCCCTGGAATAGGTTTCCGCCCCTGCCGCGCGACTGCCCGCCGACGCCGACGCGGACGGCGACCCACGCGAGTTGATACTCCACCTTGCTCGGGTCCTTGATGCTGCGGATTCGCACCAACGTTCCCGGATTAAACCAATCGGTGCGCGCGACTTGCAGCGACGGGACGCCGACGAGCGGGTTCAACTGGATCTTGCCGATCACCATCTGCTCGGGGCTCCACTCGGAGCCGACCGCCGAAGTCGTCGTGATCAAGTCGCGGATGCGCTCGAAGTCGCGCGCGGTAAAAGTCTCGGCGCCGGGCAAATTGTAGATCTGCTTGTAGTATTCGACCGCCTTCGGATAGTACGCCTTGCCGCGCGTCTTGAGCTTGTCGATGAACGGCTTGGCGAACGCTTCGAATCCCATGCGGAGCTGGACGATGTTCTCCTTCGTGATCTGGAATTCCTCCGCGGCCTCCGCGCCCTGAATTACCCCCGACTTGCCGCGCGCGTCCTCCAAGAGCTTCACCAGCTCCGACGGCACGCCAAGCTCGTCGAGCTTGTGCTTCGCGGCGCGATACTCCTTCTCGTCCACGTTGGGTTCGTCGCGCTTCAGAAGCTCGTGTCCGAGTCCCGCGCGCTGCAGCAGCTCCAAAGTGAGGCCGAAGTCCTTCATGTTGCGAGAGTTGAGCCCGAGCACGGCGAGGTTCTTGAGGAAGTAGGGCACGACGGACCACTCCGCGATCTCGCGGATCGACTGCGGAGTGCGAAAGCTCTTGAGTACTCCTTCGTCGAGGTCGTAGTAGCGGTGCAGAAACACCTTGAATCCTCGCAGATCGAAGATCGGGAAACCCGCTTCATGATCTTGCGGAAAGGAGAAGTACTCGCCGCGCGTACAGCGAGTGAGCTGCTTCTCGTTCTTGTCGCGATAGGAGATCGCTTCGACGGTCATGAGCTGCGGATTCAAGATCACGAGCACGCCATCGATCGTGTCCGGGTCTTCGTCCGCGGGAAATACGCTCGTGTCCTCGACCGCGATCTCGTTCGCGTCGCTGCGCCCTTCGAGGGCTTCGCTCAGATTGCTCCCACCCAGCAGATTGCCGATCAACGAAGCGGAAGCGCTGTTGATGTTCACCTTGCTCTGTTCATCCTCGACGCGCGCATCGAGGATTTGGCCGTTCCACGCGCGCGTCTCCAGCTCCTTCGCGAAACCTTCCGGCCACTCATCCTTGTCGATCGAAAGCTCGATGCGCGACAGGTCCACTTCGAGCTCAGCGAGGTCATCGATCTTCGAATTCGGCGCCGCGGGCGGTTCGACGACCGCGGCCCCGTCTTTCTTCGATTCCTTCGCCTTCTTGCCGCCGGCGGAGGTCGCGGCGGTCACCATGCCGGATTCCCGCGCCGGGTGGGTCTGGATGAGGTTCGCTACCGTGAAGTTGCGGGCCGAGAGCGCGGCGTACTCCGCTTGGCGGACCGCGAGAGACTTGATCGCCCCCTGCTCCTGCAGGCGCATCGAAAGCACGAAGGGCGTTCCGATCACGACCAGCGCCGCGAGCACGAGCACGACCAGGATCAACGCGATGCCGCGGCTGGCGTTGCGCGGCGAAGATGCGGTCTTCATTCCGATCACCTGTCTCTCATCCGGCGGCGCGCGCTGCGCGCCGCTCCGACCGCGGCACCGAGCGAGGTTCGGTGCCGCCGCTTGCTCCTCCAGGTTCCGGTGCTTGCTGCGGCTCCAACCGTTCGTCGGTGGAGCTTGGTCCCTGCCTGCGAATGGTTCCCATCGGGTCCACGATGATCTTCTCGATGCGGCCGCGCGCCGCCGCCTCCGCTCCCGCCGCAGCCGCGCTCGCGGGGAGCGCCGAAGCAGCAGCGGCCTCGGCGTTCTCGCTCTCGTTTCGCTTGCGCAGATACTCGGCCATCGCTTCGAGCACGTCGGCCGCTTCGCGCCGCTCGTCCGCCGCCGCGCTGTCGCGCGCGCCGGGTGCCGGCGCGGGCGCGGAGTCGGTGGCGGTGCCTGTCGTGCCTGTCACCCCCGCCGGCGCGGCCTCTTCGCCATCCGCACGACGGTCGGCCAGGCGCACCGTGACGAGCGTGTTGTGGTGCTCCGGATCGAGGCAGCCGCGGCTGTCGAAGTGAATCGTCGTCGCCTCCCCGAGCAGTCGAATCTCCGCTTCGAGATCGTAGGTTCGCGGCGGCAGCGCGACTCTCACCTTCGGCTCGTCGATGAACCCGCGGAAGATGCGGTCCGGACGGCTTACCGTGAGATACGAGTCGGCGTCGGGCTCGACCAGCGCCGCCGGCAGCGGCGGCCAGTCCTCTTCGGCGATCAGCTCGTAGTCGCGCGGGCACCACCAGCGGCTGATCCCATCCACTTCGATCTCCAGCCTCAGGCCATCGAAGCTCGCGCGAAGGTGCGTCCACCGGCGCGGCACCACCTCGCCGGCGCGTGTCCAAGCCAGGCAGTGCTCCTTCTCCTCGTCGCCGGCGACGACATACACCGAGCCATCGCCGAGGAGGCCAAGCTCGTAGCAGCCGCGCAGCGCGAGCACCGCGTAGAAGTCGTTGCGCCGCGGATCGCTCCAAGCGCCCTTCTTGGACCGCTTCGGCGCCTTCTGCTTCGCCGGCGGCGGCGGTAGATCGAACAAGACCCAGGCCTCCAGACTGAAACCGCGCGGCGAGAAGTAGCTCGGGCGGTAAGGGGTGGCGACCGCCGCGCCGCGGTCCACGAAGTCCAGACCGCGCCCGACGTGTCCAGGAGCCGCGTGCACCTCGCCCAAGATCGTGCCACGCTCGTTGAAGGCGCCGCGAATCGCCGTCCCCTCCGGGATGCCCTGCGGTCCATCATCGCCGCCGCCGCTCGGCACATCTTCGAAGTGGAACCCGGCGACGAGTTCATAGCCGAACGCCGTCACGCGTCCGAGCGCCGGCTCCAAGAATACGCGGCTCGGCAGCCCGGACGAGAGCGAGTAGTTGCGAGCAGCGCGCAGGATGCTCGCGACCTGCGACGCCGCCGCGGGCAACAGCCAAGAAGTTCGCAGCTTCGCGTACACCGCGGCGGAGATTCCGCAGAGCGCGATCAAGATCCCGAGGACGACGAGCAGCTCGAGCAGCGTGTAGCCGGCGGTGGGCGCGCCGATGGGCGTGCCGCGATGCGCGCGCGCTCTCATTGCCATGAGCCGAGATCGTCTCCTCCCCCGTCTTCGTTCTTCCCGTCGGGACCGAGCGACCAGATCTGAAAGCTGGTGCTGTTGTGGAAGGTGCCGAGCGCCTCGGAGCGCGCGGGAGTCGCCATGATCTTCTTGAAGGCGCCGTCCTTGCCGCCCAGGATCTCGAAGGAGCCGGCTGTGTAGTCGCGGAAGTGGACGTACACGAGCGGGTTTCCGAAGGGGTCGATCAGCTCCCACAGCTCGTCGCTGCCCTCTAATAGCTCGGAGTCGAGGTGCTCCTTCAACGCAGAATCCACGAGCGCGTCCTTGTCCGTGTTCGCAAGCGCCTGCTCGTTGCGGAAGCGCTCGTCGAGATAGGGGCCTCCCTTCCTACGCGTGGTGAGACAAGCGACCAGGCTCTCGATCCCCGCGTTCACTCCATTGCCCGTATAGGAGAACTTCCCATCTTCGAGGAATTCCAAGCTGGAGGGAGGGAAGTCCCCAAAGTCGCTCTCGTAAGCGCCGACGGCGACGGCTATCGCGTTCATGTCGGTCCGCGCGACCTTCTTCATGGAGTGCTTGCGCGCCAGGTTGAGCGCGGGCATCGCGATCCCGGCGAGGAGCACGATGATCCCGATCACCACGAGCACTTCCACGAGCGTGAAGCCGCCCGCGGCCGTGCGGCGGCGCGCGCGTGCGTAGCTCTCGGCCGGCGACAGCCGGCGCGGTTTCGTCATGCGATCCGATCCTCTCGCCTGCGCCGGCCGCGTGCCGCGGCCCCGGCGCAGTTCTTAGTGGCGCTGCTTCTCCTTGGTCTCGCGCCGCTTCTTCATGATCTCGAAGCGGCTCACATCGAATCGATAGCGCGCGCCGAGCGCGGCTTGCCCCGAAACCCCCACGCGGATCTCCGCGTCGCCGCGCCCGAGCGGCGCCTGCACGCCCCGCGCCAGGCGCTCGCCGTCGAAGTACAGGTCGACCGCGCCGGATTGCTCGGTCAAAGCGCGAATCTCCAGTTCGTGCTCGAGTCCGTCATCGGGCCAGGAGAGGCGCGCGAGATCGAAATCGTTCGCGTCGCCGGAATCCTTCTTTTCCTTGTCCTCTTCGGCTCCTTCGGCGGCGGGGAGGAAAACTTGCGACTCGCCGCCGCGATTCAGCGAGAAGCCGAGGGTGCCATCCGTCTCGCGGAAGATGACGACGCCATCCGGGGCGTCCTCTTGGCTCTCCTCGAGGCGGAGCGCGACGCGCACGTTTTGGGCGCCTTGCTTGATTCGCACCCGCGCTCGGAAGCGGCTCAACCTTTCCGCAGGAAGCGCGCGTTGGACGACGGTAAGCTGTTGGTCCTGATGCTTCTGCTCGCCTTCGAAGACCAGCGCTTCGCCTTGGATCGCGATCGCGACGCCGAACCGCTCCTGCTCCAGCCAGTTGTTGAGCACCTGCTCGCCGTTCGGCCGCTCGAAGGTGTCGAGCCAGACCTCTTCCGTCATCGCCGCCTCGACCTGCGCGAGCCCCCTGAGGGCGTAAGCGAGCGCCGGCGGATGCGGACCCTCGTCGACCACGCGCTCCGGGAAGGTCGTCTTCACGGTGTCGAAGTGGCGCCGCGCCGCCGGCAGATTGCCCTCGCGATATTCGAGGCAGCCGAGCGCATTGAGGACATCGAGGTTGCCGGGCTCGAGCGTCACGGCCGTAGACAGCGCTTTGCGCGCCTCGAGGAGGTCGCCGCCCGCGAGCAGATGGCTGTGAGCGTGGAGGATCTGCGCTTCGAAGTCGTTCTCGAAGACGCTCGCGGCATAGGAGAGCCAGCGCCGTGCCGCGGCGCCATCCTCCTGCCGCAGCGCCTGCTCGCCGAGGAGCAGCGACCCCTCCGCGAACGCCACCGGCAGCCGCATGTAGTCCGCGAAGTAGCGCTGCGCTTCCGCTTCGGGCACGCCGCCGGCCGCACCGCCGCTCAGGCTCTGGAGGTGCGCCAGGCGCGTTTGCCACGATGCGTTCGGAAGGGAAGCCGCTTCCGCGATGAGGCCGGCGGCTTCCTGGTCGTACCCCTGGCTGCGCAAGAGATACGCTTTCGCCAGCCGGTAATCGATCTGCACCGACGGCGCGTTGCGCACTTGCAGCAGGACTTCTTCCGCTTTCTTGAACTTGCCCGCGCGCGCGTAGTTCAGCGCGTAGGTGACCAGTTGCTCGGCTCCGATCGCGCCGAGTCCGGCCGCCGCGATGAAGTCCTTCTCCGCCGCGGCGACATCGTCGCACAGCATGTGGAGGCAACCGCGAAGGACGTGCGCATCGCCTTTCGCGGCCGGGTGCGCGAGCAGCTTTTCCGCGAGGGCGAGCAATTCCTGGCGTGCCTCGCCGCGCCCGGCGGCCAGGTCCTCGAGCAGCCACGATCCCTGCGTGAGCCAGAGCGCGACGGCTCCGGCCCCCTCGCGCTCTCCGACGATGCTCGCGACGTATTTCCGCGCCTCCTCGCGGCGCCCGCACTCCGCGAGCAGGCGCGCGCGCAGGTCCTGGCTCTTCTGAACCAAAGGCGGCGCGGCGGCGAACTCATCCGCGCGCAGGTCGTCGAGCTGCCCCAAGAGGTGGAGCGCCCCCGCTTTGTCGCCGAGCGCCTCGAGGAGCGTCGCCGCCCGGAATCCGAGCCGCAGGCGGGCGATCCCCGCCTGGAACCCCGCGCGGCAGATCGTGATCTCCGCGTCGACCTCGGCGGGGGTCTTCTGCTGGACGAGTTGCTTCTCGAAGAGAGCCAGTGCGGGGTCGTACAGGTTCGCGCGCCCGGGCTCGAGAACGAGCGCGGTCATCAGGTGCTGGCGCGCCTCCGTTTCGAGTTGCACCTCGGGGCGCAAGCACCATAGACCCAATTGGGCGTGATGCTCGACGTTGTCGATGGCAAAGCTCAACTTGCGTTTCAGCCCTTTGTAGACATCGGGCGCGGAGTTCGCGCGCAACACGGACAACGGAGTTTCCTTGAAGCTCAGCGTCGCGTTGCTCCGCACGGGCTGCCCATCCGCGCCGATCTCCCGATAGGTCAGGCGCTCCTGATCCTCTTGGATGACGCGGCACTCGATGGTCTTGCCGGTCGCCGCGATGGTGATGCGGTCCCACTTTCGAACTTGCAGCTCGACGTCGGCGGCGATCAGCGGATCGATGAGGGATAGCGGCTCCGCGGGGGGCGCTCCCGCGAGACTCGGAGCGGCGGCGATGAGGGCCAAGAGCGGCAGCAGGCGCGCGCTTCGCGGCATCATTTTTTCTCCTCCTTCGGAGCAGGGGCTTCGTCCTCGGGAGGCACGGGAGGCGTCTTCTCCCGCGGCCAGCGTGCGATCGTGGAGTCGCTGACGGCCGGCGGCAACGGCACCCGCGCGCGAAGGCGCTCGACGTGCGGCCTCGGCAGCGGATCCGGCGCCGCGCCGCGCCAGTCGGTGACCATGGCGAACGGATTCCGCGGGGCCGCGATTACTTCGATCGAAGTCCAGGGGATGGCGACCTCGCGAGGCATGCTCACGCTGCGAACCTCCACCTCGCGCGAGGTCGGCGGAATCTCCGGCACTCCGCGGAGCAACGTCCCGGCGGCGAGAAACACCGTGAGCGTCGCGAGGCCCGCGGCCGCCGCAAACACCGCCTTCTCCTTGTTCCAGTTCATCGGCCGATCCTTCTCGTCGAGCGCCCGTCGCGCCCGGATTTCGATTCCCGCGGCGCTCCCAAGTCGATGCCGACGAAGACGATCGTCGCGTCGACGAGAGCGGCGGGATCCTCCTCCGCCGGTTTCAAGCTCGCGATCTCGACGGAGAGAAACTCCTTGTCCTTCTGGAAGCCGTCGAAGAACCCGAGCACCGACTGAAACGTCGCGCGCAACTCCACCGTCACCGGATAGCGCAAGAGCACGCGATCGGTCACGCCCGGCACTTTCTCGAACTCCACGGCGCCGGGAGCGATCCGCTCGATCTTGCGCACGCGCTGCTCGATGGCGGCGTCGAGCACGCGGCGCAGCACCTCGAGCTGGAGATAGCGGTCCTTCCACTCTTGCGGGGTCAGATCCGCATGCTCGTCGAAGCTCACTTCCTTTTGCGGCGGATGGGCCAATCCCACCCGATTCGCGCGATCGGCGAAGCTGCTGTAGACCTTTTCCTTCTGTTCGTGGAAGTGAGTCGTGTACTTCTCTTCATCGGCCGCGATCTCGACGGCGACCTTGGCGCTCAGCGCCAGCGCCCCGAGCAGCGACTGCTCGCGGTCGCCGAGCACGGCGCGCTCCTGCTTGGCCGGCGAATACACCGTGTCGAGCGTCCGTAGCTGCAATTCGATCGCAGCGGCGCGCCGCGAGAGCAGTTGCGCGTCGTCGTCGATGTCTGCGCAGCCCTGGGCGATCGACAGCAGCACCAAGAAAGCGGCGAGGCCGCCGAAGACCTGCATGATGAAGCGGCGGTGCTTCGCCCAAAGCGCTTTCGTGCTCACGGCCGCGACCTCCGATCCTTGCCGCCGTCCTTTCGCTCCGGCATGCGCCGGTCGGGAGAGATCACCAGCTCGAAGGGGCGGAACCCCTGATCCAGCTCTCCCGGGTTCACCTTCACGCGCTCGACGCCCGGCAGGCGGGCGAGCTGGTTCTGCAGCGCTTCCAGGTACGGAATCGCCTTTCGTTCAGCGTTGTCGGCTTTCCCGCGGATCACCACTTCGAAGCCGACGGCGCCGTCGACCTCGGCCCGCACGGTCGTTAGCTCGTCGATCGAGATCGCGGATGGCGTGTCCGTGCGCAGCGCCGCGAGGAGCTGCGCGGTGAAGCGGGTCGGCGTAAGCTCCCGGAAGAGGCGTTCGTACTTCGCGTTCATCACGGCGTTCTCCGCGCGGGCGCGCTCGAAGTCCGCCGTGAGCCGGCGCACCCGCGCTTCGTCGTCGCTCACGCGCTCGCGGGCGGCCTCCACGACGTGGCGTTGATAGAGTGCGACGCCGAAGGAGAGCGCGAGCCCGATCCCGAGCGCCAATCCTGCCGCGATGAGAAAGCGCGTCTTCTCGCGAAAATCGCGAACCTTGCGCGCGGCGGGCGGGAGCAGGTCGAGCGTGACGCGATCGCGGTCGAGCTGCGCTACCGCGAGGCCAAACGCGGTGACCCACTCTTGCGTCGCGCCGGGCAGCGGCTTACCCGCGAGCTGCGGCCTCAGGATCTCGATCGCGAGGCCTAGTCCATCGCGCAGAAACGAAGCGAGCTGCGGCAGGCGCGTCGCCCCGCCGCTCAGGTAGACGCGTTGAATCGTGATGGACGGAATCTTGACCTGCGTCCGGCAAAACGTGATCGAGGACTGCAAGACCGCAAGGAGCTGCCCCAACGCGGAGCGGATCGCGCTCTGGGCGCTGTCGACGAGATGCTGTGGCGCGCGCCCTGCCTCGATCCCTTCCTTGAGCTTTCGCGCCGCCTCGACCTTGATCCCGAGGGCGCTCGCGATCGCTTCGTCGATCTGCGTGCCGCCGTAGTTCACGGTGCGCGCGAAGAGCAGCCGCTCGCCCGTTGCAAGGACGATGTGCGTCTCGAGCGCGCCGATGTCTGCGAGCAGCACCGTCTCGTCCGCGGCGGCGCGACGCAAACGCCGGTAGGCATGGTAGAGCCCGAGCGTGTTCGGCAGCGCGAGCCGCGCCCTCCCCCCGCGCGCAGCGATCTCCGCCACCGCCGGCTCGATGAGCGAGTCCTTGCCGAGGCCCATGAGCAGAACCACGTCCTCCGATTGGCTCTCGGGAACGTCGAGCTTGCGATAGGCGTACGAAAGCGTTTCTCCCGCCTTTCCGGCCAGCTCCTCCGTCTCGTACTTGACGATGAGCTCTAGGCGCCACTCCGGCACGGGCGGCAGGAGGTTGTAGCGCAGCGTCCCCGCGCGCCCCGAGACCCCGAGCGTGAGCGCGGCGACCGGCGCGCGCGCGTCCTTGAGGGACTTCAACACCGCGCCGATCATCGGTTCATCGTCGTCCCGCGGCAGACTGACGGCGTGCATGACTTCCCAGTTTCCCGGGGCGCCGCGCAGCCACAATCCACGGCAAGCGGTAGTTCCGCAATCGATGGCAGTTACGTTGGCAGACACAATACCGACCCTTTCACAAGCGTCGCTTTCGTTCCTGCACGCGCTCGAGCAGCTCGCGCGCCTGTTGCGCCTCGTTGGTGTCGGGGAATGCGGCGACTACCCATTCCAGGTACAGCCGCGCGAGTCCGTCCTGCTTCGCATCGAAGTAGCTCTTGCCGCGGAGGTACAGTGCACCGGCATCTTCTCGCGACCGCCGCGCTTCGTCCTCGCGCGTCTTCGCCTTGATGTCGGCCACCAAGCTCTCTGCCACGCGGCCCGTCTCGGTGCCGCGAAAGGCGCGCGCTGCCTCTTCCGCGCGGCGCAGGAAGACCGGTCGCACCGGAGAATCTGGAAACCGCTCGAAGTCTTTGGCGAGTCCCGCAAGCTCTTCGCGCAGGCGCTTGCCCTCCTCCTCCAAATCCGCTCGCATCCCCTTGGTGCGCTCGTTCACGTCCTCGCGCCAGGCGAATTCTTGATCCAGCGCCGCCAGGATCTCGATGGCGCGCCAGGCCTTGCCTTCCTTGCGGGCCGCATCGGCAGCGGCAAAGAGGGACCGGATTCGCGACTCCTCTTGCGGCGAAGCGGCGCCGAGCAGGATCTCGAGCGCGCGATCCGGAAGCGGGTCATCGAGAACGAGCGCGATGGTCGGCACGCCACGGCAGAGCGGCGGCGGCAGAGCCTCCATCCGCAAAGGCTGCGAAAACGACACTACGACCTGATTGTCGCGTTCGCCGATGATCCATTCATCCGCGATCTTGCCGTCTAGCAACGCGGGCCCGCTTCCACTCCCGGCCAGCTCGCCGCCGCGAAACGCGGTCATCGAGCCGAGCGCCGCGCGCGCATCCAACTCGACGATGAGCGCGCAGCGAGAGTCGCCGCTGGGCAGCGCCCCCTCGATCAATCGCCAAGTCACGCGAATGCTCTCGCCGAGTTGTTGCGCGCTCTCCTCGAAGCTCGCGATCAGCGCGCGCCCCTCCTGGAAAGCGAAGGTCCCGCGCACGATGCCGTTCTCGCGCAAGCGGGGCGGATCCGCATTGAAGGCGAGGAGTTGGCCGAAGGGGAACTTCCCCGCTTCGCGGGCGGCGACGCGCAGCGAAGCAATCGGGACTTGCGAGCCCTGCATCACGCTGAAGCTGCCATCGGGGCGGAAGTCGAGGCGGATCTTTCCGATCCCAGGGTGCTCGCCCGCGCTCGCCAAGAAGCAGGGCTCGCTCTCGACTCCGGCTTCCGGCTTCAGGACCAAACCGTCGACTTCCAGCTCGCCGTCGCCGATGCCGATTGCCGCCACCCTGCACGCCGTGATTTCGCGGAGCGGCGGGGGTGTCATGACGATGCTCAACGGCGTGAAGGTCGGGCGCGGTTCGATGAGGGGCGAAACCGCTTCGACCACCACGCGCTCCGTGGCGCCGGTCCCCGCGACCCAAATCAGCTCGAGCCCCGCCCCGCGGAACTTGCGGCTGCGCACCATCCCCGAAAGGCGCAGCGCATCGTCGCTCGCCGGAACGATTCTCTGCTCGCTCACCACCCGCGTGAAGCCGAGGACCCCTCCGGAGCCGCGCGCGAGCAGCGCCTGCTTGCCATCCGGCAGCCCGGGCTCGGCGAGCGCGAGCAACTTCGCCGCGTCGCCACGCGGATCGACGCTCCAGCCCGGAATCGTTCCGCCGGCGCTCGCGTCTTCGAACGAGGGATTCATCGCCAGCAAGCTCGCGGGGTCGAGGCGCGCGCCCTCCCTGCGGAGGTGCGTCGAAACGAGGTCGTAGGTGAGATAGAGGATCGCGAGAAACGAGAGGATGAAGATCCCTGTCCAAAGCGCTTGCAGCGGACTTTCGCGCTCCTCGCTGTGACGCACCGCGAGCCGCGACAATTCATCTTCGCTGATCTCCGAGCTGTCGACGCCGTGCAAAATGACGCTGGGGCTCGCTCCGAGCGCCGCCGTCGCCGCCGGGACTCCTTCGAACCGGAGTTCCGTCGTGCCGAGCGCCACGACGTCGCCGTTGTGGAGGGGCTGGCGTTTGATGCGCTTCCCTCCCACGAGGACGCCGTTCCCGGAATCGAGGTCCTCCACGTACCAGCGCGGTCCCTCGCGCACGATGCGGCAGTGGACGCCGGAGACGCGGTTGTCGCCGAGCGCCAGATCGTTCTCGGGCTTCCTGCCGATGCTGAATGGCGATTTCGCGAGCGGAACGCGCTCGCCGGCGCGCTCCCCGGCCTGCACGACGAGGACCGGCGATTCAGGCGCCGCCGCCGCCGGCTCCTCGAGGATCCCGGCGGGTGCCGCCGCGACCGCAATCGCGGCCGGCGCCTCCGGTGCCCCCGCCGCCGGAGCGCGCTCATCGATGTAGGTGATGGAAACTTCGCCGATGTGGATCACATCGCCGTGCGCGAGCGGCGCGCGCCGCGTCGCCTTGCCGTTCAGGAGGGTGCCGTTCGAGGAGCCCAGATCTTCGACGAAGTATCCGGGTCCATTGCCCTCGATCCTCAAGTGGTGGCGCGACGATTTCGCGTCGCGAATCATCACGGTGGCGTCGCGGGCGCGGCCGACGGTGACCGCCCCATCTCCCAGATCGACGACGCGCCGTTCTCCCAGTTCGTCCACGAGCAGCCTCGGCATGGCCTAGCTCTCCCCCTTCGGCGGCTTGACGGGCCGCTTCAGCTTGTACTTGTCGATCTTCTGATCGAGCGTCGGACGCGAAACGCCGAGAGCCTTCGCCGTCTTGCTCTTGTTCCAATCCAATTCCTCCAGCGATCGCTCGATCACCTCCCGCTCCAACTCCTCCTTGCGGGAGGTCAGCACTTCCTTCAGCGTTCCCTGCGTCGTGATGCTGCGGCGGCGAGGCTCCCCGGATTCGAGGAGCGCCGCGCTCAACAGTTCGGTCGTAATCACATCGCCCGCGAGCGCGAACATCCTCTCGATCTCGTTCTCCAGCTCGCGCACGTTGCCGGGCCAGTGATATTGCATCAAGTGGTAGAGCGTTTGGCCATCGACCTGCGGCTTGGGCCGCCCGGTGCGGAGACTGATGTTGGTCAAGAAGAAATCGACGAGCAGCGGGATGTCGTCGCGCCGATCGCGAAGCGGCGGCAGCACGACGTTGAGCACGTTGAGGCGATAGAAGAGGTCATCGCGAAACTGCTTGCGTTCCATCATCTCCTTGAGCGGCCTATTGGTCGCCGAGATGATGCGCACGTCCACCTCCACGAGATCTTTGCCGCCGACGGGCCGGATCCGCCGATCTTCGATCACGCGGAGGAGCTTCGTCTGCAAGTCGAGGCTCATGTCGCCGATCTCATCCAGGAACAGCGTGCCGCCGTCGGCTTCCTGGAACAGTCCCTTCTTGTTCTGCACCGCGCCGGTGAAAGCGCCGCGCACGTGGCCGAAGAATTCGCTCTCCAGCAGATTCGGAGGGATCGCGGCGCAGTTCTGCGGAATGAACGGTCCCTGCGCCCGCTTCCCCTGCTCGTGGATCGCTTTCGCGACTAGTTCCTTGCCGGTGCCGCTCTCTCCCTGGATCAAGACCGGCACATCGGTATCGATGATCTTGTCGATCATCTCGAAGAGCTGATACATCTTCGGGCTCTTCGTGATGATCGAGCTGTAGTTGTACTTGAAGTTGTGGGTCGACTTGCGAGACAGCACTTCTTTCACGACATCGAGCGTCGCCTCGCTCGCGAGCAGCTTTTCTTGCAGTTGCCGGCCGATCGTCTCGCGATCTTCGATCGCCTTGCGCTGCTCATCTTGAATGCGCCGATTCTCCTCGAACAACCGCGCGTTCTCGATGTTGATGGCCGCTTGGTCCGCGAGAAACTCGATGAACCGCAACTGGTTCGAATGAAAGGCGTTCCTCTCGAAGCGGTTGTCGACGTAAATGACTCCGATGTTCGCTCCGCGATAGCGGAGCGGAACGCAGAGCACCGACTCCAGCCGCAGGTCGCGCACGGAGTTGAATTCGCGGGTCTGTTGGTCGGAGCGCGCATCGCCGGCGAGCACGGGGCGCCCCGTGCGGAGCACATGCGATGTGATCGAATGGCTGACCTTCACCTCCGCCTTCTTCACCGCTTCCTTGTCGATGTTTCGAGAGGCGCGGATCCGGAGTTCGCCGCCCTCTTGAAGAATGATGAATCCGCGCTCCGCTCCGGTGATCTCGAGGACCGTGTCGATGATGATGTCGAGGAGCTGATTCAGCACGACCGTGTCGCAGAGGCGTTTGCACACTTCCTGCAGGCGCAGGAAGATCTCTCGCTCCCGCTTCATCATCTTCTGGCTCTTCTCCAATGGCTCCGTGATCGGCTCCATGAAGTAGTCGGTAGGCAGGAGCATCGTGGCGCCGGCGGGGTGCGATTGCAGCAAGCTCTCGGTCGGCACGCGCTCGAAGTAGACTCTCGTCTTGCCGATCTCGATGCAGTCGCCGGGCTGCAGCTCCTTCTTGCGAACGAGGATGCCGTTCACGAGCGTGCCGTTGCGGCTTTGGAGATCTTCGATTGCCCAACAACCATTCGACTGCGCGAGACGGCAATGACGTCGCGAGCTGGAGATGTCCTCGACTTCGATCTGATTCTCTTTGGAGCGCCCGATGGTGATGACCTTCGTGGATAGCTCCAACGTGCGCTCTTGACCGTTCTCGCGAACGATGAGGCGTATCGGAGTGTCCGCTTCGCCATGCTCCATGCAGAATCTCGATTCCGAAGTGCCGTTCGCGTGACGGCGAGGCACCGCGAGCGCGGGCGCGCCGCGATCGCCGCCAATGCGCCCGCGCTGCGCCGGAATAGCGCGCGGGGGGCGCTCGTGCGCTCCAGGCCGGACGGGGTAATCCTAGCGAGCCGACTGTAAATTGGACATTACAAACTTTTGCCCGGAGCGGCGGGAGTACGGTGCGAGCAATGCGCGATCAGTAGCCGGTGGGGAGCGCGCCGCCGAGCCAGTGCGCAATGGAGGTAGCCATTAATATAAGTCAGTACATGGCTTATGACCGTAGCCACACATGGGGCCACGGCCTCTCCGCACTCCATTTACGCGGGAGCTTGCGGTCGCCTAACGCCGTTTGCAAGGCCAGATCCGTTAGGGAGAGTTTACAAGGGATGCGCCAGCCTCAACGCGAGATCGCTTCCGCGACCCCGGCGCGGGAGGCGGCTGCCTCCAGGAAGTCTTCCTGCCACTCGCGGGCGGCCGGAACGGCGCTCGGCTTGCCGTGGAAGAAAAGCGCGAAGTGGACATCGCCGCGTGGCGTGCGGAGCAAACCGGCGAGGGTTGCCACTCCCGATGTGTGGCCGGTCTTGGCCTGCACGGCGTCCGCGATCGGCGAGCCGCGAAATCGATGCTCCAGCGTGCCGTCGCCGCCCGGCACCGCGAGGGCATCTCGAAACGGCGCCCACCACTCTCTTTCGCTCGCATATGCGAACAACGATGTCAGGGCGCGCGCGCTCAAGCGATTCCGAGCCGAGAGCCCGGAGCCATCGCGGATCTCGTAGCACTCGGCGCCGAGGTCGAGCCGCGCGAGGAATCGGCGCGCCGCGCCCGCGCCGCTCGCGAAGCTGCCATCGCCTCCTGATTCGCGACCGAGAGCACGGAGCATGCAATCGCCGTAGAGATTCTGGCTGCGCGAGAGCAATGCCGGGAGGAGCTGGCGAAGCGGCCGCTCGATCTCTTCGATGATGAGAGCTTCCTTCGGACACGGGGCCCGCGCGAATCCTCCTTCGACCTCGACCCCCTCCGCCTCGAAGAGTGCGTGGAGCGCGGACAGGAACGCCAGCGTCGGATCGGGAACCGTCACCCACTCGACGCGCTCCGGCGCCGTGACGAGGAATCTTCCCGCCGCGCGGATCCGCCAACTGCCAGGCGCTCTCTCGAGCGAGAACCGATGCTTGCGCTCCTCGCGCACGGGAACGAGCGCGTTTTCCACCGAAAAAAGCGGGATCTCCGGCCGCAGCGCGATTTCGATGCGGCCCTGCCCGGGCTCGGGCCGCGGCGTGAGGATCACATCGACGCAGTTGTCGTTGAGATTCAACGCGGCGGACGGTGCGCAGTACCAGCGATGGAGTTGATCCTCCGGCCAGTCGTCGTGGATCGCCGCGCCCGCGAAGTAGAGATCATCGCCGAGCAGCTTCCCTTCCACGCGCCGAATTCCAAGCTCGCGAAGGGAAGCGGCCCACGGGCGAACGAGCGCCAAGGGATCGCCGCCGTGGTCGCGCCCCGAGATGGAAGGGTCTCCGCGCCCCACGACGATGAGGTCCCCCGCGAGCACTCCGTCCACCGCGCGTCGCGAGGCGCACAGCTCGGTACGAAACAGGAAGTCTGGACCGAGGGAGTCGAGCGCCGCCGCGGCGGTCACCAGCTTCAGCGTGGAGGCCGGAGGCATCGGCTCCTCGGAGCGGTGCGCCGCCAAGATCCCCTCGCGGGAGACGATCGAGAACGCGATCTCGCTTTCGGCGAGCCCATGGCGCGCGGCGAGCGCGAGTCCCGCTTCGAGAAGGGATTCGCCGGCGTCCTCCCCCCGCGCGCAGTCCGCGCGCGAAGCGAGGAGCGCGATCGCGAACAAGAGGAATGGTAGCGCGCGGCGCTGGCGTGTGATGATTGCCTCCCCCTTTGCCGGCAGGTGCCGCCGCCGGCGCACGCTCTCCGGAGAAATCGGCGTGGCGCGGAGATTATGCGCGGGCAAATGCCGGCGCAAGAAGCTTCGCCATCGCCCGCGACGGACGCGCCCGAGCCGGAGTTGGTGTAAGATCTGCGCCCCAGCCTGCTCCCACATCGCGGAGAAGAACCATGAACCCACTGGCCGGTCCCAGTCGCCCGCAAGACCCCACGCCGCCTACGGAAGCGGCGCTGGCGCGCCTGTACCGCGCGGCGGATGACTGGATCCGCGCGCGCATCGCGTCGCTCCTCCCCGCGCGGTCCCGCATGCCGCCCGAACTCGCCGTCGCGGTCGACTTCGAATTCCATCCCGGCGCTCCCCCATCGCGGGCGGCGGAGGAGCGATTCGTCCGCGCGGTCGAGGCGAAGCTCGCCGAGGCGGCGGCCAAACTCGGTTCCGCGCCGCTCGGTTTCGAGCAGGGACACGTGTACTGCCATTGGTGCCGCGCGCCGGTCTGCGAGCATTCCCGGCCAGCGGAGCCGCGCGCCGTCTTCACGGGGTACGATCCCACGGGCAAGCCGCTATGGGGCGACTTCGCTTCGTGGCTGCTCGCGCACAAGGATCCGCGCGTCGCGCGCTTATTCGAAGAGGGCGCGGAGCCGCTCGCGGTGCACAATCCGGGGGCGATGCTGGTGCGCGACTTGCTCGCGGACTTCGGGAAGCGCTACACGCCGTATCACATCGTCGGCCAGCTCGCATGCGGCTACTTCCCGCTTCCCCCATCCGTCGCCGGGGCGGAGCGCCGCATCGCTCTGACGATCCAACTCATCGAATCGCACCCAGCGCCGGGCGACGCCGCGTACCACCTGAACGTGATCGCCGGGTCGATCGCCCCGGACGCGCTCACCGCGCTCGTCGAAGGGCGGCAGGTCTCGGTGCTCTCGCGATTCTTGCGCGGCCTGCGCGCCGAGACGCGCAAGCTCGATCACGACCTCCTGGAGTCGAGGAGGGGCGGGGCGCGGCCGCCTGCACGCAAATTTCGAGCGCGCGCAGCACGCGTCCTGGAGGACGCGCCCGCTCAGTTCGAAAAGCTTCTGCGGCAGCGCGGCCGCCGCACGCGCCATGCCGAGCTTCGCAGCCTCGATCCGGATCGACCCACCGGGAGCGCCGTCGCGGACGCCCTCGCCGCGCGCGACGCAGATTTCTTCTTCGACGGCAAGGAGGGCACCGTGATCGTCCGCGGCCGCAGGAATCGCATCCACGTCTTCCGCGGAGACGGCGCCCACGTCACGAGCGTCGTCTACGCGGCCGAGACCATCCGCGGGAGGATTCGCTCTCGGCGCTGGGCCCCCCTGGACCCGCTGAAGATCGACGACCTGCGCGGGCGCTTCGGCGGCCGCGCATCAGGCCGGGGCTGAGCGCCACCAAGCGAGGAAATTCCCCCCGAGAAATCCTGCCCTTTGCTCCTCCGTGAATCCGGCGGCGGCCAGCGCCGCCGCGAGCCGCGGCAGCGCCGCGTAGCCCTCGAACCACGGAGGCAGCGGCTCGAATCCATCGAGGTCCGATCCGAAGGCGACTCGATCGGAACCCGCGACCTCCGCGATGTGGGCGGCATGGAGCGCCACGGCGCCGAGGCTCGCCTCCCCCGGCGCGGCGAGAAACGGAGGATAGATGTTCACGCCGACGATTCCACCGCACGCCGCGATCGCGCGGAGCTGCTCATCCGTCAGGTTGCGGGGATGGTCCCAAACGGCGCGGGCGTTCGAGTGCGTGGCGAGAATGCTCGCGCCCGTCGCGAGCACCTCCGCCACGCCGCGCGGGGCGAGGTGAGAAAGGTCGATCGCGACTCCGAGGTGCACGGCCTCGCGCACCACGTCGCGCCCGCGCGGGGTAAGGCCGCCGGCGGCCGGAGCGTGCACGCCGCAGGCGAGCGAATTCGCGCCGTTCCACGTGAGGCCGATCGCGCGCACGCCGCGCTCCCGCCAGTCGGAGAGCAACGAGGGTTCGTCCCCCAAGACATGGGAGTTCTCGATCGTGATGCAGATCCCGGTCGTGCCGGCTGGCAAGGTCGCGAAGTCCGCGGGGGAGCGGACCGCGACGAAGCCGGGCTCGGGCGCTCCCGGCGATCCACGAGCCAGATCCAGCATCCCATCGATCCTCGCCCGCGCCTCGGGGTCCCCGTCCTGGGTGAAGCAGGCGGCGAGCAGGAGCCGCACGTTCCCGGCACGGCATCGCTCGGCGGTGACGTGGAGCGGCGGCACTTCCGCCGAAGAGCTGCCACCGACCTTGCGGTCGAGCAACTTTCCCAGC